>JAITPV010000063.1 GCA_031289275.1 Tannerella sp.
TGTAGTCACGATCTCACCCTTATACTTCCCGATGCCGTGTGCGGTAAGCGTAGCCGTGCCGGGGAGGACATTGTTTTTGTACGCCACGGTAAAGTCGGCGCTGAAGTCGAGAATGATCAGTTCCTCTACGCCGTCCCTGTCCGTCACGCGAAGACGAAGCACGGGAATGACATGTACCGGCAGTCCGGTAGCCGGCTGTGCGGGAATTTCATCCACAATAGCCGTCGAAATGTCCGTCCGTGCGTGCAGACGTCCGTAATGCTCGTTGGCCAGCGTGTTGTAGTGCGTCACAAGGATGTTGAACTCCTCTACAAAGCCGGTAAAATCCTTATCGCCGTTGATGTTGATCAGCGACTCTACGCGGTTGGTGATCGCACGCAGTCCCTTGTCGGATTCACTGCGGGAGGCGCGTGGCGAGATGTCCGGCTTGAGTAGCTCTTCCTCTGCCGTATCTGCGACAAACGTCTTGAACAGGGTATTCAGTTCCCCAGGTTTGGTCGCCCACGGCTGGATACCGAGCAGTCCGACGGCCTTCAGGTAATCCGCACTTTTCAGGCGGTCGACGATGCTGTCGACAGCCACCGTTTCGGAATCATACGTCATGTGCGTAACGTCGCCATAGTTTTCCAGCAGGTTATGTACATGAAAAGCAGCGTCGCGCACGGTCGGATCGAAGTCCTTCATGTGAGCGCGCACAATACCGCCCATGCCCGTGAACGCCAGATCGCGTTCATGATCGGTATCCGTCTTCTTTTTCGTAAATTCACTCCGTCGCACCCACTTGTAGATGCCCGTTTCCTGATCCACACAAAATATGTATGCGCTCATCAATGTCGGTGATGCGATTGCACTCTGATGCTTCGTGCAAATCACGAGCGCTCCCTCGTGAAATCCGAGGTGTTCGGCAATACTGTACCGGCTCAAGTCCGGTTTTTTCAAATTTCCTTCCATAAAATCCTGTTTTTTAAATCAATTAATAAATTTATATCGTTTACCTATTACATCTTTTTCAGTCTTGCGCCCGGATTGTCTCCGTCAAGACTCTTGACGACCGAAATCGACATCCGATTATATCCGTCAGCATTGCTGACAATCGGAATACTGCCCGGATTGTGTCCGTCAGCATTGCGGACGGTCGGAATCCTGTCCGGATTGTCTCCGTCAGCATTGCGGACGACCGGAATCCTGTTCGGATTGTCTCCGTCAGCATTGCGGACGGTCGGAATCCTGTCCGGATTGTGTCCGTCAGCATTGCGGACGGTCGGAATCGACATCCGATTATATTTTTCGCAGCCTGAAATATTTCCAATTGTATTCATCATTCTCAATTCTCAATTCTCAATTCTCAATTTCCTGTTCTGATTATCTTCGTTTCAATCATAAATCTTTACAGTCAATGGACAAAGGTATATAAAAATATTTAGATTTATAGGTTAGAGGAATAATAAAAGTTTTTTTACATTGGAATGATACGTTTATAAATGATTTCTATAGCCATTATGGACATGTCCGAAGATATGCACCTTCGGCTCGGACTGTTCTACAAAGGGGCTTTGGGGATGCAGCGCAAGAGGTCATTCGCTTAACAGCCTGTTATCCGATGTTTAAGCGTATGATGACTTTCTTATCTGCGAATTGATCAGTATATAGTCTTCATGCGGAAGCGCCTTGTACATCGCCGTGCCGACAATGAAATCGGGCGTGCAGTAGGAGTATCGGACAATGCCGCCTCCTTCGGTGCGCAGAGGGTATACCGGATTACCATAATGTTCATCGGCTGCCAATCCCAATTGAACATGGAGACACGGCGGCCTTGTACAGAACGGTATCCCGTACAGACGTTGCGCGCAACGTCTCTACCGGCAGTGACGGCAACTGTGTTGAGAACAGGCCTCAATCCCAACACAACGAAGCACATCGACAGTCATCTCATAACTCTTAACTCTTAATTCTTAACTCTTAATTCTTTCCGCGTATGTGATCTTCAAAAGCCGTTAACGCCGCTTTGGCGCCTTCGCCCATAGATATGATAATCTGTTTGAAGGGTACGGTAGTCACGTCGCCGGCGGCATATATACCCGGCTGACTTGTGCGGCAATGCGTGTCAATCTCAATTTCACCGGCGCGGTTGGTGTTGACGAGTTCCTTGAAAACGGCGCTGTTGGGCATTAATCCGATTTGAACAAAGATGCCGTCCAGTTCAATGAGACGTTCTTCGTCCGTCCGGCGATTTTTAACGCGGATACCGGTGACTTTTTCTTCGTCGCCGACAACTTCCAGCGTTTGCGTCGATAGAAAGAGTTCGATATTGGGTTGGCTTTTGGCTTTTTCCTGTAAAATCCGGTCGGCTTTCAACTCATCCAGAAACTCGAAAACGGTTACTTTGGAGCAGATGCCCGCAAGGTCGATGGCCGCTTCTATCCCGGAGTTCCCTCCGCCGACGACGGCAACGTGTTTCCCTTTGTAGAAAGGCCCGTCGCAATGCGGACAGAAGGCGACGCCATGTCCGGTATACTTTGTTTCGCCGGGCACGTTCAGTTTGCGCCAACTTGCGCCGGTGGCGATAATCACGACCGGCGCGACGAACTTTTCCCCACCGGTAGCGGTGACTATCTTCTCTTTTCCGTCCATCTCCACTTTTTCTACCCGGCGATATTCAAACATGTTGACCGGATAGGTTTGAATATGCGCTTTCAGGTTGGCCGCCAGGTTCTCGCCCGTCGTATAGGATACGGAGATCAGGTTTTCAATGCCTACGGTCTCTTTCACCTGGCCGCCGATGCGTTCGGCCAGCAGAGCGACCCGCAAGCCTTTACGCGCCGAATAAATCGCCGCCGCACTTCCGCCCGGGCCGCCGCCGATCACGATGACATCATAATGTTTCACTTCGGCCGGTTGTTGGCTGTCCGTTCCGTAGTGCGCTTCCAGTTTGCCCAGCAATTCTCCGAAATCGGACTTGCCCGCATGAAGCAACCGGCCATTGGCAAAGACGGCAGGCACACCCTGTATCTTCAATGCGTCTACTTCGGCCTGACAGAGCGCCCCGTCCACCATTTCGTGGCGGATACGACCGTTCAGCAGGGTGATCAGGTTGAGGGATTGCACGACATCCGGGCAATTAGTGCACGACAGTGAAACATAGGTCGTCAGGCGTATGTCGCCCGGCAAGGCTCCGATCCGGTTGCAAGTCGCTTCGTCGGGGATGTTTTTCCCTTTGCCGTCGCTGTTCAGGATGGCCAACAGTAACGAGGAAAATTCGTGTCCTGTGGGAATGCCCCGGAATTTGATGCCGGTATCTTGCCCGTTTTTCCACAGCGAAAACTCCAGTCCGGCGCCTTCTTTCACGTTGCAAGTGATTTTGCCGGAGCAACCGGCCACTTCGTCTAATAACTCCAGCAGTTCCGCCCGGTTCTCATGCTGTGGCGAGACGGTAATATCCAGTACGTAATCGGCCTCCAGACCACTCATCAGGTTTTGTACCTGCTCTTTTAATGATGAATCCAACATAGTTCCTTTTTTTTAAATTTCAGGCACAAAGTTAAGAGGCTTTCAGGCACAAATCAAACTGATAATTTCTATCATCAGATAAACGCCATTGATGCGACGATTCAAAGATTCAACGATTCAAAGATTGAGTCCACTCCGAAAACCCCTCATCGCAAAAGGTTGCATATATCATTAAATGTTAGTATTTTTGCAATATAAAACGAGAAAGAAAATGTTCAGAAAAAGTGCTGCATC
>JAITPV010000116.1 GCA_031289275.1 Tannerella sp.
CTGTTCATAAAAATAGCGTAATTTTGAAATTGCCGGAACACAGGATTGAATCTCGTCCAGAAACAGCAACGTTTCGCCCGGAACGACCGGAATAAGGGTCAATGCCGACAGTTTCATACCTATTTCCTGTGGTGCAACGCCCGGTTGAAAGAGATTTTTGACCTGTTCGCCGACATCATCGAAATTAATTTCCACGAAATACTTGAACGACTTGCCCAACTGCCGAACGGCCGACGATTTTCCTACTTGCCGGGCGCCGCGAAGTAACAATACTTTTCTGTCCTTCTCTTTACTCCATGAGGATAATTCTCTGTCTACATTGCGACTATAATACATATCTTTTGCCATACATCCGAAAAAAATTACTTTAAATACGATGCAAAGCTAATAATAATTCCCCGAAACTGCAAAAAAGTAAACCCGAAAATGACCGTGTTTTGCAAAAAAGTAAACCCGAAAATGACCGTGTTTTGCAAAAAAGTAAACCCGAAGGAACGAAAAACTTATCGCGACACTCAAAATTACGCAGCATCACCGCAACGTCCGCCTCCCATTTATCCAACCAATCTGTCGGAAGCCGGAAACAACTATCCGGATAAGATTTTTTAGAATTGTCGGAAAAAGCTATGCTTTCTTTCGGAATAGAAATTATTTTACCATCGCTGGAATAAATATCCGAAAATGAACTATTTTTATGATCATTGTCGGACTTATCCTTATTATAAATCGTATGACGTTTTGAATCCCGGAATCTTTGAATTTTTGACGCTTTGAATCTTTTGTTGTACTTTTGCGGTCGAACTTTAATACTACAAAAGATGAGTTACAATTTACTGAAAGGAAAGAGAGGCGTTATCTTCGGTGCGCTGGACCACTTGTCCCTTGCATGGAAAGTGGCCGAGCACGCCGTTGCAGAAGGCGCTGTTATTACATTGACGAATACGCCGATTGCCGTGCGCATGGGCGAACTCCAGACGCTGGCCGAAAAATTACAGGCGAAAATCATTCCGGCCGACGCTACGAATATACAGGACCTGGAAAAAGTTTTCACCGAATCGATAAACATCCTGGGCGGGAAGATCGACTTTGTGCTTCACTCCATCGGCATGAGTCCGAATGTGCGCAAGAAACGCACGTACGACGACCTGGATTACGACCTGCTGGAGAAAACGCTGGACATATCCGCCCTCTCTTTTCATAAAATGCTGCAAGTGGCCAAAAAGCGGGACGCCATTGCGGACGGCGGTTCGGTGGTAGCGCTCAGCTATGTGGCGGCACAGCGAACATTCTTCGGATACAATGACATGGCGGACGCGAAAAGCCTGCTTGAATCCATCGCCCGCAGTTTCGGATATATCTACGGACGCGAAAAGAATGTACGCATCAACACCATCTCCCAGTCTCCGACACTGACAACGGCCGGAAGCGGCATCAAGGGGATGGAAAACCTGATGGACTTTGCCAACAAAATGAGTCCCTTAGGCAATGCCGACGCCGACGAATGCGCCGGTTATTGCATCACGCTATTTTCCGATCTGACGCGGAAAGTGACCATGCAGAACCTCTATCACGACGGCGGTTTTTCAAGCATGGGAATGAGCCTGCGCGCCATGAACCAGTACAAGGATTTTAGAGAATATACCGACGAGAACGGTCATATCGTCTACGGATAAGGTTTGTCAAACACGGGGGAGGCGTAAAAGATGTTACTCAGGATATATCCGGAAAATCCCAATCCGAAGAAAATCGACACGGTAGTAAAAATATTACAGGACGGCGGTCTGGTGATCTATCCGACCGACACGCTTTACGCCATCGGTTGCGACGCATTGAACGTGCGTGCCGTGGAAAAGATTTGCCGGATCAAAGGCGTTAACCCGCAAAAGAGCAACCTCTCCATCATCTGTTCCGGCCTCTCGAACGTCAGCGAATATGCGAAAATCAGCAATGCAACGTTTTCGTTAATGAAAAAATACCTGCCCGGCCCGTTCACCTTTATCTTGCCGGCCGGCGGAGACTTACCCAAGATATACAAACACCGCAAGGAAATCGGCATTCGCATACCGGATCATCCCATTGCGCACGAACTGGTGTGCAACATGGGACATCCGGCGCTGACAATGTCCGTACATTTGGACGAAGATCAGATAGAATATACGACCGACCCGGAATTGATTCACGAGCGATACGCCCATCTGGTCGACCTGGTGATCGACGGAGGTTCCGGCGGCACGGAAGGTTCGACGATTGTAGACTGCACATCCGGCGAGTTTAAAATCCTCCGGCAGGGAAAAGGACTGATTCATCTTTGAGATTACCCAACATCACGCTTGAGATTACTCAACATCACACTTGATATTGCTCAACATCACGCTTGATGTTGAGCAAACCCACGCTTGATATTGTCCAACATCAAGCGTGGTTTATACTTCACGCGGGACGGTTTTGTACATTGCATATAGAACTCAGTGAGGCGTTTCCTGTGAATAACCTCGGTGCGGCGTTTAGTAAAGTTTGACAAGCGCTTAGTAAGGTTTACTGAGCGCTCAATAAAACAGAAAATGTAAATGTAGTATCTCGGTTCGGCATAATGTCTTCGCTACGCCGCAGCTAAAAGCCGGCATCCGGCCGGCATGGCAAGGCAAGAGCCTTGCTTTTCGGAGACTTTGTGGAATGGGGGTTAAATGGCTTTTAAATCAAAATACATCGCTCGTGTATCTTCGTCGTTATCTTTTTCGGTGAGATAGTGGAAATCGTTTTTTTCATAGAAAGGCAATGCCTGACGGTAAGCATCTACGGTAACGAAACGGCAACCCGCACGTTGTTTCCCGTCAATATACATTGCTATGACAGATTCAATAATAAGTTTGCCGAATCCCATTCTTGCATACTTCTTGGAAACTGCTAACCGGCCGATTTTCACAGCAGGATATGTTCTGCGCCGTTTTTCGTTGGGAATCGTTCGGTTGACTTTATTCCATACTGATTTTTCTCCGTCTTTTTTTGTTAGATTGTCATTTGAAAGGCAAAAATAAGCAATGGTTTCGTTATCGGTTTGAATAGCATACGTCACCGCCAGCATTGATGCCAAATAGTTTTTCGCGTCATTGAGCAAAAAATCATTCAAATCTTTGTCTTCGCTCTCAAACGGCAAAATCTCAGAATCTTCTGATAGCCGAATCAGCCGACTATTCGTAGTATGCAACAAATCCTCCAAACTCATGGCATCGGAAAGGTAGCGATACTTTTCAGCAGTTCATATGATTTCATAATTTCTTCCCGTTTTTCTTTTGATACGGGTTTGACGTTTTCTATTGCTTTGGTAAAACGTTGTGCGTCTTTTCCGGTTAATACCGGAGTATCTTTTATCGGACGTGCCATAATTCATTTCTTTTTTATATATTAATAATCAAATGCAAAGGTAAACATTTTTCTCATAACTTCTCGTACCATGCAACAAATTCCCCAAACTCACGGCATAAAAAATGTTGCTCTCGATTTTGACAACTCATATGCTTTTTTCATTTCTTCCCGTATTTCTTTTGATACGGGTTTGACGTTTTCTATTGCTTCGGTAAAACGTTGTGCATCTTTTCCGGTTAATACCGGAGTATCTTTTATCGGACGTGCCATCATTCATTGAATTTATCCGGGGGTACAGGCGCACAGGTTCACTATCAGATTCCGGTCGCCATACGCATTGTTTACGCGGGCGACATTTACCCAAAACTTGTTTTCGTGCAACCATTCCAACGGGAAAGCCGCTTTGGTGCGGGAATAAGCATGATTCCACGTATCGGCAGCGACTTCGTATTCGGGATGGGGTGCGTTTTTCAGCACATTATCGTCCGGGGAAGCCGTACCGTTTTCCACTTCGCGGATTTCTTCCCGGATACACGTCAGCGCTTCGACAAACCGGTCTAATTCGGCCTTGCTTTCGCTCTCGGTCGGTTCCACCATGAGCGTGCCGTGTACCGGAAACGACAGGGTGGGAGCGTGGTATCCGAAATCCACCAGCCGTTTGGCAATGTCGTTTTCATCAATACCTGCATTGGCCTTGAAGGGGCGACATTCCACGATCAATTCGTGTCCGACCCGTCCGTTGGCGCCGGTATATACGATGCCGTAAGTATCTTTCAGTTTCGCTGCCAGATAATTGGCGTTCAGGATGGCCATTCGGGTCGATTCCATCAGCCCTTCCGCTCCCAACATGCGGATGTAAGCGTATGTGACCGGCAGGATGCCTGCGCTACCGTAAGGCGCAGCGGCGACTGTGTTCCGGCCGCTGCCAAAGGCGACGGGGTGGGAGGGGAGAAACGGAATCAAGTGTTTGGCTACGCAAATGGGGCCTGCTCCCGGACCACCGCCACCGTGAGGCGATGCAAAGGTCTTGTGCAGATTCAGGTGGCATACGTCGGCGCCGATACTGCCCGGATGGGTCAGTCCCACCTGCGCATTCATGTTGGCGCCATCCATATAAAACTGGCCGCCGCAGGCATGAATAAGGTCGCTCATTTCCTTGATGCCGGCTTCAAAAATGCCGTGCGTAGAAGGATAGGTAATCATGCAGGCCGCCAGATGTTCCCGGTTTTCTTCTGCCTTGAGACGGAAATCGACCGGATCAATATTACCATTTTCGTCGCAACGAACGGTAACCGTGCTGAACCCGCATTGAACGGCGCTGGCCGGATTGGTGCCGTGAGCGGAAGCCGGCAACAGCACGATCGTGCGGTGTCCCTGTCCGATGCTTTCCAAATACGCCCGGATGACGCGCAACCCCGCATATTCGCCGGCTGCGCCCGAATTGGGTTGCAGGCTGACACCTTCCAGTCCGGTTATTTCGATCAGGCAGGCAGACAGGTTTTCGATTAATTCGGTATATCCCGCCACCTGATCCGCCGGTGCATACGGATGAATATGCTGAAACTCGGGACGGCTGAGCGGAAAAAGTTCCGCTGCCGCATTCAGTTTCATGGTACACGATCCCAACGGGATCATCGCATGAGCCAGGGAGATGTCCCGGCGTTCCAATCGCTTGATGTAACGCATCAACTCCGTTTCGGTATGATATTTTTTGAAAACATCCTGCTGCAAAAACCCGGAAGTACGCACCAGTTTTTCTTCCATACGGATTGGCACCGGAATGGTTTCCGTCAGAACGTAATCCGCCCCTGCCGCTCCGGCAAAGACATGTAATAAGGTCGCAATGTCGCTTGCCTGCGTCGTTTCATCTATACTTACGCCGACTTCTCTTACGCCGACTTCTCCGCCGTCGAAATAGCGCAGGTTGATACGGCTTTCCAACGCCTTTTCACGTAAAACGGCAACGGATACATGCGCCGGCAATTCTATTTTAAGGGTATCAAAAAAGTATTCGTTCAACTGCCTGTATCCCAGCTTCACGAGTTCGCCGGACAGGAAACACGCATGGGCATGGATGCGGGTAGCGATGTCGCGCAGTCCTTCCGCACCGTGGTATACGGCGTAAAACCCGGCCATCGTAGCCAATAGCGCCTGGGCGGTACAAATGTTGGAAGTCGCCTTTTCCCGTTTGATGTGTTGTTCCCGCGTCTGAAGGGCTAACCGGTAGGCCGGATGTTCGCCGGCATCCACCGACAAGCCGATGATACGTCCCGGCATATGGCGTTTATACTCGTCCTTTGCCGCGAAATAGGCTGCCGATGGCCCTCCGTAAAACACAGGGATGCCGAAACGCTGGCTACTGCCGAAAACGATGTCGGCATCCCATTCTCCCGGAGGCGTCAGGAGGACAAGGCTCAGCAAGTCGGCGGCAACAGCCACAGGCACTCCCTTTGCATGTGCATGAGATACAAACCCGGCGTAATCTTCGATGGAACCGTTCCCATCCGGATATTGAACGATAGCGCCGAATATTTTCTCATCCGAAGGAAAATGCCGGTAATCATCCGTGACGACCGCTATGCCCTGCGCCTCCATGCGTGTCCGGATAACGGCTTGCGTGGAAGCAAATACGTTTTCATCGACCCAAAGCAGATTAGCGCCGGCTTTCACCTGTTCCCGGCTCCGGGTAGCGTAAAGCATGGAGGCGGCTTCGGCGGCGGCGGTCGCTTCGTCCAGCAGCGAACAGTTGGCTAAAGGCATCCCGGTCAGTTCGCAAATGACGGTCTGGAAATTGAACAGGGCTTCCAGACGGCCTTGTGAAACCTCTGCCTGATAAGGCGTGTAGGAAGTGTACCAAACCGGATTTTCAAATACGTTCCGCAAGACAGGCGACGGGCAGACCGTGTCATACCATCCCATGCCGATATACGAGGTAAACAGCTTGTTTTTAGCGGCCAATTCGGCGATATGTTCGGCAAATCCGCGTTCGGTCATTGCTTCCGGGAGATTCAACGGTTTCTTCAACCGGATGGCAGACGGAATGGTCTGTTCAATCAGTTCGTCTAAAGATTCTACTCCAATCGTTTGCAACATGGCAGGCAAATCGTCCGGAGTAATTCCGATATGGCGGTTAGCAAATTTGTTTGTGTTCATAATAAATCATTCAATGTTTAGTTTTTAATTTCAGTTTTTCTCTACCTTAGAAAGGGATTATATCGTCTTTCGTACTCCACCGAAGTAGCAGTTCCATGCCCCGGATACACGATCGTTTCGTCCGGCAGGGAGAGTATTTTTTCCTTGATGGCCGTTATCAGGGTATCGTAATCGCCTCCCCACAAATCCGTCCGTCCGATACTGCCGCGGAACAAGGCATCTCCCACAACGATGAAATGGTCTTGGGGGCAGTAAAATGAGAGGCTTCCGGGCGAATGTCCGGGTGTAAGCAACGGGATCAATTCCGACCGGCCGAACGAAATGGTTTCTTGCGCCTCCGGCAAGTTTACCACATCCACAAAATCAACCGAAAAAGGCAGGTGCATCAACTTGATTTGCTCTTTGAGCGAGGGCAGTTGTTTCGTTTCATTCCGGTGAGCTTCCGGGAGAAGCCCGTAAGTCCGGTTAATAAACGCATTTCCCAACACATGGTCAAAATGGAGATGCGTACAAAGCAAACGTTTCGGTTTCAATTCGTTTTCCGAAATGAAACCGGACAATCTCTTCTCTTCCGCCGGCGACAGGCAACCGCAGTCAATGATAACGGCTTCCTTTGTTTCGTCGTAAAGCAGGCAGGTATTCTCTGCTACGGGGTTAAATTCAAATATTTTGACGGTGATCACAGGTGTACGTATATTACTTTTTTCGTTTTAAAAAAAGGCTCTTTATACTGATTTTCCAAATCAACACAAAGCGATTGTTTACGGAAGGGAGCGATTTCATGCTGAATTTCACCCCCTTTCAGGCATATCAAGCCATTCGGCAGTGCATTTTTCTGTTCCGTACGGATGTTTTTCTTCACCCGTCCGGCCAATTCCGGCAAAGGCATCACGGCGCGACTGACGATGAAATCAAAACGCGCTTTTTCGTCTTCCACCCGGCAGTGACGGGTCGTCACATTCGTCAGTCCGATGGAATCGGCAACCGCCTGAGCGACTTTGATTTTTTTCCCGATGCTATCGACCAGACGGAACGATACTTCCGGAAAGAAGATGGCTAACGGAATGCCCGGAAACCCACCTCCGGTACCCACATCCATCACGGCAGTATCCGCCTTGAAACGAATCATCTTCTCTATCCCCAGCGAGTGCAGCACATGATGAACATAAAGATTTTCAATATCCTTGCGTGAAATGACATTGATTTTGACATTCCAGTCCGCATAGAGTGCATAGAGAGAAGCAAACTGTTGCAGTTGCTTCACTTCCAAATCCGGATAATAGCGTTGAATGGCTTCCATATATCATCAAAAAGCAATGGCCGCGATAGGGCTTTCTTTGCGTAAAAGATGTCTTATTTTTTCGTATGGAATCTGAACGGACGTTGCACCAACGACATAGGTAGCAATCTCATATTCATTAAATGTATAGGTGATGCCGATTTCGTCTATATAAAAATTCTTGTTCGGGGCAATCTCGTTAATATTGAAAAAACCGATGTTTTCCAAATCCACCGCCTCATCTACATTATTGGAAAGGGTGATTCCATCTATGATAATCTCCGTCAGGTCTTCCTGGTAATTGTCGATAAAAATATCGCTTTCCGTGATTTTCAGGCCTGTCTTCAGGTTGATTACCCGGTTTGTATAGTGGTGTGCACCATGCGCCGCACCACCTTTAAAAAATTCCTTATAAACCACATAGCTCAAGATGTCATTTTGGTTGTATACGATTTGATCGTTCAAAATTTCATCGTTGATATACCACGACTCATCCGGTTCGGAGGGATGATTTTCGAGTTCCAACTGAAAATCACGCTCCATTTCCTTGAATGTCTTTATGTAGTTTTCCGCATATTTTTCCGCCGCCTTTTCCGGGGTCAAATCAACATAGTCATCGCCGAAATAATCGGAAATAAACTGTTTTTGAACCGAGTTCAACACCTCTTTGTCGGAAAAATCGACGGGATAGATAAATCTGATTTGTAACAAACAACTTGGATTCGTCTCTATATCCATCATGTGATACGTTTTGTCCACCGAAAGAGAGTCCATCAATATATTATTTTCCATATCGGTCTTTGTCTTTGTGTTACAACAAGTCAACGATCCGATTACACAGCCAATCAGCATACTTTTCAAACATTTCATTTTCATTACATACTTATAGATTACGACGCAAAATTAAAAGATTCTCCATTGAATAACGAATGAATCATATTAAGATTACTAAAATTACACTTTTTCACACGAAATACTTTTGTCATACGATGAAAAAGCCGTACATTAGCGTGCTTTTTTAAGGAAAGGCAATAGAATATACATTAACATAATAGTAAATGACTGAACAAGACAGAATTATTTCGGTTAACATAGATGAAGTAATGAAATCGGCTTACATTGATTATTCAATGTCGGTGATTGTTTCTCGTGCGCTTCCTGATGTCAGGGATGGATTTAAACCGGTTCATAGACGCGTATTATTTGGGATGAATGAATTAGGTAACACATCCGATAAACCGTATAAAAAATCGGCCAGAATTGTGGGAGAAGTTTTAGGTAAATATCATCCACATGGCGATTCATCCGTATATGGCGCTATGGTGCGTATGGCACAAGTGTGGTCGCTTCGTTATCCATTGGTTGACGGACAGGGAAATTTCGGATCGGTAGACGGCGACAGTCCGGCCGCCATGCGTTATACGGAAGCCCGCCTGAGCAAAATGGCGGAAGAAATGCTGCGGGATATAGACAAAGATACCGTTGATTTCCAATTTAATTTTGATGATACACTAAAGGAACCGAGCGTTTTACCGACGCGCCTGCCGAATCTGCTGATCAACGGCGCTTCCGGTATTGCCGTGGGAATGGCGACCAACATGCCGCCCCATAATATAAAGGAAGTAGTGGATGCCTGTATCGCGTACATTGACGCAAAGGGCGAAATCGGAATAGACGAATTAATACATTATATTAAAGCGCCGGATTTTCCAACCGGAGCTACGATATACGGTTATTCCGGCGTGAAAGAAGCGTTTGAGACGGGTAGGGGACGAATCGTGTTGCGCGGTAAAGCAGAGATAGAAACGGAACATTCTCACGAAAAGATTGTCATTTCCGAAATTCCCTACATGGTAAATAAAGCGGAATTGATTAAAAGTATCGCCGATCTGGTAAATGAAAAACGGATCGACGGCATTTCCAATGTGAATGATGAATCCGACCGCAACGGAATGCGTATCGTCGTGGATGTGAAGCGCGAAGCCAATTCTAACGTGGTACTGAACAAATTATATAAGCTCACCGCACTGCAATCCTCATTCAGCGTGAACAATATCGCCCTGGTGAACGGAAGACCCAAATTGGTGAATATATACGATTTAATTTCTTTATTCATTATCCACAGGAAAGATGTAGTGACCCGCCGCACGCAATACGAGTTGAAGAAAGCCGAAGAGCGGGCGCATATCCTGGAGGGATTGATTATCGCATCGGATAATATTGACGAAGTCATTGCCATTATCAAAGCGTCAGGCAATCCGCAGGAAGCCATTATCCGCCTGATGGAGCGTTTTTCGTTTTCCGAAGTTCAGGCGCGCGCGATTGTAGAAATGCGCCTGCGACAATTAACCGGTCTGGAACAGGGAAAATTACGCGCCGAATATGAGGAGATTATCAAACTGATCACCCGATTAAAAGAAATACTTGATAATGAGCTTGAATTGATGAGTCTGATCAAAGAAGAAATGCAGGAAATCAAGGACAAATACGGCGACGTACGTCGAACCGATATTGTCTATGCGTCGGAAGAACTGAATCCGGAAGATTTTTATGCAGATGATGAGATGATTATCACCATATCGCACATGGGATATATTAAACGTACGCCATTGAGCGAATTTCGTGCACAAGCGCGGGGTGGAGTAGGGGCTAAAGGCACTGAAACGCGCAACGAAGACTTTGTCGAATACATCTATCCGGCATCCATGCATGCGACGATTCTGTTCTTTACCGCCAAAGGACGTTGCTTCTGGAAAAAGGTATTCGAGATTCCGGAAGGTGCAAAAAACACCAAGGGAAGAGCCATTCAAAACTTCCTGAACATCGACGCGGACGACAGCGTGAATGCCTTTATCCGTATAAAGCACTTGACCAATGATATAGAATTTATCAATTCGCATTATCTGTTGTTCTGCACCAAAAGAGGGGTTATCAAAAAAACCTTGCTGGAAGCCTATTCGCGTCCCCGTCAAAACGGTGTGAATGCGATTACGCTGCACGAAGACGACGGATTGATACAAGTCCGCCTGACCAACGGCGACAATGAAGTGCTGATAGCCAATAGAAACGGTCGCGCCATTCGTTTCCACGAAAGCAAAGTGCGCGTTATGGGACGTATGGCCGCCGGCGTAAGGGGTATGAGGTTAGACGGGGCCGACGATGAAGTAGTCGGACTGGTCTGCATTAAGAATCCGGAAAAAGAATCCATCCTGGTTGTTTCCGAACAAGGTTACGGAAAACGCTCGAAAATTGATGATTACCGTATTACGAACCGTGGAGGTAAAGGGGTGAAAACCCTCAATGTTACTGAAAAAACAGGAAAGTTGGTCGGCATCAAGTCCGTGTCCGACGAGAATGACCTGATGATTATCAACAAATCCGGCGTCACGATACGTATGAAGGTCGCCGATTTGCATATAATCGGCCGTGCAACGCAGGGCGTTCGTCTGATCAATCTCGGAAAACGGAATGATGAAATAGCGTCGGTATGTAAAGTGATGTCCGAAAAAGAAGAAGACGAAATCGTCAACGTATATGAAGGAGAAATAGACGCGGTTAAACCAAATGAGGTTTTGGAAATCAAAGAAACGGAAGAAACCAATGCGTTGGTCAATCCGGATGAAAATGAAGAAGAAAATCCAGAAACAGAAGATTAAAACAAAGAATATTAATATCAAAAATTAAGAACAAGATGAAACGAGTATTATTAGTAATTAGTTTATGTCTGGCAGTAACGACTGCTTTTGCTCAAAAAAGGGCAGTAAGCGAGGCCGAACGCATATCAAAAGATCCGAAACCCGATTTTAACGAGGCACGGACTTTGATTAAAGGAGCCTTGGGAAATTCTGAAACACAGAATGATGCGAAAACATGGTATGTGGCAGCCAAAGTAGAAGACATGCAATTCAGTTTGGAAAGCACGAAATTGATACTGGGGCAACAGCCGAATGAACCTGTGATGTACGAAGCGTTAAGCAACAGCTTTCCGTACTTTATGAAAGCGTATGAATTGGATCAACTGCCGAATGAAAAAGGTAAGGTGAAACCCAAATATACGAAGAATATTAAAAGTACGCTGGCGGCCAATCATGTGTATTATCTGAATGGAGGCGCTTATTATTTTGAAAAACAGGAGTATAAAAAAGCCTGTGATTACTTCGATCAGTATTTGGAAATAGCTAATCTGCCGTTTTTTGCAGGAGAAAGAGTGGCCGAAAGAGATTCCAATTACATGATCTCACAATTCTATGCCTGCGTTTCGGCTACACAGGTGAATGACGGCCATTTCGCAGTTAAATACCTGGAACGCGCCAAAGACGCGCCATACAGGCAATGTGATGTGTATCAATATCTGTGTTATGAATATGAGCAAATAAAAGACACGACGAATCTGGTTAAAACCCTGAAAGAAGGTTTGACCATTTTTCCGGACTCAAGTTATTTCCTGCTGAACTTGATTAGTATCTATGTCGCCGAAAATGAAAATGAAAAAGCGATTGAACTGCTGAATACCGCGATAACCAGAGATGCCGCTAACGGGCTATTGTATCAAACCTTGGGAAGCGTTTATGAAAGAGGGAAAGATTACGGACAAGCCGAAATAAATTTCAAAAAACAGGTTGAACTTGAACCGGAAAATCCACTCGCTTTGTCCAATATCGGACGTATCTATTATAATCAGGGAGTTAACAAAATAAGCGAAGCCAACCTGATCTCGGATACCAAACTTTACAATGAAGAAAAAGCGGTAGCCAAAGAATTTTTCCAAAAGGCATTGCCTTATTTCGAGAAAGCGCGTCAGAAGGAACCGGACGAAATGGAATATATGATCGCATTAAGAGGGATTTATTATAATTTGGATATGGGTAAAGAGTTTGATGAGATTGATGCTGAAATGAGCAAATAAATCCGTCAGTCATTTCTTTTTATATTGTGTTGATATTGATTGGAGAGAGGTTATTCCTGTGAGGGAATGCCTCTCTTTTTTTTAGGGAGAATATATAAGGGGAGAATCAGGTTATCGTATTATCTCATTTAACATAATAGTGATTATAATGATTTCGGGCACATGCAAAAAACCTCATAAATCCATGTATTATTTATATAGGTATTACAAATAACGGCGTATTACCATGAAATAGCATTCTGCGTGCAATATCCGGACTGAAAATACGCATAATCATACTTCTGCGATGTGTACTGCATGCAATCATATCAATCTGTTTTTCTTTCACGAATTTCTCTATGGCCTCCAATAAATCGCCGTCATCCAATACCGTATAATCCAATATCAGGTTCGGATACTGCTTTTTCAGGTACGTGTTGATCCCACTCAAGCGGATTTCGTTCCATTCGTTTTTGCTGGTCGAGATATTAAATAATTGAATTTCTGCCTGCGGATAATTCTCCATGAGCGCCACAAACCGGTCAAAAGCGATCAAATCGTGTTGATTAAAAGATGTAGCAAATGCGAATCGCCGTATTTTATGCAGGTTATAATATGTAATCTGTTCCGGAACAGCCAATAACGGCACATTCGTCAATTCAATGATCTCAGCTGTCACACTGCCGATCATATCCATATTTTTCTGTTTCTTCCCGCGTGTACCCATTATAATCAGTTCCGGATGGTATGTTTGGGCAAATGCGATGATTTCTTCTTCCGGCAATCCTTCCCGAAGCATATAATCGTATTTTACACGTGGTAATTCACCGGAATCCATCTTGCAATCCATCGTTGCGCACATTTTCTCAAAATCCGCCTCCGCCCGCGCATAGGCCGAACGGATTGAGGCATAACCTTCTCCCCTACCCCTGTCAACCAATATCTCACTGGAAAACGGAAACGACGGCGGAATATAGCTACCGGAATAGACATGCAGAAACATGACTTCTTCGGCTCCGGACTGATGCGCATAGTTTATCCCTATTTCGCATGCTT
>JAITPV010000152.1 GCA_031289275.1 Tannerella sp.
CATGGCATCCGTGCGTCTTATGTGTTGATGGATAGCTGGTTTTCATCTGTGGATATGATAAAGAGTATTCGCGGGATAGGGCAAGGCGCCATGCATGTTATCGCTTTAGTAAAGATGGGAAATCAGAAATATGAGGTGGCAGGAAAGCAACTTCACCTCCGGCAAATTATCCTTCTCTTAGGGGATTTAGGGGTCCGATACCTTTCTCAATACAGCTGTCGTCACTGCGAGGTACGAAGCAGTCGCCAATACGCCATGTCTGTCAGCTGTTTGGGTGATTGCTTCGTGCCTCGCAATGACGAGCTTGGACGGATTCCGCTCTCTTTACTGCTCCGTGTTTAAATTGATATTGTAATCATCATTCTCAACTCTCAATTTTCAATTTTCATTTATCGAGTAGGAGAAACGGGATTAATTCCCGTTTCGACCTCTCACACCACCGTGCGTACCGTTCGGTACACGTCGGTTCTTTAATTAACCCTTACCTTGCGGTAATAATCCGTGAAGAAGAGATAACCTGAGCGTTTTAGCCGTTCATTGGTGACGGTACATGATAAGATAAAACTGTTGGCCGTGTACCAATGCCTTTTCGGGTATTGGCATGTTCCCAGACTTTGCTTTTCTTGATGCCTAACTTCATTAGATTTCGGAACTTGGTCTTTATTCGTTTCCATTGTTTCCATATTACCATCCGTAACCGGCGACGAGACCATTCATCTGTCTTGATTAGCAACGTCTCCATGTCGGCTAATTTAAAATAGTTTACCCAGCCGCTTATGTATTGCCGGGTGGCTGTTTTGCGCCATTCATCGCCTTTACCGTTACTGAGGGAGGTGAGTTCTCTTATGCGCTGTTTCATTTTTGCACGGCTTTGGGGAGAACCCGTAACCGGCAGTTGCCTTTGCTCATATAATAGGAATAGCCTAAAAATTTGAGCTTCGACAAGTGTGATACTTCTGTTTTCGTATTGTTTACGCGAAGATATAAGCAGTTTTCAATGTAAGGGATGATGTTTGTCAATGTCCGTTCGGCGCTACGTTTGCTTTTACACAGAATCATCATATCATCTGCATAGCGGACAAACTTGTGACCTCTTCGCTCCAATTCCTTATCCAATTCGTTGAGCATGATGTTGCTCAACGAATCCGTCCAAGCTCGTCATTGCGAGGCACGAAGCAATCGCCCAAACAACCGACAGACATGGCGTATTGGCGACTGCTTCGTACCTCGCAGTGACGACAGTTGCATAGAGAAAAGGCATCAAAAACCCTTCTCTTCTCAGGCGCCCTTAGTAGCACAGGATCATATCTATTTCCCCTTATTTTTTGGACAATAAAGAAATATTGTGTGATCGTTATGGCTACTAAGGGCATCCTGGAAAGATAAGGGTTGCTTTTCCCGTTTTGATTTCGGCTTGTCCGGATTCGGACAGGCATATAACACCCTGCTACGATTTCCCATAGGGAATGAACAAAAAATAGAGGAGATTATTAATATGGATGCAACATTGAGAAAAGTAGAAAACAAGATGTCGCAAGTACGCGACAACAGAGACGCGATGTTTTTGTATCGGTTGCGTACGGAGACTGGATATAACTGGAAAACGGAGATTACAAATCCTGCGAGACGAGTATTTTAAATCAAATTAACCAATCTCCGCCATCCTGCTATTCTGCGGAAACCATACACACACCATAGACACACCATACAGGAAGCAGGGAAAGAAGGTATACTGAATGAATGTTAACTTCAAAAAAAACATTTCGCGATGATTCATTGCCGCGTAAAGTATAAACTGCTAAAAAAAGAGAGGCTGCCCTTTTGGAACAGCCTCCTCAAAAACCTACATTTATTTATGTTCAGTGGAGAAACGGTAAATACACCGGCTCAGGTAATTTTCTCCCGGGCGGAGTGTTGTACTTGGAAATCCGGGCTGGTTTGGGCTATCCGGGAAGTGTTGCGTCTCCAGGCATAACGCCCCCCGGTGCGGGTAAAGGATGCCGAATTTGCCTTTGTCCGAGCCGCTCATTGCGTTACCCGAATAAAACTGGACGCCCGGTTCGTTGGTGTAGACTTCCAACACAATACCGCTCACCGGGCTGACGACTTTGGCCGCCGGTTTAGTAATATCGCCGTTGGCGTTCAGCACCCAATTATGGTCGTAACCGCGTCCCAGTACTATTTGCTCAAAGGGTTGGTCGATTCCGGCGCCAATAACCGCCAACCGGCGTAAATCCAGGGGCGTATCCTCTACGGGCGCTAACTCCGAAGTCGGAATCAGCAAACTGTCCACGACCGTATAACGGTCTGCATCAATCCGAATCAGATGGTCTGTTATCTGATCGCCTTCGATGCCGGACAAATTGAAATAACTGTGGTTCGTCAGATTGACTACGGTAGCCTGATCTGTCGTCGCTTCATAGCGAATATCCAATGCGTTATCTTCGGTGGCCGTATAAGTCACTTTCACTTTCAAGTTACCGGGAAATCCGGCCTCTCCATCTTTGGAAAGGTACGTCAGTTCCAACGTTTTCTTATCCGGCTGTACGGCCTCCCATACCTGGGTATGAAACCCTTCCGGGCCGCCATGCAGACAGTTGCCGTTGTTATTCTGCGGCAGACGATATTCCACCGAATCCAACACAAACAAACCCTGTGCAATCCGGTTGCCGTAACGGCCGATCAACGCCCCGAAGTTGCCGTCCGAAGCCAGATAGTCGGCAATATTGTCATACCCTAACACGACATCCGTCATTTTCCCGCTTTCATCCGGAACCATGACGGAAACAATCCGTCCGCCGTAGTTCGTGACACAGACTTCCATGCCTTTTTCATTCTTCAATACATACAAAGCCGTTGGTTTACCATTTACTTCCGATACGAAAGCGGCTTTCTCCAATCCCGAAATCAACTGTTCTTCCTTTTCTCCACAAGACCATAATAGATTGATGGCCATTACTAAAACTATCCACGTTCTTTTCATATTACTTTATTATTAGTGTTTTATTCTAAAAGCATCAAAAGTAGTTATTTTCGATAATTTGCAGCAATAAAATCAAGGATTTTTTTTCAAACAGGTGATAATTTATCCCTGTCGTTTGAGGAAAACTTTTTTATTGCTTACTTTTGCACGTGTTATGAGACAATATCTGAATTTGCTTGAAGACGTCCTCCGGCAGGGAGTGGAAAAAGATGACCGGACGAGTACGGGAACCCTTAGCCTGTTTGGCTATCAGATGCGTTTTGACCTGCGCGAAGGTTTTCCGTTGCTTACGACCAAGAAACTGCATCTGAAGTCCATCATCCATGAATTGTTGTGGTTTTTGCAGGGCGATACGAATGTGCGTTACCTGCAGGAACAGGGCGTACGCATCTGGAACGAATGGGCTGATGAGACGGGTGATTTGGGGCATATCTATGGTTATCAATGGCGTTCGTGGCCGGATTATCAGGGCGGTTTCATTGATCAGATCAGCGAGGCGGTACATACCATCCTGCATCATCCCGATTCGCGGCGGATCATTGTCAGCGCCTGGAATGTGGGCGACTTGGCCAACATGAAGCTGCCGCCCTGCCACGCCTTTTTCCAGTTTTATGTGGCAAACGGCCGGTTGAGTTTACAGTTGTACCAGCGTAGCGCCGATATTTTTCTGGGAGTGCCGTTCAACATCGCGTCGTACGCTTTGTTGCTACAGATGATGGCGCAGGTCACCGGACTGGAACCGGGCGATTTTGTCCATACCCTGGGCGATGCTCACATATACAGAAATCATATGGAACAGGTGAAATTGCAGTTAACGAGAGTGCCGCGTCCGCTCCCGCAAATAAAAATAAACCCGCAAATTCAAAGTATATTCGATTTTCGATATGAAGATTTTGAACTCGCCGGTTATGATCCGCATCCACATATCAAAGGCGATGTGGCGGTATAAGATTCAACGATTCAAAGATTCAATGATTCAAAGATTATGAGCGTAATATCCGTTATTGTGGGCATGGACGAACACCGGGCGATCGGTAAAGACCGGCAATTATTATGGCATCTGCCCCATGACATGCAGCATTTTAAAGAAATCACGACCGGCCATACCGTGATTATGGGGCGTAAAACGTTTGAATCCTTACCGAAAGGAGCCTTGCCCAACCGGAAAAACATCGTCCTTACACAACGATTCGCCGAGGCGAAGTATGAGAATTGCCTTGTCTGTCCGACTTTACAGAGCGCTTTGGCCGCCTGTGAAAACGAAGAGGAAGTATTTATTATCGGTGGCGCCAATGTATACCGGCAAGCGATGGCCATAGCCGATAAACTCTATCTGACGACCGTACATCATACTTTTGCCGGAGCAGATACCTTTTTCCCCCCCATAGATGCTGCCGAATGGGTGGAAACAGACCGTCAGGATTTCCCTGAAGACGACAAAAACCCTCACTTTCACAGTTTTTCAACATATATACGAAAAAATAATGGCCGTGGGGGTACAACCATAAAGAATTAGCATTAACTTTGTCATGTTTTTAACTATAAAAAAAGAGCAAGATGAAACGTATTCTATTTGTATTAATGGCTATCTTATTGACAACAGGGATGATCACTGCCCAACAAAAGGAAGCATCCATCACTGTTACGGACAGTGCAACGTATGATTTCGGAGATATTAATGAAGCCGACGGGCCGGTCTCTCACGAATTTACGATTTTGAATAATGGCGAAATGCCATTGGTTGTTACAAATGTAGTGGCATCCTGTGGATGTACGACTCCGGAGTGGACGAAAGAACCGATTGCCCCCGGCAAGACCGGTATTATTAAAGCCACGTATGATCCGAGCGGACGTCCGAACCGGTTTACGAAAACTATTAATGTATACAGTAACGGGAAAGCGGGAAGTTATGCGTTAACCATCCGGGGTAATGTGATACCCAAATAACCCTAACGGAAAAATAAGATGCGGAAAACTACGCAAGCATTTCATTTCTTTTTTTTCGTTTTTATCTTTCTGTTTCAGCCGGCCCGGTCTCAGGATGGAGCGAAGACGGAGGCAGAGCCACATCCGGTGGCAACCCTTGTTGAGAGCATCCATGATTTCGGACGGGTGAATGAAACAGAGGGGTTGGCCACGCATGTGTTCCAGGTAAAAAATACGGGAACCGCGCCGTTGATTATTAAACAGGTTCAGTCGTCTTGCGGTTGTACAAAACCGCAATGGACAAGCAGGCCGATAGAACCGGGACAAGCGGGCGAAGTCGAGATTACGTTTGATCCGAGAAACCGTCCGGGACCGTTCAGGAAGAACATAATGATCTACACCAACGATCTGGAACGGCGCCTGCGGGTAACGATCATGGGCGATGTAATACCGAAACCCGATAATTTGCAACGTGCGCTTCAGGATACCATTGGCCCTGTGCTGACGGAACAGAAAGCGTTCCTGTTTTACGCCGTTCGTCCCGGGGCGACTTTGACACAGGAGATGTGGATACAAAACTTTTCGGAAGAAGATGTGACGCTCTCCGTCGAAGATGTTCCGGACTATCTCACGATAGAAACGCCCGGATTGTTGAAAAGCGGACAGGCGGAACGGTTTAAAGTCACGCTCAATGGCGCCGGGTTTGATAAAAGAGGCCGCCTTTTAAGCCGGTTCACGTGGAAAACCGTAAGCGCTTCAGGCGTCACGGTAAGTCAGGTCATTCCTGTCACCATGAACTTGGTCGACGACTTTACGACCCAGACCGCCGAGGAGAAAGCGAATGCGCCGGCTATCCGGTTCTCAAGCACAGTGTTGAAATACGGCAAATTAAAGAAACCCGGCTTCCTGGGATTGGGAAACAAACGTGTGTCGCGAGAAATCATAATTACGAATACGGGAAAATCGGAACTTACACTTCACAATATCAGTTGCGATCATGCACACGTCCGGACTGAGGTCAGTCGGAAAACGTTGCAACCGGAAGAGACGGCCACATTGACGGTTGTTCTCACCCCGAAAAATATCACCGGTACATTCGTCACGGACGTATATATAATATGTAATGATCCCCGTGGCCCCGTTCGCGAGATCAGGGTCATCGCCGAAAAGTAAATGCGCATGGAGCATCCTGAAAATGAAGCGCAATACAGGGGATTGAAAGTAAATAAGGGCGTGGCGGATGTTCCGTCCGTCAACCCTTATTTCAAAAGAATCTCCCGGCAAAAAACCTATACTACTTCTGAGTTTGTGGAAGGCATCATCCGCGGTGATATTGCGATTCTCAGCCAGGCGGTTACCTTGATCGAAAGCGCCAGAGAAGAACATCAGCGACAGGCTCAGGAAATTATCGAACAGTGCCTTCCGCGGAGCGGTCGTTCCATACGGATCGGCATTACGGGTGTGCCGGGAGCCGGAAAGAGCACTTCCATTGATGCTTTCGGCATGTATCTGGTGCAAAGGGGATATAAATTGGCCGTGCTTGCCATCGACCCCAGCAGCGAGCGTTCCAAAGGGAGTATCTTGGGCGACAAAACCCGCATGGAAGCCCTTTCGCGTGAAAAAAACGCCTTTATCCGTCCTTCTCCTACCGCAGGTTCATTAGGCGGGGTGGCTCGTAAAACGCGCGAAACCATCATCTTGTGTGAAGCAGCCGGTTTTGATACGATCTTCGTCGAGACGGTCGGGGTCGGACAAAGTGAAACGGCGGTTCATTCGATGGTCGACTTCTTCCTGCTGATTCAATTAGCCGGCACCGGCGACGAGTTGCAGGGCATTAAACGTGGAATCATGGAAATGGCGGACGGGATTGTGATCAATAAGGCGGACGGCGATAACATCGACCGCGCCAAATTGGCCGCCGCTCATTTCCGGAACGCATTGCATCTGTTCCCTCTTGCGGATTCCGGATGGACGCCGCAAGTGCTTACCTATTCGGGTTACTACAACCTGGGAATAACGGAAATCCGGGAGATGATCGACGCCTATATAGCGTTTACCAAAGCAAACGGCTATTTTGAATACAAACGGAATGAGCAATCCCGGTACTGGATGTATGAAAGTATCCGGGAGATGTTGCGCCAAGCGTTTTACCATCATCCGGAGATTGAACGGTTGCTTCCCCAAATGGAACAAAGCGTGCTGCATAATGAACTCAGTTCTTTTGTTGCGGCAAAAGAATTGATCGACCTTTTTATGAAAACAGCGCTGTCACATGGAAACGATCCGGAGCGTATTCAATAAATCCCGGTTGATCGGTTTATCGTTTTTGATGGCTTTTGCAAAAGGCACGTGTACGATTTCTTCGTTTTGAATACCAATCATCACATTCCGTTGATCGTCCAGCAAAGCGTCAATGGCCGCCACGCCCATGCGGGTCGCCAATATGCGATCCTGCGCCGAGGGCGAACCGCCTCTTTGCAAATGGCCTAAAATGGATACGCGCACCTCAAATTGCGGATATTCCTTTTTGACACGTTCGGCCACGCCGATGGCGCCGCCGGTTATTTCGCTTTCCGCCACCAGGACGATGCTGCTGTTCTTCGATTTGCGGAATCCGTTTTCAATCATTTCCGCCAACTGGTCTTTTTCCATTGAGATTTCGGGTATAATGGCCGCTTCCGCACCCGAAGCGATGGCTCCGTTCAATGCCAGAAAACCGGCATCGCGCCCCATGACTTCAATAAAAAACAGACGTTCGTGCGACGAAGCCGTGTCACGTATCTTGTCGACACATTCCATCACGGTATTGAGCGCGGTGTCGTAGCCGATGGTAACATCTGTTCCATAGAGGTCATTATCAATGGTGCCGGGCAAGCCGACGATCGGATAATTATATTCCTGCGCCAATAGACGCGCCCCGGTCAGACTACCGTCGCCGCCGATTACGACCAATGCGTCGATTTCTTCTTTGCATAGCGTGTCATAAGCGCGTTTACGGCCTTCCGGCGTCCGGAATTCCTCGCAACGGGCTGTTTTTAATATCGTTCCGCCCCGTTGGATAATGTTACTGACATTTTGCGTCTTGAACGATTCTATTTCATTTGTTATTAATCCCTTGTATCCGCGATAAATGCTTTTCACGGCGATTCCGTTATAAATCGCAGCACGTGTGATGGCGCGAATAGCGGCGTTCATTCCGGGGGCGTCGCCGCCGGAAGTCAATACTCCAATACATTTAATAGTTGCCGACATACTGATTTCTCCTATATAAACCGATGCAAAGGTAACTATTTTTTTTGGCTCCGAAGGGATGTATTTCAAATGGTCGTTTTTTTGTTTATTCCCTGCGGGAAATTCTGCCCTTTCTATGGATATATTATGTCCTAACCCGGGCAATCCGGAACCAAAAAGGAAAAAGCAACCCTTATCTTCCCCGGAGGCGCCCTTAGTAGCCATAATGCACACAATCCCCCCTCGTATCTCATTCAAATCATGAAGCGCTTTTCTCGTGACAACTGCTGTCATTAGTAGGGAATAAGATAGAGGGGAAATAGGTATACGGTACTACTAAGAATAGTGGATAGTGGCGGCGAAATCCTGTGAATCCTGTAATCCTGAAAATCGTGTTCAAGACAGAAGGGCAAACGGATAACAGCGGTTATTCGGAGAAAAACAAGTATTTCTAACAGAAACAATGTTTCCGGACGCAATCCGGTCGGGATTACTAACAGAAACATTGTTTCCGGACACAATCCGGTCGGGATTACTAACAGAAACATTGTTTCCGGACGCAATCCGGACAAGATTACTAACAGAAACATTGTTTCCGGACGCAATCCGGACAGAATTACTAACAGAAACATTGTTTCCGGACACAATCCGGTCGGGATTACTAATAGAAACAATGTTTCCGGAGACAAGGTTTCATCCGCGACAATTTGAATTGCACCTGATTTTTGAATTTTTGAATTTTTGAATTACCTTTGCACCCCATATGGGAAGAATCGTTGCTATTGATTACGGGCAAAAACGTACAGGATTGGCGGTCACCGACACATTGCAGTTGATCGCCAACGGACTGACTACCGAACCGAGCGGCTCGGTGGTGGACTTTCTGGCGGATTATGTAGTCCGTGAGGCGGTAGACTTGTTTGTGGTAGGCTATCCGAAGCAACTGAACAATGCCCCCTCCGGTAACCTGAAGCATGTAGAAGCGTTTGTGAAACATCTGCGGAAGGTTGTGCCCGGGATTCCGGTCGAATATTACGACGAACGTTTCACCTCTGTCCTGGCGCATCAGGCCATGATTGACGGCGGGCTGAAGAAAAAAAAACGACAGGATAAGGCTCTGGCGGACGAAATCAGCGCTGTTTTCATCCTCCAGACATATTTAGAAAGTACCAAATATAAAAGTTTATGATATTGCCTATCTATACATACGGTCAACCTGTGTTACGGGAAAAAACCGAACCGGTAACCGAACCGTATTCCGGTCTGGCGGAATTGATCGACAACATGTTCGACACCATGTACCAGGCCGAAGGAGTCGGACTGGCCGCTCCGCAAATCGGGCGTGCCATCCGCCTGCTGGTGATTGATGCCGATTCGCTAAGCAACGATTATATCGAATGTCAAGGTTTCAAACGGGTCATGATAAACCCGGAAATCATTGAAAGAAGCGACGAAACCACCGCTCTGGAAGAAGGATGCCTGAGTTTCCCCGGTCTGCACGAAAAGGTGGTGCGAGCAGCCGACATACGTGTCCGGTACAGAGATGCACACGGGACGCTGCAGGACGAAACGATCCGGGGCTTTGCCGCCCGCGTCGTGCAACACGAATGTGAACACCTGGACGGCTTCATGTTCATTGACCATATTACGCCCATCCGCAAACAATTAAATAAAGGCAAACTGAAAGCAATCATGAAAGGAACCGCTTCGTGCACCTATCGTATTAAAGCCATGAAAAAATGATACAAAAGACAATACTTCTCCTCCTCTGTCATCTCTGTACGCTGGCGCTCGCGGCACAGGTAAATACCGATCGCGTATTAGCCATCGGACGGAACGCACTCTATTTCGAGGACTACGTGTTGTCGATTCAATACTTCAACCAGGTGATCAAGGCGAAACCCTGGCTGGCCGAACCCTATTTCTACCGCGCGATAGCCAAGCTGAATCTCGACGACCTTCAGGGAGCGGAAGAAGACTGTTCCCTGTGCCTCACCCGCAACCCCTTCCTGTCGCAAGCCTATTATGCACGCGGAATCGCCCGCCAGAGCATGGAAATGTACGAGCCGGCCATCGGCGATTACACACGGGGGCTGGAACTCCGTCCCGGAGACCGTGCCATGCTGGCCAACAAAGCCATTGCGCTCCTTCAGAAGAAAGATTATACCCAGGCCGAAAGCGCCTTTGAGGAATTGCTGACCGCCCATCCCAAATTATCCCTGGGCTACCTGACCAGAGGCGCCATGTATCTGGAAAAAGGAGATACCACCCTCGCCCTGGCCGATTACAACAAAGCCATCGAGATCGACCCCTACTACGCCCCCTGCTACGGCAACCGGGCGATCCTGCTATACCAGATCAACCGGCCGAAAGAAGCGCTCGCCGACCTGAACGAAGCCATACGCCTCAACACCCGCGAAAACGGATATTACATCAACCGCGGATTAGTGCGATACCAGATGAACGACCTGCGGGGCGCTATGGCGGATTACGACCAGGTCATTTCTATGGACGACCGCAACCTGATCGCCCGTTTCAACCGGGGGCTGCTGCGTGCACAGGTGGGAGACAACAACCGTGCGATCGAAGACTTCGACGTCGTCATCGAACTGGAACCGGACAACTACATGGCCTACTACAACCGCGCCCTGCTGAACGCCGAAGTCGGCGACCACCAGCGCGTCGTCCGGGACCTGGACATCGTGTTGAAACAATACCCGAATTTCCTGCCGGGGTATTACAACCGCTCCGAAGCGAAACGGCAACTGCACGACAATGTCGGCGCAGACCGGGATTACTGGACGGCCGTCGAACTGGAAGAGAAAAACAGGAACGGACAGTTGGCCGTAAACGCCACCGCCTCCTCCTCCCCCAACCCGGCCGGACAATCCGCCGGCAACCCACCCGCCGACGAGGAAAATACCCGGCAACGCTCCGACAAAAACATCGACAAATTCAACCGTCTGGTCGTGTATGACAAGGAAGAAGAACAGAAACAAAAATACCAGAGCGAAATCCGAGGCCGCGTGCAAGACCGTAATATACGGATCGACCTCGAACCCTCCTTCATCCTGAGTTACTACGAAAAGAACCATCTCCGGCAAGACGCCGTGTATTACGACAAATCCGTCGAAGCCTTCAACGTGCGCACGCCTCTCACGTGGAAAATTCTCATCACCAATCAGGAAGCCGCCCTAACCGAAGACCAGATTGCGGCGCACTTTGAGTCGATCAACAACTATTCCGCCAAAATCGAACGCGATCCCATGCAGGCCGATTATTATTTTGGCCGGGCGATGGATTTCATGCTCGTGCAGGACTTCAGCGAGGCGATTCACAATTTCGACAAAGTGATCGAAATCGACCCTTCCTACACGCTGGCCTACTTCAACCGGGCGGTCGTACGCTACAAACAGATGGACTACAACCAGTCTCAAACAACGCACGACGAACTGTATACGATAGACATCCAATTCGGCAAGGGCAACAAACCCGTCACTTCGTCTCCGGCGGTGAATGACCTGTCGGCCGGCGAACCCGGAGGCTTCCGGAGATTGGACGGGCACGAACTCATTATCCGCGACTACGACTTCGTGATCCGTCAAAACCCCGGATTCGTTTATTCCTACTACAACCGGGCTAACATACGTTGCGCCCAGCGGGATTTCAGGGCTGCGATTGTGGATTACAACGAAGCGATCCTGCGCGATCCCGAATTTGCCGAAGCCTATTTCAACCGCGGTTTAGCCCGCCTCTCCATGGGCGACGCCAACCGCGGCATTGCCGACTTGAGCAAAGCCGGCGAACTGGGAATCATGAACGCTTACAGCATCATCAAACGAATGACGGCCAATTAATTCATGGCACGCAGATGACGTGGATTTACGCAGATTTATACTGTGCACGGAACGGTTTTGTGCATTAAAACGCCGTAGACATTGCCTGTACCCCCAATGAAGCGCAACGATTGGGACAGAGAAACCCTCCACTGATCCCGCAACCCCAAGGGTTTGTTGTTCGC
Source organism: Tannerella sp. (assembly GCA_031289275.1). Classification (GTDB taxonomy): domain Bacteria; phylum Bacteroidota; class Bacteroidia; order Bacteroidales; family Tannerellaceae; genus Tannerella. Next base: position 12,162 of record JAITPV010000152.1, read on the forward strand.
CGTCCATTCGGAGGGATGTTCTTAACCCCCAACCCCCTAAAGGGGACTTTGGTGAAGCGGGCAGAAGTCCCCTTTAGGGGATTTAGGGG
>JAITPV010000176.1 GCA_031289275.1 Tannerella sp.
CCGCTCCACGATCCGGCCAGATCGCCGTTCAACAGCATGTACTCCCGCTGCGAGGCAGTCTTGTGGACGATGTACTGCGCTGTCCAGTCCGGGTAGGTCCCGATGTCCTCCCGTCCGCCGGTGGTAGGCATGTACGCAGCCATATAGCCGTAATTCAAAATGTCGGAACGCTTCCACTGCCCGCGATCGAACGTGCGGAACGGACTGTTCACAGTCGGCATATAGGCGGGCACAGCGCCGGCGGCTATAAAGGGCGCGAAGTCGGGCACGACGGCAGCCTCCGTAAAGCCGTTTACCGCAAACGTCCGGCGCCAGCGCGTGGCGTAGGGGTGGTACATAACGCGCTCCCAGGTTGCGTTCTCCTGAGCGGCCGAAAAACAGAGGGGATACGAGCCAAAGGTATCCCCCACGCCGCCAACAATAGCGACTTCGCCTGCCAGCGCACCCGAAGTCAGACGGACGTAATTGCCTATTACCAAGCCATTGTTTACGGAGGTGGAGTTGCATCCGTCCGTTGTCAGCGGATTAGCCCCCGGCACTGCCGCATCGCGGTGGAAGACGTTCTGGCTGTTCAGCAGTATGTCCACGCCGTAAACCACTCCGTCGGCTATGGCGACGTCGCGAACATTCTCCACCGTCGCATCCACACGCGCCGTGCCGTCGCTGTATATCCTTACGTCCCAGATATTGGAAAGGAAAGGATGTTCCGTGCCGCCGTTTTTGGGGATGTCCCTGACGCGATATTCCTTAACAAGGGGGCCGTCAAGCCACACATCCGTAGCCTGCGTGGAGGCCGTAACCGTGGAGATGTAAGGCGCACCCTCAATGTTCAACTCGAGCCGGGCGTCGGGCACAACGGGCGTAAACGAACCTGCGGACGCCGCCGCCTCACGGATGTCGTATATCCCGGCGTCAGTAACCTTGACCGTTAGGATAGCGTAACGGATAGAGCCGTCCGCCCACCGGTTTTTAACGTCGGTCTGCGTGGGAAGCGTACCCACTGCCAGACCGTCTGTTGCCTTTCCCTCCGGCAGTACGATACCAAACGTAGCCCAGCCGGTCGAAGTAAAAGCATACTGCGCCAGCGCTTCGGCATTGATTGAAACTGTTGCCAGACAAGCAAGCAACACGGATAAAAAACATTTCTTGTTCATATAACCATTTTCTTGTTAGATATTTTATAACTGTTATTGACTTTGAAAAGATCTTCGGATTGTATCCGTCAAGACTCTTGACAATCGGAATCCTGTCCGGATTGTGTCCGTCAGCATTGCGGACGATCGGAATCCTGTCCGGATTGTGTCCGTCAGCATTGCGGACAATCGGAATCCTGTTCGGATTGTGTCCGTCAGCATTGCGGACGATCGGAATCCTGTTCGGATTGTGTCCGTCAGCATTGCGGACAATCGGAATCCTGATTTTATTACCTCCGTTTCAATTATATATCTTTACAATCAGCTGACAAAAGTACGTAAAAATATTTATGTTTACAAGTTATAGTAAGTATAAAAGTTTTTTTACATTGGAGAGATACGTTTGAAAATCATTTCAGATGTCCACAGAGGTTATTTTGTTTTTGAAATGAGGTAGAAATGAGGTTTTGTACCTTCCTGACACCTGCTTTCAGCCATGTGGCAGCAAACATTGTTTTCTTTATTATTTAGTCATGTTATGTAAGTAAGCGATGCAACGGAACCTGCAACGCTGTAGGAGTTGCCTTATTTCCTCCTTCCCCCGGGCAACCCATTCAAGGTTATTACGTCCGAATCAGCCGGATCAGCCGCCGGGCCTGGTGTTCGTCCGAAAAGGCCGGAAGTAACAGACGTATTCGTTCTTCGATACTGCCGGCATCAAAAGGTACGTTCATCAGGTTTTTGCAATGCGCAAGGAGTTGTCCGGGCGTATCGCCCACATGGCAGAGGCAGTCTAATCCGCTTCCGGCCAGCATCAGGGAATTGACCACGGTATGCCGACCGGCAAAAAGACTGTTCAATAGTTTTAACTTCAGTCCGGTGTCCTGAAATGTGACCAGTACGTTGATCTGCGCCTCCCGGATCAGTTCATGAATCCGGTCGACGGAAGGGTTCGCCTCGACCCGGATGTTCGGACAGGAACGGGCGGCGTTCAGCAACGCCTCCGAAGGCATCATGCCGGCAATGATGCAGCGGAAGGGAAGTTGGCCGAATACCTTTTTGATCAGATACAGGGCGGCCTTTTCGTTTTCCTTCACGGAGAGATTGCCGTGATACAGCAGGAAATCCGAGGCGCCGGGTGATGCCGTGATGCGCTCATTGCCGTGGAAGCAGGGTATAAATTCCACCCGGCTACGGGGAAATGTGCGCCTCAGATACTCCGTATCGGTCATGGATACGGCAATCGTCAAGTCGGCATAAGCAACATTTTTCTGAAACCATTTGAAGCGGATGGCCTCTATGTAATGAAACCATTTCCGGAGCAGATGATTTTCGGCCAAAGCGATTTCCCGGTAATAATCATGTTCGATATTACATTCGCGGAAGATTTTGAATCTGTCTTTCAGGCGGCGATCATTCAAGTAATAGCAGGAATGTAGTCCTTCAAACAAAACCGGATGGTCATTCTCCAGCAGCCGGGCGATCAGCGCCGGGTCTTTGCGACTGTATACATTATACGGTAAATACGTGATGTTGGTGCGGAGACCGGTATGCCGGCGATAGTAATAAACCTTTTCGCACACCTCTTCGAGCGCTGCTGCGTGCGGCCGCCCGTATTCGAAACAATGCAGGATGATTTTGACGCCACACGCATGCAACGCCTTTAACTTGTAATAGATGTCGATCACGCCGCCATAATTGGCCGGCCACGGAATGTTGAGGGAAACCACATGTAATGTCATATTCATCGGTCATTCGTTAGTTGTTCAAAGATATGGATAAACCGGCTTGCCTGTGTCTTCCGGGAAAAGGCTTCGATTTCATCCGGATTGACCGCCGCTTTCGTCAGCCCGGAAGCTTTCCATTGCAGGTAGTGCGCTTGGATAAACCTGTACACTTCCTCCGCATTATGCGCCGACAGACCGGATTGGGTGCGGTTGATGACGTCTTCCAGATACCCTTCGTCGCCTCGCACGCACAAGATAGGCTTTTCCACCGCCAGCGCCTCGAAAAACTTGGTCGTCATGATCCCTTTCGGCCCGGATGCTCCGGTTTTGTTGGCCAGCAGCAGCAAGATGGCGCTTTCGTTCAGCAGGGCCGGGATGCGAGATGCGGGAACGTATCCGGAATAATCCATATAGGCCTGAAGGGTGTATTTTCCGGCTTCGCTCCGGATGATTTGCTGCGACTTCGCGTCCGTGAACCACCGGATGCGGAAGGTATCGGGTGTGATATTTCGCTCTCCGGACAGTCGGGCGACCGCCTGAAACAAGAGTTCCGGGTCGCGCAGCGCCGTGTTGAACACGCGCCCGGTGTAGGTGATATAAAACCGTTCGCTCCGGACGGGGGCGGGATAAAACAGTTCGGGGTCGTAGCCGTTGTAGATCAGCGTAACGTTCGGATTGATCGCCTTCAGGACTTCCGTATGCCAGGGTGAAACGGTGGTTACGTGGCCGGCCTCCCGGAGTACGCGGTTGCGCTGTTTCAGGTTTATCCGTTTGAAAATGGACGCGATTCCTTTCTCCATACCGCCCAGTTTGGGCAAAGCGTGCGCAATAAATTCATTGCCGCCGGACTGTTCGATGATGTCCCGCAAATCAACGACTAACGGAAGTTTGGTTTTACGCGCTATTTTACGTGCGGCCGGCAAAGGAAACGTACGGTAAGCGCTGCATAAAATCAGATGATACGGTTGTCGCCGGGTTTGTTTAAGCGCCTCGCGATACATCCGGCGATTTTTGTAGCCGAAAAGCAGGTCTGCCAGAAAGACCGTCAGCCATTCCAGAGTGCGCGCGGCACGATGTTTGGCCTTGTGGAAGCGCAGATAGACGACCTCCGTATCGCCTTTTAAAAAAGCGAACGTTTCGTCCGGAATATATTCCGTAATAACGGTTGGCTCCCAGCCGGCCTGTTTGAGGTATTTACACAGGTAGCCCATCCGCGGCCCGAATGCCGGAGGAAACATATCACAAAGTATCAGCACTCTTTTTCTGCACATCCGTAGAGGTTTTTAATAGTATGTCAACGATTTTCCCGGCGGCGTTTCCATCTCCGTATTCCGGAATGTCCGTTTGTACGGGTTTATTATTCAGGCAGCGGATGATCTGTTCCGTCCGGCACCCGGCCAACTGGTTCCATCCGGCGGCGACGGTTTCGACCCATTCGGTTTCGCTGCGCAGCGTGATGCAGGGTGTACGGTGAAAATAGGCCTCTTTCTGCACGCCGCCGGAATCGGTAAAGATGGCGACCGCCTGTTTTTCGAGCATCACCATATCCAGGTAATCCACCGGGTCAATCAACCGGAGCGCCGGGAGGCCGGCTATCAGCGTATGGAGCCGGAACTTTTCGAGTGACTTTTTTGTCCGGGGATGCAACGGCCAAATGACCGGACATTCCGAATGAGCGATTTCACCGAGCGCCCGGATGATTTGCGTCAGCGGTTCCGGATCATCCGTATTTTCCGCACGATGAGCCGTACACAGATAAAATTGTTTGGGCGTCAGTTGCAAAGCAGACAAAACGGAGGAGGCTGATCCGGCGATCCGGCCAAAAGTAATTGCGGCATCGTACATCACGTCGCCAACATGAAAAACGCCTTCGCGGAGGCCTTCGTTTTGCAGGTTTTGAACAGCGGCAAAGGTCGGGCAAAACAAATGTCCGGAGAGGTGGTCGGTCAGGATACGGTTGATCTCTTCGGGCATTTGCTTGTTGAAACTTCGCAGTCCGGCCTCGACGTGAATCACCGGAATATGCAATTTGGAGGCCGCCAATGCACCGGCCAGCGTAGAATTGGTGTCGCCATAGACCAGCACCTGAGCGGGGCGATGCTCCAGCAATATCTTTTCGATACCGACCAGCATCTGCGCCGTCATTTCCGCATGACTGCCCTGCCCGCATTGCAGTTGCCAGGTGGGCTGCGGGATGTTTAATTGCTTGAAAAAAACATGATTCATGTTTTCATCGTAGTGTTGCCCCGTATGAAGGATTTTTTCTTCAATGGGTGTGTTGCCGGTGCTACGGTTATGATTGATAATCGCCCGGCTGACCATCGCCGCTTTGATACATTGCGGACGCGCGCCGATAATTGTAATGATTTCCATTCTATCTCCTGAATTTGCCTTCCGTAACTACATGAACTCATACATCCAGTCGCTTTCGGTATGCAAAAATACAAAAAATCCCCGACTAACTCTACCGAACGAAATGGAATAAGGGAAAAGAGGAAGAGGCTTTGCGATACGGTAGACAAATAAATATATTACGAATGCGTCGTATCTGGTAATAATGATTATATTTGCATCTGATAATAATATAAGGCAAGGGGTGGAAATACACAGTAAAAGTGAGTAAATGATGAATAGATTCGTATACCTGTTATTTATCGCTGTCTGTTGGAGTTGTACGCATAACTCCGGAACGGAAAAGCAGCAAGGCAAACGTGACAAGATCGTCAACGTTGACGAAAATATTTACAACCCGCATGGAAATATTTACAACCCGCATGAGATTATTTACGACCCGCATGGAAAAAGCTACGACCCGCACAGGAATATTTACGACCCGCATGAGAAATTTTACGACCCGCAAGAGAAATTTTACGACCCGCACGGGAAAATTTACGACCCGCACGCCTTTGGGGTCGTAAAATTTTACGTGCGGGTCGTAAATAAATCGGATAGGGAGGTAAATTATTACGGAATTATTTTGAATGGATCGTATTTTTAAAATGATAAAATGATGATTAGAGTTGATGTAAAGAAAAAGTTATTGCTTTTGTTTTTTGTGTTACTGTCCTGTTCGCGGGAACAGCAAGTCGAATCCGTCTATATGATTGATCCCGAAAGAGAGGCACAGGAATTGAATCCGGTCATCGTCTTTTGCAAATTGAGTAATCAAAAAGAATAAAATAAGAAGTATATGAAAAAAAGAATTTTAAGTACAGCCTCTGTCGCTGTCACAACGTTAGTAAGTAGTGTGATTGTTTTCCTGTTATTTTTGCCTGCGTGTAATCAGGTGATCAAAACAGGGCCGAATGAAATCGTAAAACTCACACTGACCCAACAAGCCTCGGTTGAAAAGTTGAACAGTTCCCGGCTTTTTTCTTCCGTAAAATGTATTGCCCTCGCTACGGGCGAAGAATCGCTTGTAGGCGAGATTGTGAAGATCGTTCGTCGGGAAGGATACATTTATGTAGCTGACCGGGAGGCTTTATACCGGTTTACGGAGGAGGGCGTATTTTCCGGTAAAATCAGTAAACAGGGCAATGGGCCGGATGAATATACCGGCATCTCGGATTTTGAAATAGAATCAACCGACCGGATTTGGATACTGAACCGGAACATGCTCCGCCTGTACGCATGGAACGGCGCCCTGATCAAGCAGATCAAGCTGGATGTGGGTGCGGCAAAAATGTATTTGATCGCTCCCGGCAAAATGTGTCTGTATATCGGAAACGAACGGGTGGAAAACAATCAACATCAAGTGAAAATAATCGATCTGGATACGGAAAATATCCTGAGTAACCATCTGGAAATTGATGAGAACCGGGCTACGTATCTGCATATACAAGCGCCCAACCATTTTTGCCCGCGGGACGAGGGGAAAGGTGTCGCTTATTTTTATAATCTGTTTGATGAACATATTTATGCTTTATCCGAAGACGGGATAGAAAAACGTTTTCAAATGGATATGTTCGGTAAAAATATTCCGGCTTCTTTTTATGAAGCCAAATATAATGATGTCGGTTATTTTTTCCAAGCTCTTTTTTCACATGATTATGCGTATGGAACCGTATTCTTTATGGAGTGCCGGAATGTCTATCTTTATTCCTGTCTTTATGGCGGCAAAAGCCATCTGGCATTTATTTCCAAAAAAACGAACGAATCGGTTGTTGATTTTACAACCCTCGTGGAAGATCGGGTGCTGGAGGGCTATCCGATTGATTTGACAGAGAACAGGATGCATGTACAGGGAAATCATGAAATCATTATTCCCCTGTATCCTTCCGATATAATGGAGTACGGCGAATCTCATCCGGAGCTACGGGACAGGATAAAAGAAGCCATTCATTATGAGAATGAAGAACAAAACGCAGTCTTATTGACAATAAGGATCAAGGATGAAATTTAATAATACGGAGAAAAGATGAAAACGAAACAAATGTTATTGGGAAGTCTGCTCTTCGTTGCATGCAGTTGCGCGAACGAAAGCCGGAAGGTAGAACGGATCAGTATGTGAATTATGAATAAGATGATTTTGTGGTCGGTTTTTATTGCCTGCCTTATCGGCAGTTGCCAATCCCGTAAGGAACAGAAATACGTTCCGGTAGCACACCGGGATTATGATATGAATGAGTTATTCATCGGAAATACCGGAACCGACGATCGTCCGGTTTGAGCTACCTGTTTTATGACAGCGAGGCTGTCTTTATCCGAATAAAAAAGCGTATCTTTGTTGCTTCGGAATCATATAATTATAGAATGTCATGGTGAACAATAGAAAATTACCTGTCGGCATACAGGATTTTGAGAAACTCCGTACCGTCGGTTTTGTATACGTGGATAAGACGGCTTATGTGTATCGTCTGGCCTACGAAAGCGCCCCCTGTTTCCTGGGGCGTCCGCGCCGTTTCGGGAAAAGTCTGCTGCTTTCTACGTTGAAGGCCTACTTCCTGGGCAAGAAAGAACTCTTTGACGGTCTTGCACTGGCAGAACTTGAAAAAGACTGGGTAGAATATCCGGTATTTTATCTGGACTTGAATGTGGCAAGTTATACGGATGT
>JAITPV010000221.1 GCA_031289275.1 Tannerella sp.
GCAGGCTTTTCTACCGTTTTCACCCGGATGGCTTTTATGCGGGCCTCCAATTCCTGCCTGTCTACCGGAAGGGATGTTTCCTTTAATACCGGTTCATTATCCGCAGCTATTCCTTCTTCTATCTGTAAGAGTATCGAGGCTATCTGTTTCTCCAACTTCGCTTTATGCTTCTCCACGCTCTTCTTCCATACGAACGTGTATTTGTTGGCTACCGGTTCTATCTTCGTGCCGTCTACGTATTGCACATCCAAACCGACTTGACCCATTTCTGCCGGTATATCTGCAACTTGAACAAACAGGTCATTGATACAGTCCTTCAAATGATTACTGCGGAAACGGTTTATGGTACGGCAGGAAGGATATTGCTTGCCGCTCAGCCACATGTAATGGATGTTCTCCGGCATGGCCTCTTCCATACGGCGGCACGGATAGACATTGTTCAAGCAGGCGTAAAAAACCACTTTGAGCATCATGCGGGGATAATAACTGCCGGAGCCGCCACCATCGCAGGTCTCAAGAACCGAACTTGTATCCATGCCGTCAACAATCCGATTTACAAGGCGTACCGGAGATTCTTCCGGGATATGTTCATCTAACCGGGAAGGAAACAGGCATTCCATGCCGGAATTATATTCTTTAAATGCTACCTTTGCCATAAAATATTGATTTAATGCTTCAAAAATACGCATTTTTGAGGAAAATGCAATGGCTGAGCTTGAGAAAGTTTGGCCTTTTTTGATTTTTCTGCCCCCCCCGAAAAGTTTTGACACACCCTCTTTAGGGGCAGCGGGGTGAGTTTCGGGAGCGAAACCGAAAGCACAAGCGCTCAGTAAAGTTTGATGCATGCCCTTTAATCGTCGTTCCGCCACGGGACACCATTCATCTCATAACTCTTAACGCTTAACTCTTAATTTTTACTTCTTAGGGATTTGTGATCGCGCATGTTTCAAAAGTCTTGGAAAATAATTAACTTTGCAGCCGTAAGAAAATAAATATTTTAAACGAATGGCTTTACAATGTGGCATAGTAGGACTTCCCAACGTGGGCAAATCTACTTTATTTAATTGTCTGTCGAACGCAAAAGCGCAGGCGGCAAACTTTCCTTTTTGCACGATTGAACCGAACGTAGGTGTGATTACCGTCCCCGACGAGCGGCTGAACAAACTCGCCGGGCTGGTGCATCCCGAAAAAATTGTCCCGACGACGGTCGAAATCGTCGACATCGCCGGACTGGTCAAGGGCGCAAGCCGGGGCGAAGGGCTTGGAAACAAGTTTCTGGCCAATATCCGCGAGACGGACGCGATCCTGCACGTGCTGCGCTGCTTCGACGACGCAAATGTGACGCATGTCGACGGCATTGTCAATCCCGTGCGCGACAAGGAAATCATCGACTACGAATTGCAGTTGAAAGACCTCGAAACGGTCGAGTCGCGCATCGGCAAGGTGCAGAAACAGGCGCAGACCGGCGGCGACAAGCAGGCGAAAATCGTCCTCGACATGCTGTTGCGCTACAAGGCCGCCCTCGAACAGGGCAAGCCGGCGCGTACCGTCCGGTTCGACAACCGGGACGATGAAAAGGCCGCCCGCGACCTGTTCCTGCTGACGAACAAACCGGTGTTGTATGTCTGCAATGTCGACGAGGCCTCAGCCGTTTCGGGCAACAGCTATGTCGATGCCGTCCGCGACGCCATCGGCGAGGAGGGCGCCGACCTGCTGGTCGTTGCAGCCAAAATCGAATCGGAGATCGCCGAATTTGAGACCGGCGAAGAGCGCGCACTGTTCCTCGACGAACTCGGATTGCCGGAATCGGGAGTGAACCGTCTGATCAAGGCGGCCTACAAGCTGCTGAAACTGGAGACCTTCCTCACCGCCGGCCCGCAGGAAGTCCGCGCGTGGACATACCGCCAAGGCAGCAAAGCCCCCCAGTGCGCCGGCGTGATTCATACCGATTTCGAGAAAGGATTCATTCGCGCCGAAGTGATCAAATACGACGAATACGTCCGCCTCGGCTCCGAAAGCGCCTGTCGGGAAGCCGGAAAAATAAATATCGAAGGCAAGGAGTACGTCGTGCAGGATGGGGATATTATGCACTTCCGATTTAATGTATAATATATAATGTATGGTTGACAAAAAGGGGATGGGACGTATTATAGAGATATGCGCCAATTCGGTGCAAAGTTGTATCGAGGCCGAAGCCGGCGGCGCCAAACGGGTGGAATTATGCGCCGGGATTCCCGAAGGCGGAACGACGCCGAGTTATGGCGAGATACGCACGGCGCGGTTATTCACTTCGACGCTCGACATTCATGTGATTATTCGTCCGCGCGGGGGCGATTTCCTGTATACCCCGGTCGAGATACGGTCGATGCTGTACGACATTGAGATGGCGAAGCAGTTGGGCGTACAGGGCGTCGTCTTCGGCTGCCTGACGAAGGACGGCGATATGGATGCGGCATTGATGAAACAGTTGGCCGAAGCCGCTGCGCCGCTGTCGATCACCTGCCACCGGGCGTTTGACGTGTGCCGCGCTCCGTTCACGGCGTTGGAGCAGCTGATCGACATCGGCTGCCGTCGCGTCCTGACGTCCGGCCAACAACCGGATGCCGTACAAGGTATCCCGTTCATCGCCGAACTGGTGCGGCGGGCGGCCGGACGCATCATCATCATGCCCGGCTGCGGAGTGCGCGAGGACAATATCGCACGGATTGAAGCGGAAACGAAAGCGACCGAGTTTCATGCCTCTGCACGCAGTGTGCTCCACAGCCGGATGGCATACCGGAACGAAAATGTCCCGATGGGAAGTCTCGCTGTCGCGTCCGAATTTGAAACCGTGCAAACCGACCGCCGGAAAGTTGCGGCATTGACGCTTTCGCCGGAGTGATACGGATTCCGATCCATTCTTCCATTTCATCATTTTTACTTCTTCATTCATAATTCATAATCCATAATTGTTTTTTATCTTTGTGTCCTGAAAATTATAATGAAGCTATGAAAGTAAAGATCGTCAATCATTCACATCACCCTTTGCCGCAGTATCAAACTCCCTTGTCTGCGGGCATGGATATACGTGCGAACTTGTCCGACCCGGTCGAGTTAAAACCGTTGGAGCGGAAACTGATACCAACCGGCCTGTATGTTGCCTTGCCGGAAGGCTATGAAGCGCAGATGCGCCCGCGGAGCGGCCTGGCCATCAAACACGGCATTACGCTGCTCAATACGCCCGGCACCATCGACGCCGACTATCGGGGCGAGATCGGTATCATTTTAGTGAATCTGTCGTCCGAACCCTTCGTGATAAACGACGGCGAGCGTATCTGCCAAATGGTCATTACGTCGCACGCCGGCGTGGAGTGGCAACCGGCAGAACAGTTGGACGACACGGAACGCGGGGCCGGCGGTTTCGGCCACACCGGGAAATAATTCGCCGCATAGCTTGATATGAAAATGAAAACGCTTATGAAATATTTATCCTGTACGCTTGTCCTGTTTTTTTACTTCGGTATGACGCCGCTTCATGCGGCACAACCACATTCGGTTCCGCAGGAAACGAGCCGGACATCCACGCAACGGAAACTGGATTATTTCTTTTATGAAGGAGTCATCCTGAAAAATGCGGAGAAATATGACGCCGCATACGAAATTTTTAAACATTGTCTGGAAATCGATTCCACGGCATCGGCCGTACTGTATGAACTGGCATTCTTCTTGCTGGAGGCAAACGAGCCGGAAAAAGCAGTAACGTATCTGCGAAAAGCGGTAACGTACAGTCCGGATAATTTCTCCTGCAAATCCGCACTCGCCGCCATCTACCTCAATCTGGGCATGTACGGCGAAGCGTCCGAAGCTTACGGCGAACTGGCAAAGGCGTATCCCGGCAAAGTGGAACTGAATTACTACCTGGCCGAAGCCCTCGCCCAGAAAGGCGAAATCGGCGAGGCCGTCCGTTCCCTCAACGTGCTGGAGGAAAACATCGGCATGAGTGAGGCGCTCTCCATGCAGAAGTTCAAACTCTACATGACCCTGGAACAACCGGAAAAGGCCTTTGACGAACTCAAAAAATTAGCCGCCAAATATCCTGCGGACGCCCGCTATCTTATCCTGATCGGCGACCTTTATTTGGAGCGGCAAGATACCAAACGGGCGCTGGAATATTATCAAAAAGCCCACGCGCTTGATCCCGAGAATCCGTATTACACGGTTTCCATGGCCGGTTATTACGAAGCGACCGGCCATCCGGAAGCCGCAGAAGAGCAGATACGTTCGGCGTTGACCAACGAGAAACTGGATGTGGAAATTAAAGTCGGCATCCTGACCCGTTATATTCAGCAGTTACAGCAATCCGGCAACGGGATGAAAACGGCCAATACCCTCTTTCAAACCCTGCTGGAGCAACATCCCGAAGATATCGAACTCAAACTGATCTACGGCACCCTGCTGGAGTTTCAGGGAAACAGGGACGACGCCCGTTTCCAATATCAGTTGGCTACCGAAATGGAACCCGGCCACGAGAAAGCCTGGCAACAACTGCTCAATCTCTCCCTTCAGATGCAGGATATGGATGAGGCTATCCGAATCTGCAACAAATGTCATGAACTCTTCCCCGATGTGGCGGAATATTATTATTTTCAGGGAATCGCGTATTACCAGCAGAAACACTATCAGGAAGCGCTCGACGCCTTTCAGTATGGACTGAAGATTCTTCCCGAAACCAACCGCCAGTTGCGTTCCGATTTGTACGGGCAAATCGGCGACGTCCGTTTTCAGATGAAACAACCGGACGCCGCCTTTGCCGCCTACGAAGAAGCGTTGATCTGTAACGAGCGGAATATCGTGGTGCTGAACAATTACAGCTATTTCCTGTCACTCGAAAAAAGAGACCTGGATAAGGCCGAACGCATGAGCGCCCAATGTATCAAGATAGAACCGAATAATTCTACTTATTTGGATACCTACGCATGGGTTTTCTTTGTCAAGGGGAATTATATTCTGGCAAAGATGTATATCGAGAGCGCCCTGGAAAAAGACAAGACCGGCAACCCGGAATTGATAGATCATTACGGTGATATTCTCTATATGACGGGCGATAAGGAAAAAGCGCTCCAGCAATGGCTCAAAGCGAAAGCCTCCGGTAAGGAAAGCAAGACGCTGGAACGCAAAATCGCGGAACAAATCTACATAGAAGCGCCGGCCGATGAAGACTGAACTTACCGCCCTGTTCCGCACCGGAAGCTGCTGCCTGCTTTGTTGCATCCTGTTGGCCGGTTGTCGCACGTCGCACGCGCCGGCAACCGCAGAGGCCAACCTCTTGGAGGCGGAAGAAGCCTTTTTCAACACGCTCCGGAAACAGTCGTTTCAATACCGCACACTGACGGCGCGCATACAGTTTGAATTGTCCATGGCCTCCGAAAAAAGTTTCAGTTCGCGGGCGAACCTGAAAATCCGCCGGAACAGCCGGATACAGTTATCCATCCAGCCTCTGCTCGGTATCGAAGCCTTCCGCGTCGAACTAAGCCCGGACAGCATCTTAGTCATAGACCGGCTGAACAAACGCTATTTGTCGGAGGCTTTCGGGCAGATCAAGGGGGATGCGAAGATTGATTTCAACTTTTATAACTTACAGGCGCTTTTTACCAACCAACTGTTTCTGCCGGGCGAAGCGGAACTGCCGGAAAATGCCTTCCACCGTTTCCGGTGGAAACAAACGGAGACCGGTTACGCTCTGCAAACGGAAGACCAAACCAAGTTGCAGTATATCTTTATGGCCGACCGTCAGGAAAAGTTATATGCGTCAAGAATCACCGACGCTGCCGCACATTACGCGCTGCATTGGGAGTATACCGATTTCCGGCCGGCCGGCGAACAGCTTTTCCCGATGAAAATCCATGCCGGATGGTTTGTCGACGATGCTTCCAAGGGCGCCCTGGCGTTGAATTATTCCCGTATCGAGATTGACGCGCCGGTAGAAATAAATTCGGTGATTCCGCCCGGTTATGAGCCGGTGAATTTTTCGCAAATCTTGAAAATGCTCAAGTGATTATGAAGATTCAACGATTCAATGACTCAACGATTCAAAGGATTCAAGGATTCAAAGAATACATTCTCAATTCTCCATTCTCAATTCTCAATTCCTTTCGCCTTCTGCTGTTCACATGCCTTCTTTTCCAGGCAGGGAATGTTTCGGGACAGGTACAATCGTTGAAACAGTTGGAGGCAAAACGTAAAGACGCCCTGGAAGAAATTGAATCGACCGCCCGGCTACTCAGCGAAACCCGTTCGTCTGCCCAACATTCGCTGAACCGGCTCAATCTGCTTTCCGGACAAGTGCTCGCCCGGAAGAAAGTCATCAGCCTGCTGAATCAGGAAATCAGCCTGCTGGATAAAAACATGACGGAAATGAATGACGAACTGAACGGCTTGGAACAGGGGTTGACCGTTATCCGCGAGAAATATGCCCAATCCTTGCAGCACATGTATAACCGCCGTTCGATACCCTATAAATGGTGCTTTGTGTTGTCGGCCGATAACCTTGCACAGTCTTTCCGCCGTATGCGTTACTTGCGCGAATATTCCGATTGGCAGAGACAACAGGCTACCTTGATTGTCCAAAAACAATCGGGCATCAACCTGAAACAAGTGGAGGTAGAACAGGCGCGAACCGAGAAACGGGCGTTACTGGAGATACGGGAAAAAGAAAATAATCAGTTGCAGTCCGAAGAATCCGAACAGCGGAAAGAAGTGCAACAACTCAACCGGCAGCAGCGCAACCTGCAGTCCAGACTGGCTCAAAAACAACGGCAGGCGGAAGCCCTGAACCGGCAGATCGAAAGCCTGATCAGCAAAGAAATGACCCGTTCTGCCGGCAAAACGTCCGGCTCTCGCGACGCCGGCGAAAGCACGGAGGGCAGTGACATGTCGAAGGAAAACCGGCAATTATCCGCCGATTTTGTGTCCAATCAGGGACGGTTGCCTTTTCCCCTGACAGGCCATTACACCATCACCGGTTTTTTCGGAAGACATCATCATGCGGTGGGGAAAGAAGTGTATACAAATAACCGAGGCATTGACATTCAAACCACTTCCGGAGCGGAAGCCCGGGCGATCTTTAGCGGGGTTGTCACCGCCGTATTCGTAGGGACGGGTTACAACCACGGCGTCATTATCCGTCACGGAAGCTACCTGACGGTCTATGTCAATCTCAGCGAAGTCTACGTAAAGACCGGGGACAAGATTTCTACCAATCAGAGGTTAGGGAAAATCTTTACGGATACGGACAACGATCATGCGACCATTCTGCATTTCGAAGTCTGGAGAGAAAAAGAGGCGATGGATCCCGAAAAATGGATAAAAAGAAAATAAATACAACGGTGTATAGATAGAATGTATTAATAACTCAATAATTCAAATTACGATGAAAAAGTTTATCATGTTATTGGCTACAACAATGATTGTAGCAAGTTGTATCCGTAATACGGACTCTGTTCCTGCGATTACGGAAGAAGAATTGGAACAGG
>JAITPV010000232.1 GCA_031289275.1 Tannerella sp.
CGCGCTCAACTGGATAAATACCGCCATGCTCCCCAGTTCGCCGGCCGTACGGATGTGCGGTATCTGTCATTGATTTTTATCGGTAAAGACAAATATGAAATGGAAGAAGTTTAAATAAATTCAGAGAAATGAAAAGTATCAAGTATTTTTTGAGTGCACTTATCTGTTGCACCTTTATATCCTGTGTCGGTGAGCCATGTTACAAAATGCGCGGCATTGTATTGTTCGAATCCGAACTTACTTCGGTCGACTGGCCTAAGTTAGCTTACGAAAACGGTATCAATACCATTGGAGTAGGCATTTCTCCGGGAGGAGTCATCAATTTCATGCAATCGGAAAAAGGAAAACAATTTTTTGCGGATTGCCGAAAATACGGCATCGACGTGGAATACCAGATTCATGCGATGAACGAACTGTTGCCCCGAAACCTGTTTGCGGAAGACTCGACCCTGTTTCGCATGGACAAGACGGGACACAGGGTTTCGCACAGCAACCTGTGCGTTCATTCCGAAAAAGCGTTGGACATCGTCGCCGGCAATGCGTTGGAATTTGCCCGCCGGCAACCTTCGACCAATCATCGCTATTATTTTTGGATAGACGATACCGAACCCATGTGTTTGTGTCCGCATTGCATCGGATATTCGGCCAGTGAACAGGCGTTGATCATTGAAAACCGTATGGTCAAGGCTTTGCGCACGATTGATCCGGAAGCGCAGGTTGCCCATCTGGCTTATCTCAACACGTTAAGCGCTCCCCGGAAAGTAAAACCCGAAGAAGGCGTTTTTCTTGAATATGCCCCCATTGAACGCAGTTGGGCGCATCCCCTGAGTAATGCACAAGCTTCCAATCCAAAGCCTTATGGAACCAAGCACCGGCAAATTCCGCATCAGGAGGTGATGCAAACACTCAAAGATAACCTGGCGGTATTCCCCGCAGAAACGGCGGTGATTCTGGAATACTGGTTGGATGTGTCGCTTTTTAGCCGCTGGAGAGAACCGCACGTAAAATTAGCCTGGGATAAGGCTATTTTCGATTCGGATTTGGATACTTATGCCGAACTGGGCATCCGGAATGTCACTTCCTTTGGCGTATATATCGACGGTCAATACATTAAGGAACATAATGACCTCCGTTTCCTGAAAGAATACGGAATGGGAATGAAAAACTATAAAAGAAAATAATGTCCGAACCTTGATTTACCTGATTAAAAGATTCGCTTGATGATTACCCGGGGGCATGGAGATTATTGTTCTCCATGCCTCCGTTGCGTTTTCACGCGGTTGTCCTTGCAGGCTAATAAAACAACTTTCTAAAGTCAGCATAATTGACTATATGGGTTTTTCCTATTTGTTTTATCTCTAACAAATCAGCATCTCCACTAATTAAATAATCAGCATCCGAATCAATCGCTAATGCAAGTAAATAATTATCTTTGGCATCTCGACAAATATCAATAGTTGTATGAAGGTCTATCAATCGGGCTGATTCATCCAAAAGGTCGAAAAATTCAATGATTTGAATTTCTGAAAAATACTTTTGCATTTTAGGCCGTTGCAGCACGATGGTCAATTCAAGCATCTGTTCTTTACAAGTAACGACTTTGACGGCCTTGCTGTTTATATACCTCTGAAGTCCTTTTAAACTTTTCCCTATTAAAAAAGATATCCAGACATTCGTATCAATTACTAATTTACATGACTTGCCAGCCATTTTCGTATCTTTCTTTTCTAACCTCTTCCACTTCTTTTGTTATATCGTCTAACGACAGTTCGTCGGTTTGAAGTGATTTCAAGAGATTTTCAAAACGATTTAAAAAGAGTTCCTTTTTAAGTTCTTTATAAATAGTGACCTTATCACTCTCATTCATAAAATGAAAAAGATTAATAAACTGTTGTTTGTCCAAATTTAATTGGATGGTGTCTTTGCGATTTATCTTCTTTACTGTTTCCATATCCGTTCATCATTGCAATCGCAAAGATACAACATACTTTTTCTTTTTAAAAGAGAACCGGGTTTATTTTTTGGGTGATATTTCCGCCATCAACCATAAAGTATAGGCCACCATAGGCGTCCAATACTCCGACTGGTTATAATTATTATGGAGTATAAGATGAGGTTGGTCGTCTTTATCTCCTCCGAGACCGTTCATTACTCCTCCCGGTATGACGGGCGTGGCCGGACGGAATTGACCTTCGTTTATGAAGTGCACGGGATGATTATAGCCTACTCCGGCAATCGTGGAACTGTTGAACGGATTGAATCCGATGATCCAGTCAAGTTGTTTTTGGGCGGCCGCTTTTAATTCCCGATTGTTTAATAGCGTCGCCGCCTTTATCAAACCTACTCCCGAAGATGCGAGATTGGCGTTTATCCCGACCCACCAACTCTGTTCCGGGTGCATGAAATACCGATACCAGTAATTGCCGACTTTCCGGTTTCCGCCGGGGTCTGACGTCGAAAGCCCGTAAGGAACAATGCCGAAACTGTTGCGTTGCGACATGAATAACAGGTACTGATGCGCGTAGTTGGTTATGAGTTCTTTCCATGAAGCAGCTTCTTCATGTGCGGGAAAGGTTCGGAGCAAGTCGCATACGGAAATAAATTCCCAGGGGCCGTGCCAGATGTCTTTATACGGTTCCCGGCCGGCGGGTGAAGTATAAAAGAATCCGCCGACGCCGCCTTCCGGGTTTTTTACCTGCAAGTCCTTTAATTGGGATGCACGCGCCACGGAAAACTGCTTATAGGTGTCCTGTCCGGTTGTTTTATACATTTCGATGGCCGCTTGTATGGATGCGCCGATGATGCCCGTATTCGTGTCCTTTTCCGTTTCACGGCACCATTCAAAACATTTCCGGGCTGCCTGGAGGCATTTTTGCGAATAAGCGGGGTCTTTTGTTTTTGTGATCCTTGCCATCATGGCTTCGGAGGTGACGAAAAGATACTGCGTGATGAGATCGGCAGGGTCTGTTTGTATGATCCGGTCGTCTGTTGATCCGGCAATCAAAATATCTCTTAGCGATGTGCCCGTCGAAGGTTTTACGGAGTGGATTTCACCCTCTTCGGCGCCGATTTCACTATCCGTCCAGCGGTTACTGTCCCAATTATGCTTTACCTCGCCGCCAATATAATTCATCACATAACCCTGTGGCTCCTGCATATTCAGAAAATACCGATTGCCCCATGTCAATTCGTCTAAAATCGTTTGCCGGCCGGCGTCTTGTTCGTCCCGTAATTCATAGGCCTTTGAAAGTCCGATCATCCCGTAAATAGTGGCCGAAACCCATTTTCTCAGATCGTTTGCATCGTGCCATCCGCCGGTCACATCCTGATGTTTGCCGTTGTCCAGCCTGATGCCATCATCCAGATGACAGGGCGACAGATAGCCCGTTGTACTTGCTCCGCATCGTTGCAGCGAAAAATAACCGACCAGTAAGGTCATGGGCGACTGATATGCGTTTCCGGCAATCCGGAAAGGGTAGGAGCGCAGGGTGTCGGACAGGATGTAATAAGCGCCTTCCTGTGTGAGCGTGCTGAAATCGCCTGTCGAATAATCACCGAAATCACACGTGTTGGGCTTGAAATTTCCGCGGAAAACAACCTGTTGATTCTTTAAATTGACGATCTCGAATCGGCGCGTGATAAGTCCTTTGGCGATAACGGTTTTCCCGGCGTCGGGAACATAACCGGCCTGATTAATCAGTAAATCTACATTCAAGTCTCTTGAAAACCGTTGGGCTTGCATATTCATTGAAATACAGGTCATCCAAACGGCAAAGACACCGGTAAGCCATTCTTTCCGTATGCAACGGACTTTTGTCATGGCTAAAGTTGCTTTTGGGTAAGTCGTTTTTTTTCTCATTATGCTTGTTTTTTCTGCAAATGTATGATTTTTATCAACAAAAAAGAAATGAATAAGGGTATGTAGGAATTAAGAGTTAAGAATTAAGAGTTAAGAGTTATGAGATGAATGGTGTCCCGTGCAGGAGGGTGGACTCCGGCGGTCGCCCTCCGTGCCTTTGCATTCAATGTAATCATAACTCTTAATTCTTAACTCTTAACTTTACTGAGCGCTCAATAAACTTTGATGAGCGCTTAATAAACTTTGATGAGCGCTCAGTAAACTTTGATGAGCGCTCATGATTTC
>JAITPV010000247.1 GCA_031289275.1 Tannerella sp.
TTCGTGAAGTTTTTCAGCTGAATGTAGATGAACCGCAGCTTGTCGGAAAATTTCGCTTTTGTCCGCTCGTTCATCAGGGATACATACTCAAAGATTTGATTATCCTTGTCCGTCTCCGAAAGGTTGAAATTCAATATCGCCAATACGTACACGGCTTTCAACTCAAAGTTCCATTTCTTGCCCGACGGCGCCTGTTTGCGTATCATGCACGAGGAGTAAAACAAGGCTCTGTCGGCAAAATACGTCTGTTTGGCACGCTGTATCTCGACGATGAAATATTCATCCGCCTCATTCGTGCACAGCAAATCATACACCGCCTTGCGACTTTCCCACTCGATCTGCTCGGTCGGTCGATACTGAATCTTCTTTATCCGAGCACCGGGTATCATGTCGTTCAGGAAGTTTATCATCAACTCCTTGTCGCCGAATATCTTCTTGAAGCCAAAGTCCGTCAACGGATTCATAAAAACCGACGGAGCTTTGACCTTGGGCGTTGTTTCTTTCTTTTTTGCCATGCTACTACGCTATTTTGCAGCAAAATTAGGAATAAAAATCGAATAACGAAATAGAATCTTTCAATTACTAAAGACAAGCCTGCTGTCTGTTTCATCAATGACTACCGGGCGGCTACGATCGATGGAGGCGCCAAGGATCTGTTTCGACAGTTCGTTGAGGACAAGGTCTTGAATGACCCGTTTCACCGGCCGCGCCCCATACTGCGGATCGTACCCTTTGGCGGCAATCAGCGTTTCGGCGGCATCGGTGAACGTCAGCGTGAGGCCGTTCTTTTCCAGCATCCGGCAGATACCGTTCAGTTGCAGGCCGACAATGCGGCGAATCTCTTCCTCGTCCAGGGGCGTGAACATGATGATCTCGTCGATGCGGTTGAGAAATTCCGGACGAATCGTCTTCCGAAGCAAGTTTAGCACATCGTTGCGGGTGTCGGCAATCACCTGATCGCGGTTTGCAGACGTCATCTGCGCGAAGTTCTCGCGAATGAGCGACGAACCCATGTTGCTGGTCATGATGATGATCGTGTTCTTGAAATTCACGGTGCGCCCCTTGTTGTCCGTCAAACGCCCGTCATCCAGGACTTGCAGCAGGATGTTGAAGACGTCGGGATGCGCCTTTTCGATTTCGTCAAACAGGACAACCGAATAGGGTTTGCGCCGGATGGCTTCGGTCAACTGTCCGCCCTCGTCATAGCCGACGTATCCGGGAGGCGCCCCGACAAGCCGGCTGGCGCTGAACTTTTCCTGGTACTCGCTCATGTCGATGCGCGTCATCATGTTTTCATTGTCGAACAGGTATTCGGCCAGGGCTTTGGCCAGTTCCGTCTTGCCGACCCCCGTGGTGCCGAGGAAAATAAATGAACCGATGGGACGTTTCGGGTCTTGCAGCCCGGCGCGGCTGCGGCGCACGGCATCGGCAATCGCCCGGATGGCTTCGTCCTGTCCGACGACCCGCTTGTGAAGCTCGTCTTCGAGATGCAGCAGCTTGTCCTTCTCGCTCTGCATCATCTTGTTCACCGGAATGCCTGTCCAGCGTGAAACGACGTCGGCAATGTCTTCGCTGTCGACCTCTTCCTTGATCATGGCCGCGCCGCCCTGCATGGCGTGCAGTTTCTGTTGCGCGTCGGCAATCCGGTCTTCGTTCTCCTTGATCTTGCCGTAACGGATTTCGGCTACTTTTCCGTAGTCGCCTTCCCGTTCGGCTTTCTCGGCCTCGAACTTCAGGTTTTCAATGCTGACCTTGTGTTGCTGAATCCGGTTAATCAGTTCCTTTTCGTTTTGCCATTTCGCTTTTTGCTTTTGTTCGTCTTCTTTCAGGTCGGCGATCTCCCTGCCGAGCAGGTCTAATTTGGAGACGTCGTTTTCGCGTTTGATGGCTTCGCGCTCAATCTCCAATTGCTTGATACGGCGTGAGACTTCGTCCAGCGCCTCCGGCACGGAATCAACCTGTATCCGCAGGCGGGCAGCGGCTTCGTCCATCAGGTCGATAGCCTTGTCGGGCAGGAAACGGTCGGTGATGTAGCGCACCGACAGTTGCACCGCGGCAATGATCGCATCGTCCTTAATACGTACCTTATGGTGATTTTCGTATTTCTCTTTCAGTCCGCGCAGGATGGAGACGGTGTCCGCTTCGTCCGGCTCGTCCACCATTACGGTCTGGAAACGACGTTCCAGGGCTTTATCCTTTTCAAAATATTTCCGGTACTCGTCCAGCGTAGTAGCCCCGATGGCGCGTAATTCACCCCTTGCCAGGGCGGGTTTCAGGATATTTGCGGCATCCATGGCGCCTTCGCTTTTGCCGGCGCCCACGAGTGTATGGATTTCATCAATGAAAAGAATGATTTCGCCGTCGGATTTACTCACTTCGTTAACGACCGCCTTGAGACGCTCCTCAAATTCACCTTTGTACTTCGCTCCGGCAATCAACGCGCCCATATCCAACGAAAAGATTTGTTTGCTTTTCAGATTTTCGGGCACGTCGCCCCGGACAATACGGTGCGCCAACCCTTCGGCAATCGCCGTTTTGCCGACGCCCGGCTCGCCGATCAGGATCGGGTTGTTTTTCGTCCGGCGGCTCAGGATCTGGAGCACGCGGCGAATCTCGTCGTCCCGCCCGATTACGGGGTCTAACTTTCCCAAACGGGCGCGTTCGTTCAGATTGACGGCATATTTGCCCAGCGCATCGTAGGTGTCTTCCGCCGATGGACTTGTGACCTTTCCGCCTTTCCGCAATTCTTCGATAGCCTGATGCAACTCCTTTTCCGTGACGCCGGCATCCCGCAATAATTGGGCGGCTTCGCTTTTTTCCGTCAGCAAGGCCAGAAGCAGGTGCTCAATCGACACGTACCGGTCGCCCATCTTGCCGCAGTAGTCAATGGCTTTTTGTAATACGGCATTGGTGTCGCGTCCCGGATAGGGTTCGCCGCCCGATACTTTCGGAAATCGTGCGATCTGAAGGTCTACCGCTTTTTCGAACGCCGGCATATTGACGCCCGATTTTCGGAAAAGATACCGGATCACACTTTCGCCGGTTGTCATGAGGGCTTTCAATAAATGAACCGGCTCAATGACTTGCTGGTTGTGTTCGGAAACCAAACGGATAGCTTGTTGTACGGCTTCCTGTGATTTGATTGTGAAATTATTTAAATTCATAAGTCATGTTCTCCTTTCTTGTTTTTTGATTGGATGACTTCAAAATAAGTGCCAAAATAAAAACACTGTCAAATTGTCATGAAAAGAATGTTCCGTTGTTTTTTGGAAAATAAGTACCTTTACCCACGAAAAAACGCCGTAAGCGGCAAATAACAGTTTATAATTTATCTATATGGAAGCATCCAAAGTTTATTTTACCAACCTTCGCACCTCGCCGTCGAGCAACCTGCCGACCAAGATGGAGCGGCTTGTCAAACGGGCAGGGATTGAAACGATTGATTTTAAAGATCAATTTGTAGCAGTAAAAATACATTTCGGCGAGCCGGGCAACTTGGCCTACCTCCGTCCGAATTATGCGGCAAGGTTGACGGCTTTGCTCCGCAAATTGGGAGCGAAACCGTTCCTGACAGACAGCAATACGCTGTATTCCGGCGGTCGCTCCAACGCCGTCGACCATTTACAGAGCGCGATGGAGAACGGTTTTAATCCTATCTCCGCCCAATGTAATGTGATCATTGCCGACGGGGTAAAGGGAACCGACTACCGCGAAGTGCCGCTGAACGGCACGTATTGCAAGGCGCCCAAGATAGGCGCCGCCATAGCAGACGCCGACATCGTAATCAGCATGAACCATTTCAAAGGCCATGAACAAAGCGGCTTCGGCGGAGCGCTGAAGAACCTCGGCATGGGGTCGGCCAGCGTGGGAGGGAAGTTGGAACTGCACTCGTCGTCTCAACCGGTGATCGACCGCGAATCGTGCACGGGATGCGGCGTCTGCGTGAAATACTGTGCGCACGACGCCATCCGCCTCGGTAAAGACAAAAAAGCTGCCATCGACTACGACAAATGCGTGGGCTGCGGGCAATGCGTAGCTCTCTGCCAATACGAAGGCGCCGTACCGGGCAATGGCGATACCTCCGAACGGCTGAATCACAAGATTGCCGAATATGCCAAAGCGGCACTGTTGGACAAACCGAATTTCCATGTGAATTTTATTATGAATGTATCGCCCGAATGTGATTGCTGGAATCATAATGATGCGGCTATTGTGCCGGACTTGGGCATCCTTGCGTCGTTTGACCCCGTTGCCCTGGACCAGGCTTGCGCCGATTTGGTAACCAAAGCCCCGGCGCTGGGCGGAAGCCGGTTAACCGAGAAGCATCCGCACGAGCAGCTGGAAGGACAAGACAAATTCAAGCTGGTACATCCCGATACGCATTGGCAGGCCGGATTGGATCACGGCGAAAAGATCGGCCTCGGAACGAGAACGTATGAACTGGTAACGGTTTGAAATGAACGATACGATCTGCGCCATATCAACGGCTCCGGGCGTCGGGGGAATTGCGGTGATCCGCGTTTCCGGCCCCGATGCCATTGCGGTTTGTAACACGGTATTTGTCCCCCAAACGAAAGGGAAAGACCTGCTTTCGCGGCAAGCCTATACGATGGCTTTCGGCAGTATCCGGCGCGGCGAGGAATGGATCGACGAAGTCTTGACTGCCCTGTTTCGCGCCCCGCACTCGTTCACCGGCGAAGATACGGTAGAGATCACCTGCCACGGCTCGCTCTATATCCAACAACAGATACTGCAATTATTGACTGAACGCGGATGCCGCCCGGCACTGCCCGGTGAATTTTCACAACGCGCCTTCCTGAACGGAAAGATGGATCTAAGTCAGGCGGAAGCGGTGGCCGACCTGATTGCCTCTACCTCGGCCGGTATGCACCGATTGGCATTGAACCAGATGCGCGGCGGATTCAGCAACGAGCTGAGCCGACTGCGCGAACAACTGCTTCACTTCGCTTCGCTGATCGAACTGGAATTGGATTTCAGCGAAGAGGACGTGGCGTTTGCCGACCGTGCCGACCTCAAACAGTTAGCCGCCGGGATAGAACAACTGACCGGTCGGCTGGCCGACTCCTTCGGCACGGGCAACGCCATCAAAAACGGGATTCCGGTAGCCATTATCGGCGAGACCAATGCCGGAAAGTCTACCCTGCTCAACCTCCTGGCCGGCGAAGAGCGGGCGATCGTCTCCGACATCCACGGCACCACGCGCGATGCCATAGAAGACCTCATCAGCCTGTCGGGCGTCACGTTCCGCTTCATCGACACCGCCGGTATCCGCGAAACTACCGATACGATCGAAACGCTGGGCATCGAGCGCACGTTCCGCAAGCTTCGGCAAGCCGCCATCGTACTCTGGGTGATCGACCTCACCGGTACGCCCGCTTTCATTGAGTCCCTGGCACAGGTGATCGTCCCCCGGCTCGAAGGAAAGAAAACCCTCTTAGTGTTCAACAAAGCCGATCTGCTCCCGGCGGAAGAACTGGCTGCCAAACAACAACTCTTGCCCAATGTCGCCGCCGACCGCCTCTGCATCTCCGCCAAACAGGGAGCCAATACCGACCTGCTGAAGCAGCGCCTTGTCGAGGCCGCCGCCCTCCCCGCCGTCCACTCCGGCGACGTGATCGTAACCAACATTCGCCACTACGAAGCCCTCACTCAGGCACGCGCCGCCATCCGCCGCGTCATGGAAGGCCTGGATGCCCGCCTCTCCGGTGACTTCCTGAGCCGGGACATCCGCGAGTGCATGCACTACCTCGGCGAAATCACCGGACATATCACCAACGACGAAATCCTCGCCAACATCTTCGCCCGCTTCTGTATCGGGAAATGACAAAAGATTCAAAGATTCAAAAATTCAAAGATTCAATGCGCTATTCCTTGACAGGAGGCTATTGTGACATACGCACACGCATCTGAGCCTGTCGGGCGAGGTGGAAAATGATATTATCCCCGGCTATGATCGTTTTTTCCCCAGATGGTCTACTAATAATTGTTTGATTGAAAGTGTGGACGCAGGATATGTCGTAGAAGACTTTCCGGTATTGATTAAGGCCGGTTCATTAACGGATTTACAGCCGGACGACAATCCGGTTTTGGTTTTGTATACGTTTAAAAATTAGTTTCTCGGCTAACATACAACCATGAACAACCGTAACATGTATCCCCCCTCCGGGAAATACGGGCACAGAGGAAAGAACGTTCCGAAACGGTAGAAAAATAAATATATTACGAAAGTGTCGTATATAATAATAATGATTATCTTTGCAACGGATAATAAATTTCCAATTACACGCATAAAAGTTATAAAATGATAAATAAATTCGTATATCTGTTATTTATCGCCGTCTGTGGGAGCTGTACGCAGCACGCCGGAACGGAAAAGCATCAAGGCAAACGTGACAAAATCGTCAATGTGCGCGACAAAGTGAAAGAAATCGCAATCGAAGACGTCCTGATCGGTTCCCATACCAGCTTATATATGATCTGTGATTATTTAATTATCATTGATTATAAATCTATGGATGAACTTATCCATATCTTCGACAAAAACAATTTCAACCATGTCCTTAGCGCCATTCCGAAAGGCGAAGGGCCGGGTGAAATTGTGGTTATCGGAAGTATAGTAGAGGATAACACCCATCGCAGGTTTTTTGTATCCGATCACGGCAAACAAAAGATATTCAGTTATGATTTGGACAGTCTCCTGGCCGATCCGTCCTATATGCCGAACTTGAAAATGAACATGAAACGGGAACAGTTGCCCAGTTGGTATCGGTATATTAACGACACGCTCTGTATCGGTGTAATCATAGAACCTATCGGCGTTGGAGATTTTAAGCCGACCGTAGGCCGATGGAACATGAATACGGGCGAGATCACGCTTATGCCCTATGAACATCCCGATATAAAGAGAAAACGGTTTCTTTTTGCCGCATCCGTAGAGCACGAGATATACGCTGAATGTTATTCCCACTATGATTTGATGACCGTTTGCACCCTCGCCGGCGAGTTGAAGTATAACATATACGGGCCGGATTGGAAAAACGGATCTGTCAGGCATTATAGCGTTGTGGACTTTTGTGGTGATAAGATTTTTGCCCTCTATTCCGGAGCGGAGCCTTTCTATCATGACGCAAAAGGAGAAAAGAAGTCCAATGCGCCGAC
>JAITPV010000024.1 GCA_031289275.1 Tannerella sp.
TTTAACACAGACGGCGTGAAGTCCATCAGATAATTTGCAGAGAGGCGTTTTTGTTTCGAGCCGTCGCGCTCCATTCGGTAGAGAACAGGCGAGGTGACAACATAACAATAAGCATAAGCCGGCTTGCGGTCGGATATAAATGCGATACCGCCGTCGGGCAGCCAACAGCAATTCAAATTGTTGTGAGGAGCGTTGGTAATTTGTCGCAGGTTTGTGCCGTCAATGTTGACCGTGTAGATTTGATAATTTTCATCGGGATTGTCGGAACAACTCACATCGTGGTCGATAATGCGGACTTTGACGGCCTTCCCCTTGCGTTTCCACGAAAAGACGATTTCCTTGGCGTTCCAATGGAGGTCGGCGTCAAGAATCATCCCTTCTCCGGCATCAACGATTTTTTTCAGCGCACCTGTTTTGGGCGAATAAACGCAGAGACCGCCGCCGGGGGCAAAACCCTCAACATGATACGTATAGACATGCGAGGTTGACAAGTGTCGCCGTTCTACCGCGAGAATATCGGTGAAGCCAAAGTCGCCGTCTGCAAGTTTTTGGAAAAGCGCAGTGTCGGTTGCGTTACGGAGAGCAATTACAGCCTCCGGCGTATGGACTTCGCGTTCATCCTTACCTGCATTTCTGCCGCGTGCGACCTCTATCTGATTGGCACGAATCACGGTGTTGAACATCAGGAAGCAATCTCCCATCAGTTCGGTGGGTGCTTGCAGGCGATTATCCTGTCCCCGTACCGGAAAAAGGATTATTCCGAAAAAACATAGAAAGAAAAAATATTTGTTCATATTGTGTTGAATTTTTAATTTTAGACTTCCAATACCATACCTCTGAAATGCCTGCAAAAATACTATTTTTTTGCGAAATAAAAAAATATTTTTTATAGTTTTACTCGTGCGCGCCGATAATTTCCTCATAGTTGGCTTTAAAGGCTACCGACGTAATCCCAGATAGCCCAATTCCATCATGTACCGGCAATAATTCCGGTTGCGGTTGTTCAGATCGTCTTCCCAGATGGCAAGATCGGGCAGGGATACGGCGAAGTAGTCTATCTTGCAGTCATCGGACAAGTGTTTTTCGCCGTGTGCGATGAGTTTGTTGAACAGGCTTTGCGCCTTCGTTTCATCGCCCAATGCACGCCATGCCAATCCCTGATAGAAGATTTTATCCGGTTGCGGGTCGTTGTAGAAAAAAGCCTGTTGCGGTTCGGACGGGCCACAGGTGGCTTTTTCAAAATGCTGCCGCGCTTTCGCTTCGTTGCCCAAGCCACGGTATGCAAGTCCCTTGTAATAATCCACATCGTTTTCTCCGGCGTTCGTCAGTTTGCCTTCGCCCAGATTATGCGGATAATGATTCGTTTCGTTCAGCAAGTCCAATGCTACTCCAAACTGTTTCTCCGAGATTGCTTTTTTCGCTGATTGAACCCGACACAACACATATTGCCCTGTCACTTTGCCTTCGCCGCCTTCCCACGGATGAAATTTGCGGGAAGCAATCAGTTGACGCGCCTTTTCATATTCGCCCAATTGGTTGTAGAGCGTGATTCGTTCAATACACAAGTCATCCCGCTGTTCGACCAACGGCAGATGTTTTTCAAGGAAAGCGAGACGTTCGGCATACGGAAGTCCCTGTTTTTTATACAACTGATCCAGTTCCATCAGGATACGCGCATCGGAAGTATCCAGTGCAAATGCTTTTTCCAGACATTGTTGCGCTTTAAGTTTGTCGTTCCGTTTGTTGTAATACGCCAGCGACAGGTTGCGCAATACGGTCGGGAAGGTATCATCCGCCGCCGCCGACTTTTCCCAACATTCCACCGCCTCGTCGTATTGCCGGGCGGCATACCAGAAATTGCCGAGATAATAAGGCGCTTTTGCGTCCGAAGGATTCATCCGGATAGCATCCTGCAATATATTGACTTCCTCTATCCTGTTTGGAAAACATTTATCGGGAGCCATTTGCGCCGCTTGCGTATAATAAGTCAGCGCTTGTGCGGCGTCTCCGTTTTGTGAAGAAAAATAACCCAGCGTATAGAAAACCATCGGATATGCGGACGGAAGACATTCGTTCAGCAACCGTATCGCTTCTTCAAACAATCCTGCTGCTGCAAAATCCATGGCACATTCGATGTAGTTGTGTTCGTAACCTCTCATCAATCGATTCATTTCATCCAGTACCGACGCATCGTTTGTTACAAGAAATTTTTCAAAAATACAGCCCGTGTTAAACCTGTCGATTTCCAGCGAATCATTGATCCACTTCAGCGCTTCGCCGTTCTTTCCCTTTCCCAGTTTACGGAGAATCGATGCTTTCAATTGTCTGGCTTTATGATTGTGTCCGTTTCTGACCAAACACCGTTCTATTTTATCAAGCGCATCTTTCCATTGAGCGCCGGATGCCTGTAAACAGTCAATCATGGCTAATGCCAGATACGCGGCGTCCTGCCATGCCGCATTCCATGTCGCCTTGAAAAAAGCGTCGTATGCTTCTTCCTCACGATATTGCATCTTCAAGCACCACCCAAGATTATAGTAAGGCTCGCCGTCGTAGGGATTCGGATTGCGTTCCGCAAGCGTTGCAATGGCGCTGCGGAAATACTGTTCCGCCTTGGCAAACTGTCCGCGGCGCATATAGAACAGGCCGACGGCATTGTTGCAACGCACATCGCCCGATTCGCGACGCAAGGCTTCCATGTAGTAATCCAACGGATTACAGGTCGCATGGCGATACTGCTCCAAATGCAAGCCGGTAAGAAACAATTGCTCGATGGAGGCGATGTCTTCAGGCTCTTTTGCGGCCTGTGCAGGTTTCGGGATGGGTTTTGTACATGGCTTTTCCGCCTGCCATGTCAGCATCAACGCACCGGTTTCAGTCCGGAGTTCAAAAATCAAATCTTCGGGAAGCGTATCGCCGGTATTGACTTGTGTATGATAAGGCGCTACAGGCGATACATCAGCCGTTTCGGACAGATATAGCCTGCCTTTCACATCCTTCAGTGCGATGTTCAGTTTCCGGTATGTCGAAGTGGTATAGAGCGTCAGGCGGGTGACGTCCTTTTCCGTCTCCACATTGACGATGGCGTCCCTGCTCGCGTTCTTCACATATCCAACCTCCGAATAAGGCATGAAATACTGTTCCCACGACTTTTCTTCATACGGCTGCAACCATGAAAAATCGGGCTGATTGTCGGTGTAGATTCCAGTCATCAACTCAATATACGGACCGTCTTCATCGGTGAGATTCCTGTCCCATGCCTGCCCGAAATCGCCGTTTCCCCAAGTCCATTGTTTTTTGCCGGGAGATATGTGACGGTCTGCCACGTGCAATAATCCTGCCCTGACATCATCCTCATATCCGCCAACAAAATCGTATTTCGACTGTATCGCCATGTAGGATGTCGGTACCGGAATGTTTTTATATTTCGAGATGTCCACGCCCGCCGAATAGTCCTGTTTGTAATAGACGCCTGTAGCTATCGGAAATGTTGATACATCGCGTTTTCCGTGGTCTAATACGGCATGTACGTCAGGCGGAAACACCGATTTGTAAGCATCGTGTACCGTCACCGCCGGATTTGCCCACCACAGAAAGGTCTGCGGAAAAGGCGTCCGGTTGTACAGTTTCACGCTCACCTCCAGATATGCCTTCCCTGCATACAAGGTGAAACCGTGCATTCCCTTGGTGCGGAACATTCGTTCCACCTCGTTGCACCATACCGTTTTGCTGCCGTCCGGATGCTCTTCTATGGCATAGTCGGTCGGCAGAAACGTGCTTGGGCGATGATGCTGCGGCCAGTTGAACTCTATCCCGCCGGAAATCCACGGACCGGTCAGTCCCACCAACGCGGGTTTAATCACCTGATTGTAATATACAAAATGCCGTTGCCTGATTTTATCATAAGCCATCTGAACACGTCCGCCAAGTTCCGGCAAAATCATGATTTTCAGATATTCGTTTTCCAGAAACAACGCCTTGTAGGGCATATCCTGCTTCTCATCGCTGATTTTTTCAATCACGGGGTACGGATACACCGCGCCACTGCTACCTTGATAAACCCGCTTTTCCAGAAAAACAGGATTTTTCTCCTCCTCCCCTACAGGATAGGTCGGCAACAGTACGGTTTCCTCCCATGCACGGACGATGTTGCTTTCCGTTACAGTCGGTTGAATCAAATATGCTGTTATATTTTCCATTTCTCAGTCAATTACTTTCAGAGCACAAAGGTAGCGGCTTTTTTTGCAACAAAAATGTACTTTTCTTTGGAAGTCATGTAAAATATTACTATCTTTGCATCGTTTTACTCAATCTTCATTATCATGGAAACTATAGCAGACGGATTCAAAGGCGAAAAAAGTATTGTAACTCCTTATAACATAAGGGAATTACAAGAGAAAAGCGAAATATCAAGACAACTGTATGTAACGCATATAGGATATTATCCTTATGCCAAATATCATTACAGGCAGAGGGTGAACGGAGCTGAAGAAAATATCATGATCTATTGCGAAAAGGGCAAGGGATGGATAGAATGTATGGGAGAGACATTCAAATTAACCTCCCATCAAATGTTTATCATTCCTGAAAACGAGCCTCATACCTACGGCTCGGACATTCGTGATCCGTGGAGCATCTACTGGATACATTTCAAAGGTATTAATGTACGCATGTTCAATAATATAATAGGGGAAACGATAACGATGAAAGATTCGACTTCGAGCCGTTATCAAGACCGGTTTACCCTTTTTGAAAGTATGTTTCAGAATCTTG
>JAITPV010000124.1 GCA_031289275.1 Tannerella sp.
TAATATTGTTATTTCATAATGATTCCCTTGGTGAAATTACCAACTTTAATACCGGCTTCCGGCAAGGTGTTTATCTTTTTATTGTTGATATAAATACCGTCGAACAGGACATTTTCTATTTGGCGCTGTTCGTCGTATCCTTCGATTATGGACGGATTGCCGTCTTCTCCACAGTAACTTATATTCCGGAACGTTACATTACGGATGCCACGGCCCGGTGCGGCGCTGTATTTCTCGTTGTAGAGCACGCGCAAACTGAAAAGCTGTCCTTCCTGAATATTCTCTACGCGGACGTTCTCGAACGTTACATCTTTAACCAGATTTTTGTCGCTTACGGTTAAAGCCATACATCCCTGATAATTGCGGTCGTCCTCGTCGTGTTCCAGAATGTCCATGTCGGAGAAATGCAGATTCTCGACAGTTTCGCCGTCGCCGTCCGCGTTGCCGTGCAAGCCGATATTGACCGGATGAGCAATGTCAGCCCACAGTATCGCATTTCTGACGACGTAATTACGCGCGTCGCCGTAATAATCCCAGCGATGTCCGTAGATGGCGATGCAGTCGTCCGAGTTGCGCATGAAAATATCGTTGATGCTTACGTCCGAGCAACTCATCAGGTCTATGCCGTCGCTCCATCCTTTATTGCTGAACGATTTCAGGTTGTTTACTTTCAGTCCTGCGGTCTGTCCGCCGTAAACGGTGTAGTGTTGCGGGTTAATCACCGTGATGCCGTCGATTTCGATGTTCTTCGAGAACGTGATTTCAAAGCCCCGCTGCGGCTCAAGCAAAAACCCGCGACCGAGAAAGCGGACGTTCTCAACCCTGTCACATACAAATTTCCCCTGAACGACGGCTCCGGGCGCCAGATACACCACCGTGTTGGAAGGCACGGTGAAACTGTTGTTGCCCTCTGCCGGTTTATGCATCCCCGCCCCGAAATACATCACATTCGCATCACCCTCCCTGTACGTTTCCTTCTCCGTCCCGTTGGCGAAGATATGGAGGTTATGCAGGCGGTCGCCGTTTACTTCCAGCGACAGCTTTGCCGGCCGGTCGAGCGTGAGATAAATGACGTTATCCTTCTGTACGTGCCGGATGTCCCTATTCAGCGGACGTATTTTGACGCCGTTTACAAGGCCGTTGTTTACTTTTACCTTCACCTCGACCGTCCCCTCAAAATCGAACTGCACCATCGAGGCTTCCGACCGGGTATCCGCATCGACCTGAACCTTGTATTCGTACAGGTCCTGCCATTCTCCGCCGGGCGTACGCGCCTGCACCGTGAAGTCGTCGCAGTGCATCGAATAGACGATTCCCTGCGGCACAGGGTAAATGTCCAGCTTGTGCGAAAACCCTTCCGCACAAGCACAGAACAAACAAACCGAAAACAATATTTTCTTCATTGACTATATATTTATTGTGTTAAAAAAGGGTTGTGCCGACCCTTGCCGCGGCGAGGCGCTTGCCATTGCCGCGGCAAGATGCTTGCCATTATCGTGGCATGACGCTTGCCATTACCGCGGCATAGCGCTTGCCATTATAACGGCAGACTGTCTGCCATTTCGGGGGGAGTTTCCCTATACCGCCAATATCTTGATGAACCGTCCTGTTTTCAGCTGCTTGCTTTCGTGCGTACCGCCTTGCGAGTAATTCGTGCGTACTTCGAGCGCGTATGCGCCTTTGAGCAGATCGGAGGGCAGCATGGCAATAAGCCGGCCGGGCTTGTTTTCGACAATCACGGTCAGCCGTATGTCGGCCGCGCCTTCACGCAGCAGGAAGATGCCGTTGGTAGGGCTGGCGTCGATGAATTTCAGGCGGTTGCCGCGTATTTCGATTACGCCGCCGGGTGTGAGCCGGTCGTTGACGGAGCCGCTGACGATGTCCTTGACCTCGACGATATAGGGCACCGGATCGGCAACCTGTACCTTTTTGGTCTTGATTTTCCGGGATGCTTCGCGAACGCTTGTGCCCGGATTGATGTTTGCCTTCACGCTGTGGCGTGCTTCGTCGAAGCTGTCGCCGGCGCCGTTGAATACGCCCGCAATGCTTGGCGTGATGACGAAGAGCGGGGTATGTATGCCACCTCCATCTTCAACAGTGTCTGTAATCACCTCGCCATATACTTCCAGAACGGCAAGTATGTCGGCTTTGGTGAGCAATGAGCCGCGCTTGAGCATCAGCTCGGCTATTTCTTCGTTACTGTAGGAACGAACGTTTACTACTTGCGCCATGTAATCGTCCGGCGCTGCTGTCATAAGGTTTTCAACTAAATGATAATCCAACATGATTGATATAAATTTAAATTAATACTAAATGAGATAATAAAAGGAGAGGACGCCCCGCGGGCTGTCGTGAACGTCCTCTCAATGATAAACAATCTTTTTACCTGTTTATTGTGAGTTAGCCCGTTTATATTCCCGTAAAAAAACTACCACCCGGGATTCTGCGTCAGTGATTCGTTAAGCCTTATCTGATCCAGTGGAATCGGCAGCAGGTAATCGCGTTGCGAATAGAGCAGGTTGCCGGCCAGCGTGGCGACGGAGCGGCCGTAATCCAAGTCGTTCGGGTCTGTGGCCGAGTAGAGACCGTATTGCAGCGGATGGTTGTCGGGGTCGTAGGATTTGCCGGGATAGACAGGGTTGTTGGACGTTGCCGTCTCGTATTCCGTTCCGAGAACTTTGCGTCCGAGCTTTTGTCCTGTCAGGTTGATGTGGGCGATACCCCAACGCTTCAGGTCATTCTCGCGGAATCCTTCGCCGAAGAGTTCGCAGGCTCTTTCGCGCCGTATTTCATCGAGCATGTTCATTTGTTTGACGACGGTTTTGCCTTGAGCATGATCCCAATATCCCGCATCCCAAATGCCTGCAATCAGTGTGTTGGTCAATGGAGCGACTCTGGCACGCTCCCTGTTTTTATTGACGGAGAAGTTCAAATCCGCATCGGATATAGAACCGTTTCCAAGTTCAACGGCAGCTTCGGCATATATCAGATGCACTTCGGCGAGACGGATTTGTGGATAATCGGCAGATTCCGTATTGTCCGCTCTGGGGCCTTCTTGAATAAACTTGCGGCAACCGTATGCACTGTGTGTCGAAAGGTTGCGCAATACCGGAACATAAATGCTGCGATTGCTTGTGCCGAAACCGTCTTCGCCTTCATAAACCGGGTCGGGATAGGGCTTGCCTGTTACCGTAAGACTGCCCGGGCCTTCAGGCTCTTTTGCCCAAAAAGATCTGTCGGGCATGTATGTTGTGCCGATAAAACGGTAATCCCTGTTATGAAATTCATCATAAAAGCGGGAAAAGCCATGAAAGTCGGGATTGTTTTCCACCGTAGCTCCTCCGTCGCGGCTGATGCGTATCGGCAAACCGTTGCGACAGAGGAACGATTCGCCGAAAATGGCGCTGATGTTTGTTCCCCGCCCTGTACAAACGGTGAACGTGAGGTTGATGCCTCCCCGTCTCAGGTCGAAATCGTATTTGGAACTGAAGATAAACTCCTTGTTGGTGGCTTTACCCTTGTTCATGAAGTTGGAAATGTTGCCGCCTTTGTCGTCGATACTGAAAAGGTAGTAGTAACTCAGCGAGTCGCACTCGTTCCAGAGCGCAAACGTTCCTGTTTCGGCTTCGGCAATCACTTCGCCGGCTTGTTTTTTCGCCTCCGTGAGCATATCCGTAATAGACGGATAGCCGTCAGGTTTTGCAGTACCGGCGCCTTCCGACACACCGTTTCCGTCAAGGTCATAGCCGATGTTCGGGACGTATTTTTCCCAGGTGGCTTCGTAGAGCAGTACTCGTGCATAAAAGGATTTAGCAGCTTCCCGGCTCACTTTTCCCTTATCCGCGGCTGCAATATCACGCTCTTGGGGAAGCAATGGTATGGCTGCTTTCAAATCGGACAGGATAAGACCGACTACTTCATAGCGGCTGTTACGCGGCCCTTTCACAACCGGGTCGTTTACATCCAGCACGCGGTCAACCGTCGGTACGCCGCCAAAGTATTGCAGGAGATAGAAATGCTGCCATGCGCGGAAGAAATACGCAACGCCGATCGAAGCGTCGATTTCTGCCCTGTTGCCGGCATACTCGTCGGCTTTTGCCAGCAGGATGTTGCAAGTCCGGATATATCCGTAAGGTCTGTTCCATCTGAAATCGGATTCAACGGCCGAAGCGCCGCCATTGCTGCCCAAACCGGAAATGTCCAGCCCCTGATCCATTTTGTAGTAGGCGGCAACGTTGTTGTAGTCTTTCCAACCTTCCATAAAGTATAAGGCGTTGGCAGCCTGTTTGAACTGTTCGGAAGTCTTAAAGAATATAACTTCCGTTCCCTGCGACAAAGGCTCTTTGTCGAGGAAATCACTGCATGCGGTAAATAATACCGCCGATATTAGTAAAATATATAATCTATTCATGATTCTGTATTTATAATGTTATTAAAATGTTACGTCTATACCAAATGAAAGCAAGCGGGAGAACGGAAAGGTATTGTTTGAATTCTCGCCATATTCGGGATCATAGCCATCCTTGATTTCAGTCCATTCCCAGAGATCATCGCCGGAAAAATAAAATCTTACCTTTTCCAGCATCACTTTCGACGTCCACATTCCTGGCAAGGTGTAGCCTATCGTCAAGGATTTCAACCTGAGATAAGAGGAGTTTTGAACAAGCACATCCTTGTTTGCGTAATTCCAGTTATTAAAGCCGTTATCGCGTGAAGCAACCGTATAATCGGTATTGGGATTGTCGGTCGTCCACAGCTTTCCGGCGTAGCTGCTGTTCAGAAGCATATAATTGTTTACCCAGGGATAGGCAAAATAGCCTGTTCTAAGTATCGTTTGCTGACCGACGCCCTGGAGGAAAGCCTGAAAGTCTATGCCTTTCCATTCCAGTCCTGCTTTGATGCCGTAGGTATAATGCGGAGCGGCATCGCCTGCATAGTAGGTATCTTTTGTAGTAATGGCGCCATCGCCGTCAAGGTCTGTCACTTTTCGTGCGCCGGGACGAAGACGGTTGATAGCTGTTTCGGCGGGAGCGGGAATGATATTCCCCGATTTTGGGCCTGTGTGATCGGCATTCCAATAATACTTGTCGTAGTAGTCATCGGCTTCTTTCTGTGTCTGAAAAATACCGTCCGTCTTATATGCATAGATAACATCCCTCGGTTTTCCTATCAGCCTGTTGGAGTTCTTGCCCGGATTGGGAACATTCTCATTGTTTTCCAGCTCCAGAACTTTGGAAGAGGCATCGGCAATGGAGCCTCCGATATTGTACGTTACATCGCCGATTTTATCAACCCACTTGATTGCAAATTCCCATCCCTTGGCGCTAAATTTACCGTTATTCGTTTTTGGAGCGGTAGCGCCCAGTATGGCAGGATAAGTTACCGGAATAAACATACCGTCGTTGGTTTTGCTGAAATAATCGAACGACCCGGAAAGGCGATTCCCGAGAAAGGCGAAGTCCAGTCCCGCATTATGGCTGATGATGGTTTCCCATGTACGTGTGTCGGATGTCATTCCGCCAAGCGCCAGCGAGGGATGGGCTGTAATGTCCGTGCCGAAAAAAGCCGAGCCGGAAGACATGGTTGCATAGCGCTCGTAGTTGTTGATACCTTCCACACTACCTGTTTTGCCGTAGTTGTAGCGTATTTTCAAGTTGCTCAGCAAGGAGATTTCTTTCATGAAATCTTCTTCCGAAATGACCCATCCGCCGGAAACGGCAAAGAAGTTTTTCCAGCGCTGGCTGACTGCAAGTCTGGAAGAGCCGTCGCGGCGTCCCAGAAATTCCAGCAGGTATTTATATTGATAATTGTAGTTCAGGCGGGTTATGTAGGACACGAATCCCCATGAGCTTTGTCCGCCTCCGGCGCCGTTGTTTGTACCGCTCACCATGACCTCCAAATCGACCATGTCCGATTCTTCGTAGAGAGGCCCGTTGTTGCGGGACGCCGTTATTTTTTTCGTACTTTCCTGTTCGGCAGTCATACCCAGCATGGCAGAGACGTTGTGCACCGCATTGAAAGAGCGTTCGTAATTGAGGAATCCGCCGAGCGTGACGCTTTCCCATTTGTTGAGTTCTTCGCCAAGCGAGCCGGGGCTTTGCCTGTTGGTTGTCATCGTACCTTCATAGTCGTAATACTGTATTTTCTTTGTCAGGGTCTGTATGTCTTTGCCGACCGTTTTGTATCCTCCTGTTCCCGAAATGCTCAGTCCGTCCACATATTCCGAAAGGTTAAGCGTAGCCTTGATATTGGAGCGCATCGTATTGAAGTTTGTTTTTATCTGCCCTCCTTCGACAAGTCCGCCGATAGGATTGCGAGAGCCGAACACGTCGAAATACTGTCCCTGCGGATTGGTAACAGGCCAAAACCAGGGGTCGGTATAGCCCTGTCCGATATCTGCGCGAGGCGTGGTGATGTCGCGTATTTCATACGACATGCCGGTTTCAAACTTCAAGGCTTTGGTTGCCTGATAATCCATATTCAACCGCCCGCTGTATTTTTTCTCGCCGTCTTGGGCTACTCTTAATTGCGAGTTGTTGTCGGCGAATCCCAATGAAGCCATGTAACCGAATTTATCGTCGGCGCCGGAAACGCTGAACGAATGCTTTTGAGAGTTAGCCTGTCCGTACATGGCGTCCATCAGGCTGGTAGGCTCGTAGCGTGTTATCCTGCCTGTACTCAGTGTTTGATTAAAGTTTTCGCCTCTTAGCAGTGCATTAAACAAATCTTCGCCTGTGTACTTGTCGCCTCCCAAAACGCTGCCGAATATCCACCAGTTGATTTTACCGTGTATTTCCTTAGGGTCTGTCAGCGTCGGGTTTTGGGCTATAGCATCCTGATATTGCGCATCGTAGAACATATTCAGCCAAACAGGTATGCTTGTAAGCGGCGTCTGGATACCGTCAATCGTGTTGCTTACCGAGCCGTTGTAGGTGATTTTTGCCTTTCCTTTCTTTCCGCGCTTGGTGGTTACGAGCATAACGCCCGATGCCGAACGCGCTCCGTAAATGGCTGCCGAAGCATCTTTCAACACTGAAATGTTTTCGATGTCGTTCGGCTCCATCTGGTTTAATTCGTCGAGCGAACCGGCAATCCCGTCAATCAATACCAGCGGACTGGAATTGCCATTGACGGAAATGTCGCCTCGAATCTTCATTGCCGCGCCTTCGCTGCCGGGTCGGGTACTGCTGCGCGTTACGACCAAACCGGGTATCTCGCCTTGAAGGGCGACGGATACATTATTAATACCGCGGTCCTTGAAGGCTTCTTCTCCCCTGATTTGAGAGATGGCGCCGGTCAGCGACGCTTTCTTCTGCGTGCCGTAGCCGACGACTACTACTTCGTCGAGGGCTTTAGTGTCTTCAGTCAGCTGTACATTTATTACCTGCCGCTCGCCTACCGTGACGGTTTGGGAGACGTAGCCCAGATAACGAAATTCGAGCCGTGACTG
>JAITPV010000135.1 GCA_031289275.1 Tannerella sp.
ACACTGACACAGGCTTC
The DNA here is from genome assembly GCA_031289275.1 of Tannerella sp. Taxonomy (GTDB): domain Bacteria; phylum Bacteroidota; class Bacteroidia; order Bacteroidales; family Tannerellaceae; genus Tannerella. Next base: position 18 of record JAITPV010000135.1, read on the forward strand.
GGAGATTTTTCCATCCGGTGTTTTTGCCGTCAATTGGTAAACGCCTTTTCCCGAAGAGGGCGTGTAAGCAACCTGATAAACGCCGTTTTTCGATCGCTTCAGGTCGAGATTTTGTTTTTCTCCATCCGGCGAAGTGACGGTCAATTGCGGTTGTTTCGAGCCATACACCGTCAGGTTGACATTTTCTCCTTCGGATACCGTATAAACATCAGCGGTTATGGTCGGGGCTTTTGTCAATGCGGCGGTTGCCGGAATCACCTCCGCGAGGTTTTTAACGCTGCCCAGATAAATCGTCCATGTTCTGGTTTCATCCTTTTTCAACCGGTCGGCATGAAGCGGATTTCCGGCGGGCAAGGGTTGCGGATTCAGCAAATCAAGCGTTACCGTACGTATCAGGTGTCCGCTTCCGAAAACCTTTGGCCAATCGAATTGATAGTTGTTATACTGCAAATGATACGACGCGACGGGATCGGGAGAGGCAATCGTGATTATACCGCCGTTCGGATTCATCATATATCCCCAGAAGTGTGTTTGTTCGCACCGCAACAGCGTTGGAAAATAGACGGTACGCCATGCCGGATAAGACGCCATCACCGTATTGATGCCCAATTGCAGGGAAAATTGCAGGTTCTCCAAATCCTTGCCGCTCCGGTTACGGCATTTGACGGTTATGGCGAATTGATTTCCGGAGGAGCTATAATCCAGACCATAATCCAGTGTTTCCGTCGAGCCGACATAGTTGCCTTCTTTTCCGTTCGTGTTCAGTGCCAAAGCCTGTTCATTCAAAAAAAGCGACGGCCCGGCAAACTCTTCCGAATGGAATTGAACAGTATCGTTTCCGGTATCCGGGAAATACAGATTAGTCAAACCGCCCTTTTCGTTAAGTGTATAGATCGGATGTGTTTCCGTACAGGCCACATTCCATATTCCGGCTATCAAGCCGATTAAAAACAGATTTCTTTTCATAAGTGTCATATAAGTGATTATAAATTATAGTTGTGGAATTTCTAATTGCTTGCATATTTTCTGTACCGTAATTTCATCTATATCGGCATGTCGGGGTATTGACGTTTTTTTGCCTGTAAGAATATTCATATTGTTTCTTCCAATTCATATTCGAGCAGCAATTTTATAGCATCCTTCAGATTCTCTTCTGCTTCGCTGACTGTTTTACCTTGTGAGATTGCCGCAGGTATCTGTGCACATTGAGCTACATACCAACCATTTTTACCCTGTTCTATAATTGCCGTGTATTCCATAATTTTATTGCTTAAAATATTTATGGCACAAAGATACAAAAGTACTTTGAATAACTGATCATCTGAACCTTGATTTTCCCGTTCGGCGAAGTCCATTCCGCAGGATTACAAAAATCCTGCGGGACGACGTTCCATATTCCGGCTATCAAGCCGATTAAAAACAGATTTCTTTTCATAAGTGTCATATAAGTGATTACAAAAGTAATAATAAAATTTACCGGAACGGATATTTTTTCCGTTCCGGTAGTTTTTACGGATGTTATTAATATCCTGGATTCTGAACAATGACGCCTTTGCCTTCGTCAATCGCGCTTTGCGGCAAGGGCCAACGTTCAAACACGCCCGGCCTGTACGTATCGCCGTAGCCTTTAAATTCTGCGGCGGCCTGGTACTTGCCGTGACGGATAAGGTCTGACCGGCGAACGCCTTCGCAGAAGAACTCGTGACCGCGTTCCTCCAGTACGACGTCAAGATACGCCTGCGCCGTCGGAAAATCCGCCATCGTGTAATTGCGAAGTCCTGTCCGGGGACGGATACTGCTCAGTAGATCGACGGCTTCCTGTGTAACGGCATTCCCGTTTCTCACAATCGCTTCGCCCAACAGCGTCAGTACGTCCGCATACCGGTAAATAATCCAGTCCACGCCACTCGCTTCACCCGTTGAACCCGGGTCTTCGCCTACTTTAATGGGAATAGCGCCTTTGGCCAGGTTGCTCGCCGGATTGCTTTCATTGTAAAGCACGCCGTCTGTGCCCGAATACGCTGCACAAATGGCGTCCAAACGCTTATCGGCAGGGTCAAACGTATGGTAGTACTTCCAGATCATCCGGTAACCGTTCCATTTCTGGATCGCCGGGTTCTTTGTCGGATAACTTCCGGGCAAAACATGCGCCAGCCACAGGGTTGAATTGACGGACAGGCTCGCTGTTGCCGCATGGATGATTTCCTTGTTGCCTTCATTTTCCAGCGTGAAAATATCCGTATAACCATCCATTAACCCGAAGCCATATTCCGTTTTCTGCAATTCGCGTCCTTCGGCAATGGCTTTGTCCCATTGCTTCGTCAGCATGTAATGTTTCATCAACACGGTATGACAAAGCGCCGCAGACACGCGGCCGTAGCTGCTGCCGGTAGCCCGTAACGGGAGCACATTCGCACTCAATGCCTCATTCAGGTTGTTTTCAATGAACTTTTGCATCTCTTCCTCCGTAGCACGCGGAATCTGCGTATCCTCTAACGGTTTCTGCAACTGTTCCGGCGTAGCTATCGGGACGGGGCCATAGAGGTCGTACAACATGTATGCCAACCAACCGCGCAAGGCCTTACATTCGGCGATAAGCCGCTCCTGAAGCGTCTTATTTCGCATCTCAAGCGTTTCCAGACGATTGATGGCAAGCGTTATCCTGCTGATATGCTGGTATCGTCCATAAAAGTTCGTGACAGGCGCCCAGTTGGCATGCCAGGTAAATGTCACCGGCGGCCCCCACGGATTAGCGCCCCACTGACAATCCATCATATCGGTGGCCATTTCGGACATCACCTGAAAACCTCCCTGAGCGGTTGACCAATATCCATCATACCAACTTGCCGAGAACGGATTGTAGCAAGCGGTCACCAATGCGGTAGCATCTTCGTCGTTGACGGGGAAAAATCCCGGATCAATATTTGAATAATCTTCCGACTCCAATTGCGTGCAGGAACAAAAAATAATCGCTCCTGCCAGTATTATCTGTATTTTATATATCAACTTTTTCATATTTTCAACTATTTAGAATGTGAGATTAATACCAAGGCTATACGTTTTTACATTGGGATAGGCGTACATGCCTCCTACCCATGAATCGGTTTCCGGATCAATGCCTTTATAATTTGTGAACAGGAACGGATTATTTACATCCACATAGATACGTGCGCCTTGCAGAACCGGGTTCGGTTTCAAAGGGACGGTGTATCCCAGCGTGATATTGCGCACGCGGGCATACCATATCTTTTTCAGCAGATAATCGCCGGAGCCGAACGAACTCGCACTTTGGAACAACCCGAAATATTTATCATTCCGATTTTCGGACGACCAAAATTCTTTATATCCGGCCGGCTGTCCATATTCCGTAAAAATGCGTTCGGGGCCTATGGTCGTGTTATAATCGCCTGATCTCAATTGGTCGGCAACGCCATAGAGATAAATATTCAAATCGAACTGTTTATATGCAATGGTATTATTAAATCCGAACAGATAGCCCGGATCCGAAGTCCCCAGAAAAATAACGTCGGCATCGTCCAACCGACCGTCAGGCGTTCCTGTTTTCAGCGCGCGTCCGTTGCCGTCATACATCACATTCCCGTCCGCATCGCGTTTGAATCCGTCCAAATCTACTAATTTGACCTGACCGGCTACGGCGCCGGGCATGTGCGCAAGATTCCCCGTTTCTTCAGGACTTACCAATCCGTCGGATTTATATCCGAACTGAGCGCGGATATAATCATCCGTCTGCTGATATACGGCCGGCTTCCAGGAAGGCGCCCGTTCTTTCCAGCGGTCTCGATAGAAGGAAAAGGTAAGGTCGGTTGTCCACGACAAATCCTTCTGTTGGATATTCCGGCTGCTGAGCGTCAACTCAAATCCCTTGCTTTGCGTTTTGCCGATATTGGCCGCAATAGTGCTTACTTCGTGATAACTCATCAGCGAGCGGCTGCTGAGCAAGTCCGAAATCGTCCGGTTGTAATATTCGGCAGTGAGGTTGAATCGGCTGAACAGCTCCATGTCAAGACCGATATTAAATTCCGACGTAGTTTCCCATGTCAAATCGGCATTTCCCATCTGGCTCAAATAAACGCCTTTGCTCTCCGAGCCGCCGAACAGATAGTTCCGGCCAACGGAATAGAGGTTGCGCGCTTTGTTTCCGATGTCGGAATTACCCGTTTCACCGTAACTTGCCCGGAGTTTCACCTGCGAAAAAACATCCTTGAGAGGCTCGAAAAACGATTCGTTGTTTACATTCCATGCCAGCGCAACGGACGGGAAGTATCCCCACTGATGACCTTCCGCCAGATTCGAGGCGCCGTCGGCGCGGAGCGTGGCCGTCAGGTAATACCTGTAGTCATAATTGTAATTGACACGGCCGAAGAAGGACGCCATCTGGCTTTTTCCCGCCCACGACGCAACGGAAGGTTTTTCAAAGGCGCCTGCGCCAAGGTTGTTGTACAGGAATCCGTCAATCAGGAAGTCCTGATTCCCCGCTTCTACGCCTTCCCAGTTGAAATCCTGAAACGAATATCCGGCCAGCGCATTCAGATTGTGTTTCCGAATCGTTTTGCTGTAATCGGCCGTCATTTCAAACAGGTAATCCGACCTCTCACCGGATGCAATAGATGCCTGTCCGTTGGTCTTCTGTCCGTAGAGCGTCGTTTTGGGCAGATAGGTTTTCCGTTTGTTGAGATTTCGGTCGACGCCGGCCGTAGCTTTCAGCCGCAGACCTTCCAACGGGACAGCCTCTACAAAGACATTGGTAAGAAACCGTTCGAGTTTGGCATTATCCGAAATCTCAGTCAACGACACGGCATTGGGAAAATAGGCGGCTGCCGGATTCAAGGTATAGGCGCCGTTTGCATCCTTGACCGGACGGACAGGCGCCGATTGCACGGCCGTAGCCAATATTCCGGCATACTCGTTGTCGCCGCTTCCGATCGCTACATTGTCAAAACTGTTCTGATTGACATTCATGCTAAGGCCGGCCTTGAAGATTTTGCTGATTTGCTGATCCAGGTTGACACGGGCGTTGAAACGTTGCATGTCGTTATTCTTGAGCACGCCGCTTTGATCGAAGAAACTGACGGACGTCAGGTATTTTGTGTTCTGAGCGCCGCCGGTCATCGTCAGCGAATGTTGCTGTTGCTGTCCCTTGCGGGTAACGGCGTCTATCCAGTCCGTATCATATTCGGGGTTGGCTATCTGCGCATCCGAGTAACGAGCGCCGCCGAATCCCGACCAGTCAACCGGATTGGAATTTCCACCTTTGCTATATACGCCCATCCGGTTGTCGTACAAATAGCGCTCCCGCTGGTAACGGTTGTATTCGCTCATCCATTCGCTCGAATTTAACAGTTTCACGCGGTTGGACATGCTTTGCGTAGCCATCGTACCGGCGTAGTCAATCTTCACCTTGCCTTCCTGTCCCCGTTTTGTCGTTACGAGAATGACACCGTGGCCGGCGCGTGCACCGTAAATCGCCGTTGCACTTGCATCCTTCAATACGACGATCGATTCGATGTCGTTCGGATTGATTGTCGCCAGTGTATTGTCTTTCGGCCCGCCGTTATACCGGTTGCCGCTGGCGGGTTCTTCGGACGAAGATACCGGAAAACCGTCAATGACAATCAGCGGCGAGTTCCCGATACCGGCAGAAGTCGCGCCGCGAACATTGAAACTCGTCTGTCCGCCGGGCTGCGCCGAAGTAGTTATCACCTGAAGACCTGCGGCTTTTCCGGCAAGGGCTTGCGCTGCGGAAGAATAGGTGGTCATCGGCGTATCGTCGAACTTAACTGATGATACGGCGCCGGTCAGGTCTTTCTTCCGGACGCTGCCGTATCCTACCACAACAATTTCCTCCAACGCCTGCGCATCCTCCTGAAGCGTGACGTTCAGACTCGTCTGATTCCTCACTGCTATTTCTTGCGCCACATACCCGATGAAGGAAATATGTAAAACGGCATTATCGGATACGGTCAGGGAAAACTTCCCGTCCACATCCGTAATCGTACCGTTGACAGTGCCTTTTTCGACTATATTCGCCCCGATGATCGGTTCGCTGTTCACGTCCGTCACCATACCCGTCACTTGCTTCTGCGCGAACGCAGCCAGTGAACAACCACTGAGGATACACAGCAGGCAAAGCATCTTTCGCCATGTATCCCCTTTCATTAAAAATAAATTCTTTCTCATTTTAATCATCAATTAAAAATTAATACTGTTAGATTTAAAACTTACCATAGTAATCGGAGAAAAAAAGAGTGTCGGCAGACAATCCCGCCTTTCCGGAAGATTCTGTTTATTCTATTTATTCATTTCATCCTTTTTTACTCTCCATAAAACAAACGTACCATATGTACTGTTCACCGGAAAAGATGCATATTTTTTGGCGCCGAAGATACGGTTGATAGCCATGCTTAATCATATCAATCATGAAACGCTACGCCGAGCGGAGGTGTGTTACAGTATTTTCAAACCCTTATCTTCCCGAAGTTCCCCTTCATGTAACTAAATTGTAAATAGTTGGAATCATATCAATCATTCCAATCATATTGAAATCACAGTTCGGACAGAGCAGGAGGCACGGGGATGTATTTCTCCGTGCCTCCGTTGTTCGGACGGTAAGCGGAAGCATGCTCATTCCCGGCAATGACGAGACGGCGCGACAGTATGATGCGACCTGTTCGGGAATTTTGAATTTATTCTGTTATCTTTGCAGCTCAAATTATAAAACCGATAATCAGATGAAACAGTTTTTTTTTATAGCTTTATCAGTCATGGCTGTGTGTGCCAACGCACAATCCGGAAATCCATTCGCAGGATGGGAACGTTTGTTTATTCAACCTCCCGGTTATGTGGCCGGTTACGCTGCCCAACCGCCCGTGATTGACGGGAATATGGATGACGAGGTATGGCAACATGCCGAATGGACAGCCGAATTTCAAGACATTGAAGGAGACGCTCAACCGTTGCCGTACAATCAAACGAAGGTAAAAATGGTATGGGATGAGGATTTTCTTTACATCGCCGCCAGCCTGGCCGACAAACATGTCTGGGCAAACCTGAATGAGCACGACCAGATTATTTTCTACGACAACGATTTTGAGGTCTTTATCGACCCGTTCCACACGACGCACCAATATTACGAAATAGAAATAAATGCGTTGAATACCGTTTTCGACCTCTTTCTGCCCAAACCTTACCGTTCGGGAGGCCGGGCGCTCATCTCGTGGGATTGCAAAGGCTTGCAACATGCCGTTAACGTAAACGGGACATTGAACCGGCCGGACGACGAAGACGAGGGCTGGACGGTTGAAATGGCAATCCCGTTCAAGCATTTAGTTCCTGTGCCGCCCGTGAACAACACCCTCTGGCGGCTGGGATTTTCGCGCGTACAATGGGAAACCCTGATTGTGGACGGCAAATACGTAAAGAAAACCGACGCGGCGGGGAAAAACCTGCCCGAACACAACTGGGTGTGGTCTCCCGTGGGAGCAATCAATATGCACATGCCCGAAAGATGGGGATACCTTCAATTCTCGACGCAGCAGGTCGGCGCCGGTCTTCCCGCCTTCGAGATGCCTTACGGCGAACGCCAGCGCCAATATCTTTGGCTCGTTTATTACAAGCAGCAGCAATACCGCCGCGAGAATAAAAAATATGCCCGCTCACTCGGCGATCTGGGGATAGATGCGGCGGTACAAATCGACGGGAAGAACAATACCCTGTCAATGGAAGCTTCTTCGCGGCAATTCACAGTCCTTATTTCCGATGCGGTACAGCCCGCCCTCCGAATAAATAACGAAGGACTTGTTGGAATGGAGCATTGAGCATTGAGAATTGAAAATTAGTAGTGGTGCGTTGATTTTCGATTCCTTATTGTAATTATATGACATATAATAAATTAAAAGCATTTTTCGATTTTACGATTTGATTTGAAACGTGTAATTTTGAGGTTTTTCACTTAGACCCTCAAAATTATGCACTCAGGTAAATATATTTTTGCTCAAATTGTAGAGCT
>JAITPV010000142.1 GCA_031289275.1 Tannerella sp.
TCATGCAACTCTACCTGAGTGTACGAAGACAGTTTGCGAATGATGACTTCGGCGTAAATCGGATTGGCAGGTTCTATCACCGAATTGACCACGCGAATCAAACCCAAATCCCTGGTATAAAGAAAATCGTCCGAATCTCTGTCGATAAAGGAATTACCCAGTATCATCGGTTCAATCACACGACGCACGCGGTCTTCCTTCAGCCGTTCGAGCAGGCTGTCGAGATGCGTCGGGCGGTTGAGAATGATGGTTTGGATGGCTTCTTTGACCATTGTGGCGGTAACGGGTATCGTATAATCCGACTGCAACTTTTTCTCAATCACTTCGCGGGCTATGGCATTAACCAACCACGGCTGCCCCTGTGTCTGTTCCCAAACCAATTCGATGGCATCGCCGTCAAAATGCTGACCTGTTTCATCCGTATGCTGTTGATAGAGTTGGGTAATTTCTTCTTTAGTGAAGTTTTTCAGGGTCAAAGATTCCGCAACGATATTGAACGGGCTGGCGCTGCCCGGCGATTCGCTGTCGGGACGGATTCTGGCTTTGAAATCGCGGATATTGCGCATGCCCACCAAAGCCAGCGAATGAACAAAAGGCACCTCATATCGGTCGTTGTAACCGTTACGCAGTTGCCGCAAAAACGAAATCAATGTATTTTCGCTCAGACAGTCCGCTTCGTCAAAGAAAATGATCAGCGGTTTGTCCAGCAATGTACAATAATCGCTCAGCGACGAAAACAAAACATTAGTATAATCGGCGTAGTCGGCATCAGAGGCAAAACTTTTCGCACCGGGCAATTTCGCGCGTTTTATGAAAAGATGCACAGTCCGCACAATGGCCGGTATTCCGTTTTCCGAGTCAATTACATTCTGCAAGCCTTCCAGCGAACAGTACAGTGCATAATACTGTCCACCTTTATTAAGTCGTTGTGTCAAGTCTTTAAGACAGGTAGTTTTCCCGCTCTGGCGTGCCGCATGAATCACAAAGTATTGGTTTCTGTCAATCAACTGCTCTACTCCCTTCAGCCGGGAGGCAGCGTCGATCATGTAATGACTTGCTTCGTTACAGGGGCCTGCGATGTTAAAGTGTCTCATAATCTTATATTTTTTAAAGTCCTACGATTGTGATTGTTTTTCCGTCAACGGTTTCTTTCCGCATATATATTTTATCGTCCCAGTCGGGGTTTTCACGGTCGCACAGGGCGAGCCAGGCTTCCGAACAGCCGTATTTGTTCATATAGCGAAGCGTTTGTTCGAGACCTTGCGGCAATGTGTGCCTGTCGTATTTTATTTTGAGTTCTATCGGGTATTTGCGGTCTCCGTAAATCACGCAAAGGTCGAGCCTGCCCGTACCCGCCGCCATCTCACGGATGATTTGCCCGCCGCCGTTGACAATGCGCTGCAGGAATGCCATCAGCACGATGTGAGGTGCGGCTTCTTCATAATCATGCTTTTTTCTCCATATCTCGCTGTTCTCGCGCCAGAACTGTTGGAAGTCGCGCATCAGGTAATCCATATCCAGACCGCTGCCGTTGATGTAACGGGGAAGTTTGTAGGGATACCGTTCTGCCTTAAACTCTTCCTGCGCCATCGACGACAACATGCGAACAATTACTTCCGCATAAACAGGATTGCCCGGCATAACAACCGAATCGACTTCGCGGATCAGTCCCAAATCGCGGACATAAAGAAAATCATTGGAACTTTTATCGGGTATTACTTCGCCAATCATCATGGGGTATATCACACGGCGCACGCGGGGTTCTTTCAGCCGTTCCATCAGGCTGTCGAGGTGCGTCGGACGGTTGAGAATGATGGTTTGAATGGCTTCTTTGACCATTGCGGCGGTAACGGGTATCGTATAATCCGACTGCAACTTTTTCTCAATCACTTCGCGGGCTATGGCATTAACCAACCAGGGTTGCCCCTGTGTCTGTTCCCAAACCAATTCGATAGCATCGCCGTCAAAATGCTGCCCGGTTTCATCCGTATGCTGTTGATAGAGTTGGGTAATTTCTTCTTTGGTGAAGTTTTTCAGGGTCAAAGATTCCGCAACAATATTGAACGGGCTGGCGCTGCCCAGCGATTCGCTGTCGGGACGGATTCTGGCTTTGAAATCGCGGATATTGCGCATGCCCACCAAAGCCAGCGAATGAACAAAAGGCGCCATAGACCTGTCGTTATAGCCGCTTCGCAACTGTCGCAGAAACGAAATCAAGGTATTTTCACTCAAACAATCCGCCTCGTCAAAGAAAACTACCAGCGGTTTGTCCATACTTTTAACCAAATCCATCAGGAACAACGTTAACAGTACTAATGGCCTGTTCTTTTTTTCCTGCTCATATCGGTCATCGTAAGTGAACGGGATGGATGATTTTTGTAATGCAATAGTAATACAATCCAAAACAACAGGAATCCCCATTTTCGGGTCTGTTATGTTTTGCACGCCTTCCAACGAACAGTACAGTGCATAATACCGTCCGGCGGCGTTCACCCTCTTGGTCAAATCCTGCAAATAGGTAGTTTTCCCGCTCTGGCGTGCCGCATGAATCACAAAGTACTGGTTCCTGTCAATCAACTGCTCTACTCCCTTCAGCCGGGAGGCTGCATCGATCATGTAATGACTTGCTTCGTTACAAGGGCCTGCGATATTAAAGTATCTCATAGTCCGAAAAAATTAAATTGTTTGGCAAAGATACTGTTTTTTCCCATGCAAGCCAATATATTTTTTGAACGCAGACGACGCAGATTAAAAGTTGAAAATCACTTACGACTAATCAATAGCCTTCGGAAGGGCATTCCTCCCGCTTATATAAAGTATTCAACGGACTTGCGATTCCTAAAAGGCGTTTTATGTTCATTATTTGAATGAGGTAATGAGGTTGTTTTGTTTTTAAAATCAGGTAAAAATGAGATTTTTGTGCCTGCCTGACGCCTGCTTTCGGCCATGCGGAAGCCACCATTTCCCCGTCCCGAAGGATTAGAGAAAGACGCTATGCCGAACCGGGGTTAGAGGCCTTTTCTCAATACAGCTGCCGTCACTACGAGGTACGAAGCAGTCGCCGAAGCACCATGTCTATCAGTTGTATAGGCGATTACTTTGCTGCGCGTGCAATGACGAGGTTGGACGGATTCCGCCGCACGGCGTTCACGATGACGGGAGGCGCCCTTAGTAGTCTAACGATCACGCAATCCCCCTCCCTCGTACCTTTGCACTCGGAAAGAAAAAGGGGATAAGGGTGGGAACATCTTTGAATCTATAAAATTGTGCAATCATATGGTTATTGCTGATATAGCGAACAAAGTAAACCGTTTCTCCATCTTTCCGGTAGATATTGAAAAAGACATACCATTGTGTGACTTTGCTTTTCCGAAACGCCGAATAGAACATATCTTTCCCGTATCGGTCAAAGTAGGCTGGAGAACAGCACTTTCACACCTTATTTTTTCTAAAGATTTCCTTTATATCGGCTTCTATTCCAATAAGCAATTCTTCTGCAGTAATGGCGCTGGAAAAATCATCCGGAAGATTGTCCTGTGATGTTGACAAAACGAATTCCTCTTTGGCGATATCCAGATACTTTTTCATGTTGTTGCGTAATTCCGCCGAACTGATTACTACCATAGTTTGAAAATTTGATGTTCGTTACAGGGCGTAAATTTAGGGATTTTTTTTTCATACAGCCAAATTTCTCCGGTTGAAAAAGTTTTCAGAAGTAGTGATTTACCCCTCCCTTTGCCCTTATTCCCTTATGTCATTGAGAAAGGATTTTTTAAACTCGTCTTTCATTTCCCCAAAGTTTTCATTACGTCATCTCGGCTAACGTTTTTCGTTTCAAGCCCCTTTTTGTTTTTACTATTTGTCTGCAAACTCACATTGAATCTTTGAATCTTTGAACTTTTGAGTCTTTGAATCTTTGACAGTTAGTAATATTTAACTGCGAAAATAGAGGGATACCGATTTAACATTTCTATTTTTGTACGCCGAAAAAGAGAAAGAACAAAGTAATTACCATAATAAATTTATTTATGAATCAAACAGTAGATATTCGAGAATTGAACGAACGGATAGAGAATAACAGTTCGTTTGTAAATATGATTACCTTAGGCATGAATCAGGTAATTGTCGGTCAAAAACATTTAATTGAATCTTTATTGATTGGATTGCTTTCCGACGGGCATATACTTCTGGAAGGAGTGCCCGGTCTTGCCAAAACGCTGGCCATTAAAACGCTGGCATCCCTGATTGATGCCAAGTACAACCGCATCCAGTTTACGCCGGACCTGTTGCCGGCAGACGTGATCGGTACACTGATTTACAGCCAGAAAAGTGAAGAATTTTTAGTGAAGCAAGGCCCCATCTTCGCCAATTTCGTATTGGCGGACGAAATCAACCGTGCGCCGGCCAAGGTACAGAGCGCCCTGCTCGAAGCCATGCAGGAGCATCAGGTCACGATCGGAGAAACGACCTACAAGTTGCCCGAACCTTTCCTCGTCATGGCCACCCAGAACCCCATCGAACAGGAAGGCACCTATCCGTTGCCCGAAGCGCAGGTAGACCGTTTCATGCTGAAAGTAGTCATCAACTATCCCAACAAGGAAGAAGAAAAACAAGTCATCCGGCAGAACATCTCCGGCGAAACCATCCGTCCCAACGTCGTCATGAACGCCGCAGAGATACTGGAAGCCCGTAAAATCGTGCGCGAAGTATATCTGGACGAAAAAATCGAACGTTATATCGTGGACATCGTCTTCGCCACCCGTTTTCCGGCCGAACACAACCTGCCCGGTCTGAACAATATGATCGCTTACGCCGCCTCGCCGCGCGCCTCCATCAACCTGGCGACCGCCGCCCGCGCCTACGCCTTTATCAAACGCCGGGGTTACGTGATCCCCGAAGACGTACGCGCCGTTTGCCACGACGTCATGCGCCACCGCATCGGGCTTAGCTACGAAGCCGAGGCGAACAACCTGACTTCGGACGAAATCATCAGTGAAATACTGAACAAGATTGAAGTACCCTGATTGTCCAAAACCAAAAGAACAAGTGAGTGAAAATCATAGTGAAATCTCTGTAAACCGGGTTGCAAATGGAAACAAGTGAACTGTTGAAAAAAGTCCGGCAGATTGAAATCAAGACACGGGGACTGTCACGCAACATCTTTGCCGGCCAATATCATTCCGCATTCAAAGGCCGCGGGATGGCCTTCAGCGAAGTACGTGAATATCAATTCGGCGATGACATCCGCGACATCGACTGGAACGTCACCGCGCGCTACGTCCGTCCCTACGTGAAAGTATTCGAAGAAGAACGCGAATTGACCGTTGTGCTGATGATCGACGTATCGGGCAGCAAGGACTTCGGCTCCGTCCGGCAGATGAAAAAGGACGTAGTCACCGAAATAGCCGCCACGCTGGCCTGTTCCGCCATCCAGAACAACGACAAGATCGGCGTCATCTTCTTTTCGGACAAGATTGAAAAGTTTATTCCGCCGCAAAAGGGGAAACGGCACATCCTGTACATTATTCGCGAATTGATCGATTTCCAGCCCGACGACCGGAAAACCGACATCAGCCAGGCGCTGCGATACCTGACCAATGCCATTAAAAAGCGGAGCACCGCCTTTTTAATATCCGATTTCATCGACATGCACAACTATCAGGATGCGCTTACCATTGCCAACCGCAAACACGATGTTGTCGCCATACAGGTCTACGACCGCCGCGAGACGGAATTGCCCGGTATCGGACTGATCAAAGTCAAAGACGCCGAAACGGGCGTCGAACGCTGGGTAGACAGTTCGTCGCGACGGGTGCGCGAAACCTATAAAAACTGGTGGACGCAGCGGCAGGAAGAAATGAATCAGTCGTTCAACAAGTGCCGGGTCGATTCGGTATCCATCCGGACGGAAGACGACTATGTGAAATCGCTGCTCACGCTTTTTGACAAACGAAACTGAATAAACTATGAAATTGAAAAAGCATAGATTATTAATGTATACGGGACTTTTCGTCTTGCTGTTGGGGATGAAAACCCATGCCCAGACGCTGATAGAGGTCAAATTGGATACGGCCGACATCCTGATCGGAGAACAAACGACGCTGCACCTGACCATCACCACCGATATAGGGAAACAGGTCTATTGTCCTCTTCCGGCCGAAAACCTCATGCCCGGTGTGGAAATCCTCACGCCGCTGTCCGAACCCGATTCGACCATCGTCGACAACAAGTTGACCATTAAACAGGATATACGGGTGACTTCGTTCGATTCGTTGCTGTATCTGTTGCCGCCGTTCATGGTGATCGACCAAACGGATACCGTCTATTCCAATCAGGTAGCGTTGAAAGTGTCCACGGTGCCGGTCAACGTCGATGCGCCGGACGAATTTTTCGACATCAAAGACGTCTGGAAACCGCCCTTTGTGCTGGCCGACTATTATCCCTTGATTTTCGGTATCCTGATTGCCCTCGTTGTGCTGTTTTTGATCTGGTACGTCGTAAAACGCCTCCGGAGCAAGAAATCGCTGGTACCCTTCCGCAAAATCGAACCGGAACTTCCGCCCTACGATGAAGCGATTCGGGAATTGGACAAAATCAAGCAGCAAAAACTCTGGCAGCACGGACGCAGCAAGGAGTATTATACGCAGGTCACGGATACGCTCCGCCATTACATGTGGAGACGTTACGGATTCAACGCCATGGAAATGACCTCGCATGAGATTCTGGAAGTGATGCGTGAGAAAAACGACGACCGCGCAATTTATGACATGCTGAAGCAGATTCTCCGGCTGGCGGACTTTGTGAAGTTTGCCAAACTGCATCCGCTACCGGACGAAAACGACCTGAGCATGGCTAATGCCTATCGGTTTGTCAGCCATACCAAACCGGCGGAGATTGCTCAACCGGAAACGGACGCCCGGCCGGAAAATGAAACAAGTGAGTCAAACTTAAATTCGACAGACTAACATGATATTTGCAAATCCAGCCTGTTTATACTTATTGTTGTTACTTATCCCTTTGATGGGATGGTACATCTGGAAGATGCGCAAAAATCAGGCAAGTATACAAGTGTCATCTTCCCGCGCCTTCAACCCTTCGCAAACGAATACCTGGAAGGTCTGGTTGCGTCATTTGCCGTATGTGCTCCGGTTGGCGGCCATCGCTTTCCTCATCGTAGTGCTGGCGCGTCCCCAATCGACCAACAACTGGCAAAATTCGACGACCGAAGGAATTGATATTATACTGGCGATGGACATTTCGAGCAGTATGCTGGCGCAAGACCTGAAACCCAACCGTCTGGAATCCGCCAAGAATGTAGCCGCGGCCTTTATCAACGGACGGCCGAACGACAACATCGGACTGGTGGTTTTTTCCGGCGAAAGTTTCACGCAATGCCCCTTGACTACCGATCATACGATTTTGCTGAACCTCTTCAAAGACATTCAAAGCGGCATGATCGAAGACGGCACGGCCATCGGACTGGGACTGGCCAACGCCGTGAGCCGGATCAAGGACAGTCAGGCCAAGTCGAAGGTCATCATTCTGCTGACGGACGGCTCCAACAACCGCGGTGAAATCGCCCCGGTGACCGCCTCGGAGATTGCCAAAACCTTTGGCATCCGGGTCTATACCATCGGCGTGGGAACCAAAGGCGAAGCGCCGTATCCCATTCAGACGGCTTTCGGCGTACAATACCGGAATATCCCGGTAGACATCGACGAACCCACGCTGAAGCAGATTGCGACAACAACCGGCGGGCAATATTTTCGAGCCACAAATAACGCCAGTCTGAAAGAAATCTACGCTGAAATCGACCAGTTGGAGAAAACGAAAATCAGCGTGCAGGAATTTAGCAAAAAACAGGAAGAATACCGGAATATCGCCCTTCTCGTATTTGCTATATTACTGCTGGAGACGTTATTGAGATATACATTATTCAAAAAGATACCGTAAATAAAAAATAAAGATTATGTTTCGTTTTGCAAACCCTGACTTTTTATATTTACTGTTGGCGCTTCCCGTCCTGATTGCCTTTTTCGTATACACGACCGTTGTCCGGAAAAAAGCGATCAGGAAATACGGCAGTCTTGAATTGGTGCTGCAACTGATGCCGGAAGCCTCGCCCAAGCGTCAACGACTGAAATTCTGGTTGTTGTTGACAGCCATTACGGTGGTTGTTTTTGTCATTGCCGGCCCTCAGTTTGGCTCCAAATTGGAGACCGTCAAGCGGCAGGGCGTAGAAATCATGGTCTGTCTGGACGTGTCCAACTCCATGATGGCGGAAGACATCAAGCCGAACCGTCTGGAGAAAGCCAAACAAATGCTGGCACGCATGACGGATAACTTTTCCAATGACAAGGTCGGACTGATCATATTTGCCGGAGACGCTTTTACCCAATTACCGATCACGGCGGATTATATTTCGGCCAAGATGTTTCTCACGTCCATCAATCCCTCGATGGTTTCCTCGCAGGGAACGGCGATCGGCGCAGCCATCAATTTGGCCATGCGTTCATTCACCCCCAACGAATCGTCCGCCAAAACTATTCTGTTGATTACGGACGGTGAGAATCACGAAGGAGATGCCGTAAAAGCCGCAATATCTGCGGCGGAAAAAAACGTTAAGGTAAACGTTGTCGGCATCGGGCTGCCCCAGGGCGCCCCCATACCGGTCGACGGCAGCGCCAGTAATTTCCTGAAGGATAATACCGGAAACGTGGTTATTACGCAACTGAACGAAACCATGTGTCAGGAAATCGCTGCCGCCGGAAAAGGCATCTACGTACGCGCCGATAATACCAATTCGGCCCTGCGGACGCTGCAAAGCGAGATCAATAAAATGGATAAAACCGAATTGGACAGCAAAGTCTATTCGGAATACGACGAGCAATTTCAACTGCTGGCATGGATCGCACTGATCCTGCTGACGCTTGAATTTTTAGTGTTGGAACGGAAAAACCGGCTTTTTAGAAAAGTAAAATTATTTTCTTAATGATTGGAACGATGAAAACAGGACATAAAACAATCATCGGAATGACAACCCTTGGCCTTCTATGCGCTACTGCGGCATTTGGACAGAAAGCCGAACGCAAGCATATCCGCGAAGGGAATAAGTTGTACAATAGCGAAAAATACACGGATGCGGAGATTGCCTACCGGAAAAGTGTGGATGTGAATCCCCGTTCCGTCGAAGGCGCGTACGATTTGGGAAATGCGCTGTACCGTCAGCAAAAGTATCCCGAAGCCGCCGAACAATATCAGTTGGTTACCGGGCAAGGCGAACGGCTGCTGTCCGAAAATAAACACGACAATGCGCCGCGTCTGGCTCAGGTATATCATAATCTGGGAAATATCGGCATGCAAAACAAGGAATATGCCAAGAGCGTTGAGGCTTACAAACAATCGTTGCGCCTGAATCCACGGGACGAAGAAACCCGCTACAATCTGGCTTTGGCACAAAAGTTGCTGGAAAATCAGCAACAGGAGCAAGATCAGGATCAGCAAAAAGATCAGGATCAAGAGCAGGAACAGCAAGACCGGCAGCAGGATCAGCAAAATCAACAGGATCAGCAGCAGGAACAGCCCAAAGATCAGGAACAGAAGACGCAGGAACAGCCGCAACCCGACGAACAGATGAGCCAGGACAATGCCCAGCAGATACTTGACGCCTTCCTGCAGGATGAAAAGGATACGCAGGAAAAGGTGAAAAAAGCGCAGGCAAAACAACAGGAACGTCGCAGATCCGATAAACAATGGTAAAAATAAAACGATCCACTATGAAACAGAAAATCATTATCCTGTTTGCCTTGCTGCTATCCGCCGGAGGAGCGCATCTGAAAGCGGACGAAGTGACTTTCAAGGCAACCGCGCCCGAAGCCGTTGCGATGGGCGAACAATTCCGGTTAACGTACACGGTCAATGCCGAAGGGCGCGAACTCCGCATACCGGATTTAAGCGAATTTGACGTATTAATGGGGCCGTCGACTTCTACCAGCATGAGTACCCAGATCATCAACGGCAGTTCACACAGTGTGATAACACAGTCGTTTACCTATATCCTGATGCCGAAGAAAGAAGGGACATTCAATATCGCTCCGGCAACGATCAAGGTGAAAAATGCAAATTACACATCCAATGCTTTGGTGATAAAAGTGCTTCCCCCGAATAATTCCGGAAACGCTTCCGCGTCGCAGGGAGGCAACCAGCCGGCAACCGCGTCGTCCGGCGGTATCGGAAACGAAGACATTTTCGTCCGGATGAGCATTTCCAACCGGAATGTCTATGAACAGGAGGGGTTTCTGGTGACGTTCAAACTTTATTCGCTGGTTGATATTGCCAATGTCACGAATATAAAATATCCTGAATTTGAAGGATTCCTGGTACAGGATATAGAGGTTAATTCGCAATGGACACTGGAAAATTATAACGGGCGGAATTATCGTACGGCAGTGCTAAAGCAAACGATCCTGTATCCGCAACATGCGGGTAAGATCACCATCCAGTCCGGCAAGTTCGACGCTCTGGTACGTATGCGCACGCAAAAAAATGTACGCAGTCTCTTTGACGACTTTTTTGACACGTATCAGGATGTGAAAAAAGAATTGACTTCTTCGCCGGCTACGATTGACGTCAAGCCGCTTCCACCGGGCAAACCGGCTTCGTTCACCGGCGCGGTCGGTAATTATACGATGAAAACGTCGATCAATGCCAATCAGGTAAAGGCGAATGAAGCCGTTACGGTGACGATCGCCCTTTCCGGAAACGGGAACATCAAATTAGCCAAAAATCCGGAGGTGAACTTTCCCAATGATTTCGAGGTCTACGATCCCAAAGTAGATACCAAAATCAAAACTACGACCGCCGGAAGCAGCGGAAGCAAAACCATCGAATACATGGCGATTCCCCGCTTTGCCGGTGATTTTGAGATTCCGGCCATCACGTTTTCCTATTTCGATCCGAAGGAAGGAAAGTACAAAACGCTTGGTTCCGACGCCTACAAACTGCACGTAGAGAAAGGGTCGGGTGGGGAAGGGGCCTCTTCGCCGGTCGTATCGAACTTCAGTAATCAGGAAAATGTCAGGTTCCTGGGTCAGGACATCCGTTATATAAAAGTGTCCGGCATACATTTTGTTTCCAACAAGGACATTCTTTTCGGCTCCCTGACATATATCCTTTTATATGTAACGATTGCAGTGCTGTTCATCGCGTTCTTTATCATCTACCGCAAGCAGGTGAAGGAAAATGCGAACATCGCGCAGGTACGTACGAAAAAAGCCAATAAAACGGCGATCAAACGCCTGAAAAAGGCGGAGAAACTGCTGAAGGGAAATCAGAAGGAAGCGTTTTATGATGAAACGCTCCGGGCGGTATGGGGGTATCTGAGCGACAAGTTGAACATACCGCAATCCCATTTGACCAAGGACAATGTAGGCCTGGAGCTGTCCAAATACGGAGTAGAGGAATCGTTGTCCGGCGAATTTATGGACATCCTGAACACCTGTGAATTTGCGCGTTATGCGCCCAGTCAGGCGTCGGACGCCATGGATCAACTGTTTAAACAAACGGTCAACGCCATCGGAAAGATGGAAAATACCATTAAAAAGTAGTGCTTATGAAAACGTTACAGA
>JAITPV010000161.1 GCA_031289275.1 Tannerella sp.
ATCGTATTAATTAATAACTAAAACAAATGAATTATGAGTACAAAGAATAATGTAGGATTGGAATGTAATGCCGTTCATCCGGTAATTGAAAAGTTGCATGGCCTTTTGGCCGATTATCAGGTATTTTATACCAATTTGAGAGGTTTCCATTGGAATATACAAGGCGATAAGTTCTACGAACTGCATGTGATCTACGAGGATTATTATAATGACCTGGCCGGAAAAATTGACGAGGTCGCCGAACGCATCGTGATGTTGGGCGGTGTACCGGACAGTCGTTTCTCCGTATATTTGAAACAGTCGTACGTAGCAGAAGCATCCGGCATTTCCGGATGGAAGGAAGGCGTTATCAATGTATTGGAAACCATGCAATACATAGTCGGTAAATTGCGCGAACTCCATGCCCTGGCTATCCGGTCGGGTGATCAGGCAACGGCGTCTTTAACCGTTCATGGCATCAAAGACTTTGAGAAAAAAATCTGGATGCTTTCGGCTTATTCAAAAGAATAACAGCGTCTCTCGGAATTACTATTATGCAGGCAACCGGTAAAACTTCTATGTTTACCGGTTGCCGTTTTTTTTCAGGAAAGATCATGCTGTTTCAAAAAAACGGGCTAAAGTTTTTCGTTTTCAAAAAAACATACTATATTTGCGCCCGTTATTTGCGGAAGTAGCTCAGTTGGTAGAGCACGACCTTGCCAAGGTCGGGGTCGCGGGTTCGAGTCCCGTCTTCCGCTCTTCCGAAAACTATTTTTAAATGCTTCATTTTAATTCCTGATCCTATGAATATTCTTTGCTTGATAGCTATCTTTTGTGCAACTTCTTATGCGGTCGAACCGCAATCGCTTACTTGTGAATATGTGACGAATCCGGTCGGAATCGACATCGCCCAGCCGATGTTGGGCTGGAAACTCTTGTCCGACGAACGAAATCAGTATCAAACCGCTTATGAACTGATGGTCGCCCTGTCCGAAAAGGACTTGGCACAGGAAAAAAACCTCGTCTGGAAGAGCGGAAAAATACATGATTCACAAATCTTCAACATCCCTTACGGCGGCAAACGGCTACGACCCTTTACACGCTATTACTGGAAGGTGAAAGTCTATGACCGCAACGATAAAGCGTCCGCCTGGAGTGCGCCGGCTTACTGGGAAACGGCCATGCTGTCGCCGTCCGATTGGCGAGCGCAATGGATTGGCGACGGAAGCGTTGCACCCGTCAACGAAGCGGATTTCTACCGGGATGATCCCGCGCCGGCCTTCCGAAAAGTCTTTCACGTAAAGAAACCGCTTGCACAAGCGCGTTTATACATTACCGGACTGGGATACTATGAAGCCTCACTGAACGGACAGGCGGTCAGCGACCGGCGACTGGATCCCGGCTGGACAAACTATGGCAAGCAGATATTGTACAGCGCCTTCGACGTCACGTCCCTGCTCCGGGACGGCGAAAACGCTGTCGGCGTGCTGTTGGGTAACGGCTTCTACAATCCACTGCCGATGCGGATTTTCCGGCTTTTGCGCGAAAACCTTTACATCGGGCGTCCCTGCTTCACGGCACAAATCCGGCTCACCTATGCCGACGGGTCGGAGGAATGGATCGTCACGGACGGGAACTGGAAGGCCGGCGCCAGTCCCATCCTTCGCAACAACGTCTACCTGGGCGAACTGTATGACGCCCGCAACGAAATCGCCGGCTGGGATCAGGCCGGGTTCGACGACAGCCGCTGGTCGCCTTCCGTGCCGGTAAAGGCTCCTGCGGGAAGGCTCACTGCGCAGATGCAGCCGCCCATACGTGTCACAAAGGTATTGCATCCCGTGCGGATGACGGAAACCCGTCCCGGCGAGTATATCTTTGACATGGGACAGAATATGGCCGGCGTGGCGCGGATCAAGGTACGCGGGCCGAAGGGCACGCAAATCCGTATCCGCTACGGCGAAGATATTTATTCCGACGGCAGCCTGAACGTGATGACGTCCGTAGCCGGACAGCAGAAGCGCGTATGGGATGCCGACCTGTCAATCATCGGACAGCCGCCGGTTGCCTGGCAGGAAGACCGTTACATACTCAAGGGCGACGGAGAGGAAATGTGGTCGCCACGGTTCACCTTCCACGGGTTCCGCTACGTCGAAATCACCGGCTGGCCGGGAGGTCGTCCCACCCTGAACGACGTTGAGGCATTGCGCTTGAATGCCGACCTGCCGCGCGCCGGCCGGTTCGACTGTTCCTCCGAGCTTCTGACGCAGCTCCATACCGTAGTGGACAACACCTTCCTGAGCAATGTCTTCAGTCTTCAGTCCGACTGTCCGGCGCGTGAAAAGTTCGGTTACGGCGGCGATATTGTCGGCACGGCGCGTACGTTCTGCTGGTTCTATGACATGGGTAACTTCTATCGCAAGGTCATCTGCGACTTTGCCAACGACCAGCGTCCGCTGGGTGGAATAACCGAAACAGCGCCCTACAACGGTATCGCCGATCAGGGACTTGGCGACGAATCGGGGCCGATCGGTTGGCAATTAGCCTTCGCATTCCTGCAAAAGCAGTTGTACGAATACTACGGCGACATCCGGATCATACAGGCCTGCTACCCCGCATTGCGGAAGCAGGTGGAATTTTTGCGCTCCAAGGCGGAAGGGCATTTCATCGACCGGTGTATCAATGATCATGAGAGCCTCGAAACGCGGATTCCGGAACTGTTCGCCACCGCGCACTATTATCATCACGTCATCCTGCTGGCCGAGTTTGCCCAGCTCACCAACCATGCGGAAGATGCAAAGACGTATACGCAGTTGGCCGGCGAGATCAAAAGCGCCTTCATCCGGCGATTTGTGCCGCCCGGCTCCGGCGAGGCAGGCAACCACACTCAAGCCACACAGGCGTTTGCCTTATTCTACGATCTGCTGCCCGAGGGCGACCGGAATGCCGCCTTCAACGTACTGTTGCAGGAGATCGAAAAGCGCGACGGACACATTGCGTGCGGTATCTTCGGCGTTCCGCTGGTCTTGGATGCCCTCAGCCGCAATCACCGCAACGACATCGCCTGCGAGATGGTGACGAAGAAGGACTTCCCCGGATGGGGACACATGTTGCAGTCGGGCGCCACTACGATGTGGGAGACGTGGCAGTATTCCGATAACGTGTATTCGCACAATCACCCGATGTTCGGCAGCGTAGGCGAATGGTTGTATCAGAGCGTCCTGGGGATCAATATCGGATCGCCGGGCTTCCGCAAGATCATCCTGCATCCGCAACCGGCCGGCGATCTCACCTGGGCTTCCGGCAGTTATGAGTCGCTGTGGGGTACTATCACGTCGTCGTGGAAACTGGAAGATAACCGTTTCACTTACGACATCACCGTGCCTGCGGGCGCTACCGCCGAGGTCTGGCTGCCGTCGGGCGCGATCACGGAAAGCGGCAGGCCGCTGGACAATGCCGACGACGTGAGCCTGCTATGGGAAACCCAAAACTATGCGATCTACAAAGTAGGGTCCGGAAAATACAACTTCCTTTCGGAATTAAGAGTTAAGAAGTAAGAGTTATGAGTTATGATTACATGAGAAGTAAGAAGTAAGAGTTAAGAGTTATGAGTTATGAAATGAGTATTTGACGACTATTTTATAATACCATAATGATAAGAAGCTTGGAAATTACTTCCGCAACAAGTCATGCGATCATGAACGAGAGAATCCCTATCCCACCTTTCAGATTGCCCGAAACGGAATAGGCGTTGTACGTCCATCACACACAAACCATATCAGGACGACCGGGGTTACGTGCAACGAATGCACTAACCTCAGGGCATGTTTCCGTGTGAACATCCTTTTTCAATCAAACGATAGCTTTGTGTCATTTTTTTCCGTTCCTTGCGACTAATAGAGAAAAAGCAATCCGATGAGCAGGCATAATCAAACGAACCCGGAGTTGGAACGGGCATTTATCAAAATGATTCAAAATCATGAACGGATCATCTATAAGGTTTGTTCCTTTTACGCTTCCGAATGTTTTACGATGGAAGATTTGTATCAGGAAACAGTTTATCATCTTTGGAAATCTTTTCCCAAGTTCAGGTACGAAAGCAGTTTTTCGACGTGGATGTATCGGGTGGCGCTGAACAGTTGCATTTCGGTTGTCCGCAAGGAAAGCCGGCATCAACAAACGGCGCCGCTGTCTTTCCTTACCGAAGACATCGCTTACGAGCCGGACAGCGAGGAAGAAGACCTGCGGGAACTGTACCGCCTGATTCAACAGCTGAAAGCGTTGGATCGAGCGATTATCCTGCTCTGGCTGGAGGAGAAATCCTATCAGGAGATTGCCGATATAACCGGATTGACGTTAAGTAATGTGGCCACAAAGCTGAAACGGATCAAAGAGAGTCTTAAAAACATGTCGAATCAGTAAAAATTGAAAATGATGGAGTGGGAAGAATTGAAAAAAATGTGGGCTTCGCTGGACGAGCGTCTGGAGAAGCAGGAAGTGTTGAAAGAAAGCATGATCAGGGAAATGATTTATGCCAAGTCGAACAAGTCGCTGAACCGGTTGATAAACATGGAGGTGATGAGCCTGTCGATTTTGGTGACTGTTATCCCGGCTGTGGTGTATCTTCTTTATACGCCCGAGGGCGCGCTGCTCGTTGCGAAACTGTTTTGCTACTATTCGTTGCTTATAATCCTGTACGGGTTAATCACCGGCACGATGGGATTGCGTTATCTTATGAAAATTGATTTTACGAAGGGGATCGGAAACAATCTTTTGTACATGAACAAGTATGATCTGCAGTGTAAACGCGGAAAAATCATAAGTGTATTTATTTACCTGATTTATGCGGCTCTGGGTATTTACCTGTATGCCGAGTTGCACGCCACGGTAACGTTATGGGTGTTCCTTGGCTGCTGTATAGCGGGC
>JAITPV010000190.1 GCA_031289275.1 Tannerella sp.
CAATTTCTTCCCTGGAATCTCCGTCCTGTTCTTCAATCTGCACAAAATCGAAGTTTTCAAGTAATTCCATGAGAAAATTGTATTTGGTATTTGCCACGTTCAGGATCACTTGCTGCATATCATTTTTTTCAAACATCATTGTACTCATGTCTGTAATCGATTAATTAAACATGGGCAAAAGTACAAAAAGATTTTATCATCCGCCGTGCTTTTATTGCCTCAACTGATTTCATATCGAAAATTCATAAATAGGACGCTATGCGGACAATCATAAATATTTATACGTCGGAGAGGGCGTTTTTGATATTTTTCGCATATATTTGTGCCATGAAGCTGTAATAAGGCTTTCACACCGGATAATTTTTGAAAAAAAACGAAGGATTTTCAGGATGAAAAACAACTTATCGGAAAGCGAACTGATTACCGCTTTACTCAATGATGATGAATCGGCGTTTTGTACATTATATGCCTTGTACAAAAGCAGGTTAATTTACTTCGCCATGAAATTTGTCAAATCGCAGGAATTTGCGGAAGATGTTTTTCAGGACGCCTTCGCCTCCGTATGGCAAAACCGCCGTTTTCTGAATCCCAATCTGCCGTTTGCCCCTTATATATACACCATTGTAAAGAACCGGATACTGAATCTGCTGGCCGATATGGATAAAGAACAGGAATTGAAAAAGAAGATTCTGGCGCAATCAATCGATTTTGATAACGGCACGGAAGATGCGATCATGGATGCGGATTTGAATCGGTTGCTCGAAAAATCCCTCGACCGGTTGACGCCGCAACAAAAACGGGTGTTTCAAATGAGCCGGAAAGAGATGAAATCGCATAAGGACATTGCCGTCGAATTGAACATTTCGGTCTATACCGTTCAGCAGCATATCTCCGCTTCATTGAAAATAATCCGTTCCTGTTTAGTCAAATATGCCGACACGTATGCCGATGCGCTGTTGCTGTTGTGCTGCCTGAGTTTGTAATAAAGGTTAAACTTTGCGCTTGCTATCCCAGATGCCCGCCCATTTTCGGTATTATACAATGTGTGCGTAACAGTTTTGTGCTTTACGCCCGTTTCGCCTCGGTTCTGTAAACGTTCACTGCGTTTTTATAAACGTTTATAAGACCTCCGGAAATGTTTATAAGAGTTCTGTAAACGTTTATAAGACCTCTATATAAGGATTCCGGAAACGTTTACGGAAACCGTACATTAGATTATTTATATGCAAATATACAGGTGGCATTTATTATAAAAGAGGCACGAGATGCAGGAAAAGATGACAGACGGAAAAAAACAGACAATTGACCGGTTCGAGCGGTATATCAACGGTTTGTATACGCAAGCGGACGCGGAGGCTTTATGGGCGACCATGCAGTCGGGCGACGGGTATGCGCAGTCCGGCGAGGTCATGGATCGGGTATGGAACGAAGCCGTCCAAATTCCCTCGGAAGCCCGGTATCGGCAATACAGGAGCGAAGCCGAACAATTATTGAAACGCCTCCGCAGGCAGGAAAAAACATTCTCTCTGCTCACGCTGCTGAAATATGCGGCCATGGTATGTGTGGTTGTCGCTACGGGGCTGGCCGTGTATACGTTTTCCGGAGGCGAGTCGAAGCAGGAGGTTGCGTGCCGGACGCTTCGGGTCGCCCACGGAGAACGGGAACAGGTCATTTTTTCCGACGGCACGAAAGTGATTTTGAATGCCGGTTCTTCACTCACCTATCCGGGGAAGTTCGAGCATGACAAACGGGTGGTTCATTTGGATGGCGAAGCCTTCTTTGATGTGGCGAAAAATCGCTCCCGCCCGTTTATCGTGCAAACAAAAAGCGCCGATATAGAAGTGCTCGGGACGTCGTTTAACGTAAAAGCGCATGACGAGGACGAATTTGTATCGGTCACGGTCGAATCCGGAAAAGTGCGGGTCAATATGGAAGACGCCGTCATGCAACTGTTGCCCGACGAACAGTTCTTTCTGGATAAAACGAAAAATGAAATCTTCCGGAAGCATGCAAACATGGAAAAAACGAAATCCTGGATTTCCGGCGAATTGTATTTCAATAAAACCCCCATCCGTAGCGTGATCAATGAACTGATGCGGCATTATAATTGCATCATCGCATTTGAAGGCGGACAGATGCCCGCAGAATATATCTCCGGGGCGCACGACAATAAAACGCTGGATGCCGTGTTGAACTCCATTTATTATACGGCGGGGATTAAGTACCGGAAAGAAACCGGTAAAATTATACTGTATATGGAAAAAGATATTCAACCCTAATAATTAATTATATGAGACAAACAATCAGAAGACTAAGTTATCATTATGTTTTTTTCGTTTTTTGGATACTGTTGGGCATGCAGACCGTTTTTGCGCAAACCGCAGCATCGGAAAACGTAACTATTAACGTACAGAACCAGCCGTTGGACAAGGTGATCGAAAACCTGTCCGAACAAACGGAATTGAAGTTCTTTTACAGTGAAAATGTGATTACCGGCAAAGCAGTAACGCTGCATTTTTCAAACGTTCCTGTTACGACGGTATTAAATGCAATCATGCGGCAGACGCAACTCAACTTCAGCCGGGAAGACAACACCATTACAATCAGCACGCAGACACGGGCGATGGATAATCCGCAACAGGGTAATCCGCGCAGGGTCACGGGTATTGTGGTGGATGAATCGGGCGAACCGGTGATCGGCGCGAATATTATCGAAAAAAACAGCCGCACGAATGGTACGGTAACCGGCGCCGAGGGAGATTTCAGCTTGAATGTATCTCCCAACTCCGTGATTCTGGTTTCCTTCATCGGGTATGCGACGCAGGAAGTCAACGTCGGAAACAGTATCGTGTTCAACATCCGATTGGAAGAAGATGCGAGGATGATTTCCGAAGTCGTTGTCACCGCCCTTGGTATCAAACGCGAAGAAAAAGCCCTGGGATATGCCGTACAGAAGGTGGATGGTGAAAAACTTTCTATTGTCAAAGGCGCCAATGTAGCTACTTCGCTTACCGGCAAGGTGGCCGGATTAAACGTGAAAAACAGTACGGAATTTGCAGCCGCTCCGACGCTTACCCTGCGTGGCTCTACGCCTCTGCTGGTGGTAGACGGAGTGCCTCATTACAATGTCACGCTGGCCGACATTCCGGCCGACGATATTGAATCAATAGACGTACTGAAAGGATCGACCGCTTCGGCGCTTTACGGCTCGCGAGGCGGCGCAGGAGCCATCATGGTCACGACCCGGAAGGCAAAGAAAGAAGGACTGGATGTGACGGTAAACAGCAATACCATGTTTCATGCCGGATTCCTGATGATACCGGAAGTACAGAACTCCTACAGTTCGGGCGCCAATGGCCGTTATGCTCCGGGGGATTATGTATGGGGCGATAAACTGGATATTGGCCGCACAGCCAGGCAATATAACCCGTCTACTTACGAATGGGAAGATATGCCATTAGTATCCAAAGGAAAAGATAACTTCCAGAATTTCCTTCAACAGGCCTTTGTGACCAACAACAACATCAGCGTGTCGCAGAAAGGACAGTACGGAAGCGTCCGCGCATCGCTGAATCATGTGCATAACAAAGGGCAGTTCCCCAATACCGATCAAAACAAGCTTGCTTTCACGGTGGGCGGCGAAATGGATTGGAACAAATTCCATCTGGATGCCGGAACGACTTACAACAAAAGTTTTTATTCCAACAATCTGGGAACCGGCTATGGCGTCGGGAGTTTCATGTACAATCTGCTTCTCTGGACGGGCGCCGAATACGACCTGCGCGACTACCGGAACTATTGGCGGGTAGGCAAGGAACATTCCGAACAAAACTGGATGGATGAGTGGTGGTATGATAATCCTTATTTCCTGGCTTACGAACGGACACGCGGGAATCATTACGATTTAAGCAACAGTTATTTTAATCTTTCCTACGATTTTACGGACTGGCTCAAACTGTCGGCCAGAATCGGTGTGGACGCTTACCGCAGCCGGACGGAATTTACGCAACCGATCAGTTCCAGAAGTAATCTGAAAGGGAGTTATGAACTGACGAATAATTCCGGTTACAGTACGAATAACGATGCGATGCTGCTGGTGAATAAAGCGCTGGGCGATTTCAGGATCGACGGTTTTCTGGGCGGCTCTATTTATTTGCGCGAAACCGACGGGCAAATTTCCGCCACAAGCAACGGATTGAACATGCCGGGCTTCTATTCGTTGAATGCTTCCATTGATCCGGCTACCACGTCCTCTTCCGTCACCAAACAACAGACGAACAGTTTGTACGGAAAGGCCGGCGTGTCGTGGAAAAGTACGGTATTCCTGGAAGTGACGGGACGAAATGACTGGGTATCCACGCTGGCGAAGTCGGAACGGTCGTATTTCTATCCTTCGGTATCGGGCAGTCTGATCCTGTCGGAATTTGTTCCCCTGCCCGAAGTATTCAATTTCTGGAAGTTCAGAGGTTCCTGGACGCAAACCAAATACCCGGCCGGTATTTACGACATCAATCAGGTGTATTCCATCTCCCGGAGTTACTGGGGCGATATGACCGCCGCCAATTATCCCGTGTCCATACGCGATATTACCCTGAAACCCCGTGCATCGGAGGCGTATGAGATAGGGACGGAATTTCATTTCTTCAACAATCGGTTGAAGTTTGACCTGGCTTATTACAATAAACTTGAATACGACTTGCAAACCTTTGCGCGTATGAGTTATGCCAGCGGGTTTGAAACGACGCTCATCAATTACGGCGAACAGCAACTGAGCCGGGGCGTGGAATTTTCGGTTGGCGGCGATGTGTTCAAAAGCAAAGATTTCACGTGGAATTCCACCTTTAACTGGGCGGCCGACCGCTATTACTATCACAAGGTAGACGAATTGTATTCTACAAAAAGACCCTGGGTGGCCGACGGTAAAGACTGGTGGTGGTTAGACATGAACGATTGGGAAAAAGACCCGGACGGGAACCTGATCCACTACAACGGAATGCCGAGAGCCAGCGCTTACCCGACATTGGCCGGGAGTTCCAATCCGGACTGGGTATGGGGATGGATGAACAGCGTACAATATAAAAACTTCCATCTGGATTTTTCGTTCGACGGAAGAGTGGGCGGAATGATGTTCAATTATATGGATTCACGGCTTTGGCATTCCGGACGGCATCCCGACTCCGACAATCAGTGGCGGTATGACGAGGTGGTCGACGGAAAGCGGAATTATGTAGGCCAGGGCGTGAAAATCGTTTCCGGCAGCGTCAAATACGATTCGGACGGAAATATCACGGAAGATACGCGCGTCTTTGCCCCGAACGACGTGGAAGTGTCTTATGAAAGCTATATGCGCTCGTATCAGGGTAACGAAAGGAAATCGAATTTCCTTAAAAACAAGACCTTCTTCAAATTGCGGGAACTCTCGTTGGGTTACACTTTCCCGCAAAGCCTTTGCAAGCAACTGAAGATAAAGGGCGCCGATGTCTCGCTCGTCGGGCAAAACCTGTTGATATGGACAAAGGACTTCCGCTTCTCCGACCCGGATGTGGATACGGAAAACATCAATTCGCCTTCCATACGTTATGTCGGATTTAATCTCAAACTAAACTTTTAAAATATACGGATATGAAAAAAATATATATATGTATGCTGCACCTGTTTTTGCTCTGTGTACTTAACGCTTGCAGCGATTTTGATGCGATTAATACCAATCCGGACACGCCCACAAGCGCTACTGCAGCGATGTTGGCTACCAAACAAATAAAGGATATGGTAAGCAAAAGCGATAATAAGAGCTACTTCTATGATATGATGGTAAGCAAGCATATTGCATGGGGGGAATTGATGGAAAACGATCAATACAACCGCTTCGACCGGGCAGATTTAAGCCTTTATACCGGATTGACAAACTGTTTCAAAATGGTGGAACTGGCGGCCGATGTAGACAAAGAGGCTTATCAGGGACTGGCGTTGTTTATTAAAGCCTTCCGGTTATTCAACAAATCATTGGAGTTGGGCGATATTCCTTACAGTGAGGCGTTGAAAGGAGAGGAAGGCGTGATCAATCCCAAGTATGACACCCAGAAAGAGGTGATGTTGAATGTTCTGAACGATCTGGAGGCGGCCTATACGCATTTTTCAAATGCCGGCAGGGCGTTCGATGGCGATATTATCTACGATGGCGATCCGGAAAAGTGGAAAAAAGCGATAACAGCCCAGCAGTTGAAGGTATTGATCAATCTGTCGAAAAAGGAAGCGGATGCCGACCTGAATATCAAGCAACGCTTTGCCAAATTAGTCGGTGAACGTACGTTATTTGCTTCCAACAATGATAACCTGCAACTGGTGTACGGCACGAAAGCGTCACAGATATATCCCACGCACGAAACGAAGAACCGGTTTATACCCTATCCTATGGTGACAACCACGGTGATTGACACGCTGAAGAAGTACAACGACTACCGGCTCTTTTACTATGCGCAGCCGGCTAC
This sequence comes from Tannerella sp., assembly GCA_031289275.1. Lineage (GTDB taxonomy): Bacteria > Bacteroidota > Bacteroidia > Bacteroidales > Tannerellaceae > Tannerella. The sequence goes on from JAITPV010000190.1 coordinate 6,489, forward strand.
GGCAAAAACAGAGAGCGGCGTGGCGGCAGATGATTGGGACGCCTATGTGGGCATTGACCCCTCTCTTGCGTTCGATGTAATCGGCTCCTTCTTCACCACCGGGAGCCTCTCCAATATCAATCTGCGCTATACGCAGATCGAAACCGGCCAGCCGACCATCCGGTTAGGTTATGCCGAACAGAACTTTATCCTGGCCGAAGCCTGCCTGCGCAAATGGATCGACGGCGATCCGGCGTCTTATTATCTGAAAGGCATTGAAGCCGGCATGAAGTTCACGGCCGATAATACGCCGAACGAAGAGACCTGGCATCATGGCCGTCCGATCACCGCCGAGTATATTCAAAGTTTTCTGGCCGGTCAGGAGATTCAACTGAGCAGTAGCGAGAGCGCTTTTGAGAGTAATCTGAATAAAATCATTACACAAAAGTACCTGAATAATTTCATGCACTATACCTATGATAATTATTACGAATACAGGCGGACGGGTTACCCGAAATTACCGATCAACCCGGCAACCAATCTCAATACCATGCCCGACAGAATGCCGGTGCGATGGATGTACGAACAACGGGAATACGATTTCAACAAGGAAAACGTGGAAGAAGCCGTGCAACGCCAGTTCGGCGGCAACGACGACGTGAACGAATTGATGTGGATTCT
>JAITPV010000236.1 GCA_031289275.1 Tannerella sp.
CGTATCGAAAAACTCTTTTCGCTCGTTATGGTTGCTTTCGCATGGGCGTATGTCGTTGGAATTTACGTCCACGAAAACATTAAACAGATAAAAATTAAAAAGCATGGAAGCCGGGCTAAGAGCCTCTTTAAGTATGGATTACAAACCATTGCCGCTGCATTGCTTAATCCTTTTGCCAAACTCGATTTTAATATCTTTGAGTTTTTGTCATGTACTTAGATTTATGATATTTATTTTTCAGCTTTAATAAAGCGTCATTATACACAAGAAATACATGCCTGCCCACGAAAAAATCCCGGAATCTTTGAATCTTCGAATCTTTATATGTACATTTGCTCCGTTTTTTAATAAATAAGCATGAGTAATAATAATAAATAAAAGGAAGTATCATGAAGAAAATAGTAGTTGGATTCCTCATAGGAATCACTTTAGCAATGAGTAGTTTCGCCACGGCGCAGGAAACCCCTTCCTGGGTGAAGGAAACGAAAGAACAAAAGGACAAACGCATGGCCTGGTGGCGGAACGACCGTTTCGGTATGTTCATTCACTGGGGACTGTATGCCATGCCTGCCCGTCACGAGTGGGTAAAACATAACGAAAAGATTTCCGATGAAGATTATCAAAAGTATTTCGAACGTTTCAACCCCGACTTGTATAATCCCAAGGAATGGGCGGCCAAAGCCAAAGCCGCCGGCATGAAATACGTAGTGATTACCACCAAACATCATGAAGGCTTCTGCTTGTGGGACAGTAAATACACCGACTTCAAAGTCACCAACACCCCTTACGGCAAAGATTTGATCAAGCCTTTTGTCGACGCCTTCCGCGCCGAAGGAATCCGCATCGGGTTTTACTATTCGCTGATCGACTGGCACCATCCCGATTTCCCCTACGACGGGATTCATCCGAACGGCCCCAAGGATGCCGACGAACGCAAGGCCGCCAATGAAAAACGGGACATAAAGAAATACCAGCAATACCTCAAAGACCAGTTGACGGAAATCCTGACCCAGTTCGGGCGGATTGACGAGTTGTTTCTGGACTTCTCCTATCCCGGCGAAAACGGAAAAGGACACAACGACTGGGATTCGGAGAATCTGCTGAAACTGATCCGCAAGTTGCAACCAAGTATTCTGGTTGACGACCGGATGGACCTCAACGACACGGACTGGGGTTGGGATTTCAAAACGCCCGAACAGTTCATGCCCGCCGAGTGGCCTACCGTCAACGGGCAACGTGTCCCGTGGGAAACCTGCCAGACCTTCTCCGGCTCGTGGGGCTATCACCGGGACGAACATTCCTGGAAAAGCATACATCAACTGATCGTGATGCTGATCGAAGTAACCAGTAAAGGCGGCAATCTGCTGCTCAACGTGGGGCCGACCGCGCGTGGCGTGTTTGACTACCGCGCCAACGAACGCCTCGACGGCATGGGGCAATGGATGGACTATCACAACCGCTCAATCTACGGCTGCACACAGGCGCCCGACGATTTTGTCGCGCCACGGAACTGTCTGCTTACCTACAATCCCCAGACGAAACGCCTCTACATACATGTGCTTGATTGGCCGATCAACGCATTGCGTCTGCCCGGATTCAACGGCAAATTCAAATACGCGCAGTTGTTGAGTGACGGTTCGGAGGTCAGATTCCGGTCAAATAATGACGACGTAACTCTGGACCTCCCTGTTCAGCGGCCGGACGTAGACGTTCCGGTTATTGAACTGTTTCTGGAATAAAACCCTGCCATCCTATCCGTGACGGTTATACAGGCATACAAAAGAACAAAAGGCGAAGGGCGGAAGAGCAGTCCTTTCGCCTTTTGTCTTGTCCTTTTCGCCGGTTTTCCCGTACCCCGGCTACACCTGATTATACCATCCGGTCGTGGTGAAAATAAAAATCTCTTTCCCGTTTTTGAAATAATCTCTATCTTTACGCCCATGAATGACAAAGTTTACATCACCCGTATCTCCCATTATTTACCTAACACTCCTGTAAATAACGATGATATGGAGCAATATTTGGGTTTGATAAACGGCAAACCTTCGTTATCAAGGCGCATCATCCTGAAAAGTAACGGCATCAAACAGCGCTATTATGCGCTCGACGCCCTGGGAAACGTGACGCATACCAACGTGGAATTGGCCGCCAACGCCGTGAAACGGTTATGTGGCAATGGATTTTCCCTCGACGACATGGACTTGCTATCTGCCGGGACGGCTTCGCCGGAGCAGTTGATTCCCTCGCACGGCGTCATGGTGCACGGGAAAGTCGGAGGGCGAAATGCCGAAGTCGTCACCTTTGCCGGCTCCTGCTGCACAGGGATTCAGGCGCTGAAATACGCTTATCTGGCGGTGCTTTGCGGCGATAAGAAACAGGCGGTATGCGTCGCTTCGGAACGCTTGTCGCCCTGGATGCGGAACAGCTATTTTGCAGAAGAAGCCGACAAATTGAATCAACTCGAAGAAAAACCCCTGCTGGCTTTTGAGAAAGAATTTCTGCGATGGATGCTGTCCGATGGCGCAGCGGCGGTTTTGTTGCAGAAAGAGCCGGCCAAAGAGGGGCTTTCCCTTGAAATCAACTGGATCGAATTGTGTTCCTACGCCCACCTCCGCGAAACCTGCATGTATGCCGGCGGTGAAAAGGACGAAACGGGCGAACTGCGCGGCTGGACGTCCTTTCCCGAAACGGAATGGCTCTCCAGGTCTCTCTTTTCGTTGAAGCAGGACACCCGTCAGTTAGGCGAAAGCATTATTTCGTTAGGCGTCCGGTTCTTTCAGGAAATGAAAGAAAAAAGAAACCTTACGACGGAGGAGATCGACTGGTTCCTGCCGCATCTGTCATCCATGTTTTTCAAGCGCAAGATTATGGACGAACTAAAGGCGATAGACTGTTCCATTCCGGAAGAAAAATGGTTTGTGAATCTGCCGGCGGTTGGAAATGTGGCGTCGGCCTCCAATTTTCTCATGCTGGAAGAGCTATACCGCTCGGGACGGCTGGAGAAAGGACAGAAAATCCTCCTGATGACGCCCGAAAGCGCCCGCTTTTCCTACGGATATTGTTTATTAACGGTTTGTTAAAATGAAGATAGAAGACGTTCCACAAGACAACAAATACCTCGGTCAGACCACCCTCCGCGACGTGTATTATGCGCTGGATGAAAACGGGGAATACTGCCAAGTGACAAGCGTAGGCTGGGAAGCTAAAAATGAAGCGCTGGCCTTGACATGGGAGCATATTTCGGAAGAAGCCGAAGCGCTCCGGCAGGAAGTGTTGGCCGGAAAAAAAAGCCCCCTGGCCTACCATATGGAAGTACGCCTGTTCGACATGGGTCTATTGGCTTCCTATACGGGGATTCCGAAGAAAACCATCAAAAAACACCTGCAAGCCGGCGAGTTTGCCTTGCTGGACGATGCGTCGCTGCAAATCTATGCAGAAGCGCTGAGCATGCGTGTGGAAGAATTGAAAAGAGTTTAATGTATATGAAGATTGATTTTAAGCACAGCCCGGCCGCACATTGCGAATGCGGCGTTACCTCCAACATGTTGCGTCATTACGGGATACCGGTCAGCGAACCGATGGTGTTCGGTATCGGGGCGGGACTGTTTTTTTCCTATATGCCTTTCATCCGCCTGCACAAAATGCCTGTATTTTCGTTCAGGCCTCTGCCGGGGCATCTTTTTTCGCGAGTAACGCAACGGTTGGGCATCCAAATAAGGAAATGCCGTTTCCTGAACGAAAACAAGTCCATGAAAGCCCTGGACAGGTTGCTGGAACAAGGCACTCCGGTGGGAAATGTAGTCGGCGTCTTTTACCTGCCCTATTTCCCGAAAGAATACCGCTTTCATTTCAATGCGCACAACCTTTGCGTCATCGGAAAGGAAAACGACGTGTATACGGTGAGCGATCCGGTGTCCTTAGTCATGAACGAACTTACCCACGACGAATTGAAACGGGTACGTTTCGCCAAAGGTACGTATCCCCCTCTGGGCAAGATGTACTGGGTGAAACAGGCGCCTTCCGTTCCGCCCGATATGAAATCCGCCATCATCAGCGGCCTCAAACTTAATTGCCGCCGCATGCTTGATATTCCCATCCCGTATTTCGGCGTAAAAGGCATCACCCTGTTGGCCGGCAAGATGCGCCGGTGGGAAAAGAAGTTAGGCGCCGGCAAAGCGGCCTTGCAACTGGCGCAGGTGATCCGTATGCTGGAAGAAATCGGGACGGGTGGCGCCGGCTTTCGCTACATGTATGCCGCCTTCCTGCAAGAAGCATCCGACCTGCTGAACAGACCGGAATACCGGGAGTTTTCGACGGAAATGACCCGCATCGGCGACCTGTGGCGCGACTTTGCATACGAAGCCGCCCGGAGATTCAAGAAAAGAGGAGCCGATATTTGTTCTTACGACCAATTAGCCGATAAGCTGGTTGCCATTGCCGGCGAAGAAAAACGTTTTTTCACCCGCTTGCGCGAATCCGTAAAATAGAATGCAGACCACGCCGGCTATCGAAATAAAAGACTTGTGCAAAACCTACAAAGGGAATGACGTTCCTGCCGTAGACCATCTCTCGCTGACGATTCCGCAAGGGGCAATCATGGGTTTATTAGGCCCTAACGGCGCCGGCAAAACAACGATCATCCATATTTTGTGCGGGCTTCGTTCGTTTGACAAGGGCGACGTGACGATTTGCTCCTGTTCCCTGCGCAGTCAACTGAAGGCCATCCGGCCGCTGATCGGAGTAGTTCCGCAAGACATCGCCCTCTATCCGGCGCTTACCGCCTGCGAAAACCTGAAAATCTTCGGCAGCATCCTGGGATTGAAGGGCGCCGCACTGAATAACAGGATCAATGAGTTGCTTTCTTTCTTCGGCCTGGAAAGCCACAAACACCGTCGCGTCGGGAATTATTCGGGAGGCATGAAACGCAGGATCAACCTGATTGCAGGTCTGCTGCATCATCCCAAAGTCCTGTTCCTCGATGAACCGACGGCCGGCATTGACGTACAGTCCAAACATCTGATTCTGGAAAACCTGAAAGCCGTCAACCGCGAAGGAAGCACCATCATCTATACTTCGCATTATATGGAAGAAGCCGAAGCGCTTTGCACGCAAGTCGCCTTTATCGACGAAGGGAAAATCATCCGCCAAGGCGTCCCCGGCGAGTTGATCCGCCTGTCGGACGGCTGCGCTTCTCTGGAGGCGCTTTATTTGCAACTAACCGGTAAAAAACTGAGGGATTGATGCGCAAGTTACAAGCTCTGATATATAAGGATTACCTGCTGCTGATACGCGACAAAGCCGGCTTGTGCATGATGTTCCTGATGCCGATGCTGCTGGTCGTTATCATGACCTACCTGCAAGACAGCACGTTTAATTCCATCCAGGAGACCCGTATCCCCTTGCTGCTGCTCAATTACGACCGGGATTCCTTAGGCGTCACCATTGAACGGCAGATTGAGGAATCGAACATTTTCTCCGTCAGCCGCACGATCAACGGCCATACCGCCGCCGGAAAGGACGACTTGATACAAGCCGTGTCACGCGGGGATTTCATGATCGGGATTGTGATTCCGGAAAATGCCACGGGGAAGATACGGGAAAACGTAAAACAATATGTAGCCGGTATTTTCAGCGGCGACGATACCGCTTTGCCTGCCGATTCCGTACAAGTGGATATCTATCTCGATCCCGTCACGAAAACGTCTTTCCGAAACACCCTGACAAGTACGTTGCGCGAATATGCCGCCCGGACGGAAAGCGATTTTATATTCAAGGAAATAACAATGGAAGTAAACAAACTTTCCCCGATTCCGATTGCCGGCATCCATCTTTCGCGAAACCAGGTGTCGATCAAGGAACAATATGCGCTGTCCGGACGCAACAAGGCCATCCCCAACTCCGTGCAACACAATATCCCGGCATGGAGCATGTTTGCGATCTTTTTCATCGCCATTTCTCTGTCCGGAAATATCATCAAAGAGCGGGAAGACGGCAGTTTTACCCGTTTGCAAACCATGCCCTGCCCGTATTACCTGTATCTTGCCGGCAAGATCATCGTCTATCTGGCGGTGTGCCTGTTGCAGTTCACGGCCATCTTCCTGATGGGCGTCCGGCTTTTCCCGTTGCTCGGCCTGCCGGCCCTGACCGTAGCCGTGCAGTATGCCCCCCTCTTGTTGATGGCCGTTTGTTCCGCCCTGGCCGCCATCGGCTATGGCATCGCCATCGGGAAAATAGCGACAAGCCACCAGCAGGCATCCATCTTTGCCGCCGTATCCATTGTCATCATGGCCGCTGTCGGAGGCATATGGATTCCGGTATTCGTCATGCCGCGCCCCATGCAACTGCTGAGCGCTTTTTCGCCTTTGAACTGGGGACTGGAAGGCTTCTACGACCTGTTTATCCGCGACGGGAATACGCTTTCTATCCTGCCGGAATGTATTGCTTCCGTAGTGTTTGCCGTGGGGTGCGTATCCGTGGCCATTATTTACCATCAAAACCGGCGGCAGGCGTGAGACCCGGAAACGTTAAGAAAGAATCGTTACATTACGCATTGAACATGGAAACCTGTCAGCTTATCACCATAGTAGGGCCTACCGCTTCGGGAAAAACCGCCTTTGCCGCCGCGCTGGCCGATCGTCTGGACACGGAAATCATCAGCGCGGATTCCCGCCAGGTGTATCGCGGCATGGACATAGGCACGGGGAAAGACCGGAATGATTACCGGGTGAATGGCCGGTGGATACCCTGCCACCTGATTGATATTTGCGAACCCGGAACCCAATATAACGTATTTGAATATCAGCATGACTTCTTCCGCGTATACCGGCAGATCCGGGAACAAGGCAAACTGCCTGTCCTTTGCGGCGGCACGGGGCTTTATATCGAAGCGGTGCTGAAAGGATTCCGGCTACCGGACGTGCCCCGGAATCAGGCGCTCAGGGAATCCCTGAAGACGAAGTCCCTGCCCGAACTCGAAAAGATACTCGCTTCGTATAAAACCCTGCACAACAAAACCGATGTAGACAGTCCCCAGCGTGCCATCCGCGCCATTGAGATTGAAGCATATTACCGGCAATGCGTCCCGCAACAAAACGACTACGCCCCTCTTCACAGCTTGGTTATCGGGCTGGACATCGACCGGGAAAGGCGGAGGGAACGTATCTCGCAGCGTCTCCGCATCCGTCTGGAACAGGGAATGGTCGACGAAGTGCGAGGTTTGCTCGCTTCCGGCATCCCGCCCGAAGCCCTGATCAGTTACGGGTTGGAATACAAATACCTCACCCTCTATGTGACGGGGCAATTAAACTGTGACGAGATGACGGCGCGGCTGGAAATCGCCATACACCAGTTTGCCAAACGGCAAATGACCTGGTTTCGCGGCATGGAACGGCGAGGCATTCCGATCCGCTGGATCGACGCTTCCCTCCCGATGGAGGAAAAAATCGAACAAACCATCGTCTCCATCAAGTATGAATTATGAATTTATTAATCACTAACCGTTATAAAAATGATTACAATACAAGAACTCACCAACCGGGAGAATTTTTTCCTCTTAGCCGGCCCCTGCGTCATCGAAGACGAAGATATGGCGCTTCGCATTGCCGAAAAGATTGCAGGTATGACGGAGAAATTACACATTCCGTATGTATTCAAGGGATCGTACCGCAAGGCCAACCGCTCGCGATTAGATTCATTTACCGGAATCGGCGACGAGAAAGCCCTGAATATCCTGCGGAAAGTACGCGAGACGTTCGGCATTCCGGTCGTGACGGATATTCATGAAACGCACGAGGCGGAACAAGTAGCCCATTATGTGGATGTGTTGCAAATCCCGGCCTTCCTGTGCCGCCAGACCGATCTGCTGGCTGCCGCCGCCCGAACCGGCAAGATCGTCAATATCAAAAAAGGACAGTTCCTGTCGCCGGACGCGATGCGGTTTGCAGCGCAAAAGGTGGTGGATGCCGGCAATGACAACGTCATGCTGACCGAACGGGGAACGACTTTCGGATATACCGATCTGGTGGTTGATTTCCGGGGCATCCCGCAAATGCAAAAGACCGGCTTTCCGGTCGTTACCGACATCACACACTCGCTGCAACAGCCCAATCAGACCTCCGGCGTCAGCGGCGGACTGCCGGAACTGATCGAGACCATTGCCAAAGCGGCGGTTGCCGTCGGGACGGACGGATTGTTTATTGAGACGCATCACGATCCCTCGCAGGCCAAATCCGATGCCACCAATATGCTGCCCTTGCACCTGCTCGAAAATCTGTTGCGGAAATTAGTGCGGATACGCGAAGCGATACGAAGATCGTGAAATCGGACACTGTGTCCGATTCCGAACACTGCGGGTTTTGTTCTTCCTGTTGTCAATGAAAGTCTTTCCGTTTTGACACGGGGTTTGTTGTACCACAGAAAAAGAAAATCTATGGACAGAGCGATTTCGAAAGAAGTGGAAAGAAAGGAACAGAGAAAACAGTGGATCCGTATCGGCGTCGGCATGGCGGTTGCCGTTGCGGCCGTCGGTATGATGATTTCATTCATGCAGACATCCGTCAGGCGAAAGATGCAGTTGGGCGAAAGCAATTTTGAATACGTCGAATTCGTCAGCGGCCTCGACGAAGGCGACGAAGTCGTCGTCTCGGACATGAGCGACCGGATGGATAAGGGGAAAATCAAGTTGAAGTGACTTGTTTGATCTTTCACGCTGAAAATCTCGAATTTACAGAATATTTTTTGATTTACTCAATAGAATGAGTAATTTTACGCACTGCATTGAGTAATTTTACTCAGTGCATTGAGTAATTTATTGATTAGCTATGGAACGATCTTTATTAAAGGATATTAGAAAAAGAATCGAAGAGCCGAGAAAATTTATTCAGGTTGTTTTTGGGCCTCGCCAAGTGGGAAAAACGACTATGGCCATGCAATTATTGACGCAATTAACCCTTGCGAATCAATATGAATCGGCCGATGCCGTTGCGTTCGGAAATTCCGCCTGGTTAGCGCAAGTATGGGAATCCGCCCGGATGCAAATGAAGATGAAAAATGCTGCGACATATCTGTTAATTATTGATGAAGTTCAAAAAATAGACAACTGGAGTGAAATTATCAAGCAGCAATGGGATAAAGACACACGGGAAGGAACGGATATAAAGGTAATACTGATGGGGTCTTCCCGGCTGTTGATTCAAAAAGGATTAACCGAATCGCTGGCCGGACGGTTCGAAACATTTTATGTCGGACACTGGTCATTTCCCGAAATGGAAGCTGCTTTCGGTTGGAATATTCAACAATACATCTATTTTGGCGCTTATCCCGGCTCGGCGTCTTTGATTGCAGAAGAAGAACGCTGGAAACAATATATCAAAGACTCCATTATAGACACAAGCATTTCGAAAGATATTTTGATGCTTACACAAATCGGGAAACCGGCTTTGTTAAAACGTTTATTTGAATTGGGCGCCTTGTATTCCGGACAAATCCTTTCTTTCACCAAAATCATGGGACAACTTCAGGATGCCGGGAATACAACTACATTAGCCTATTATTTAAAGCTATTAACGGATTGCGGTTTACTGGGCGGATTGGAAAAATATGCCGTCGATGTGATCCGAAAAAGATCGTCCTGCCCAAAATTCCAGGTTTTCAATAATGCCCTCATAAGTGCGCAGGACTATTGCAGCTACCATGAAGCAACCGTTCATCCGGAACGTTGGGGAAGATTAGTCGAATCGGCTATCGGAAGCCATTTAATCAATCATGCAATGACAGGAAAATACAATTTGTATTACTGGAGAGAAAGTAACTTTGAAGTAGATTTTATTCTTGAAAAAAACAACCGGTTGATTGGTTTGGAAGTTAAAAGCGGTCGTAAATCCTGCAATTTGGGCATGAGTAAATTCCAAAAAAAATTCCAACCCGCCAAAGTATTATTCGTTGGAACTTCCGGCATCCCTGTTGCCGACTTTTTGAAAATCAATCCGGCCGAATTGTTTTAAGAAACTGTGCGCAAAACCGGACACACTGTCCGAAATCGAACACCTCGCCATTCCTTCTTTCATTACCTGTCAACCGTTTATATTTCCGGCACGAGATTTGCATCTGATTGAGAGAACAAATATTCGGTTGTTTCCGGACAGTCCGGCCACCGGAAAGGAAATAGAGACGAATCGTACGCTATACACCGTATCAGGCGTGATCGACAATACCAAACGATTCGATTACGAGCGTCCTCAAAATGTGTACTGCGTCCCCATGCACTTGGATTCGACCAATGGACGGCGGTCTTTTCTCAATGCGCCAAGTCTGTCGATTGTATAGGCGATTGCGGGTCAAGCCCGCAATGACGAGGTGGAGCGGATTTCCGCCGTCCGTGCCCCCCGTGCCCCGTGCCCCGTGCCCCGTGCCTCCATGTTCAATATAATTATTGTATTCATTCTCAATTCTCAATTCCTCTTGTAATCATAACTCTTAATTCTTAATTCTTAATTCTTTATTCTTAATTTCTCTTGTAATCATAATTCTCAATTCTCAATTCTCAATTCTCAATTCCTCTTGTATTCTTAATTTCCAAGAATCATTGAATCTTATTCTAATAATAATACCTGATTGTCCTTGTAGCTCTCGTATCCGGAGACGATGACCCGTTCGCCGGCGTTCAGACCGTCCAGTATTTCGTAATACTGCGGGTTCTGGCGTCCGATGCGGATGTTGCGGCGATAGGCCTTTTTGCCGTCGACGTCGAGCACGAATATCCAGTTGCCGCCGGTGCTCTGGAAGAATGCGCCTTTGGGGATGATGATGCCTTCGGTGGGCTGTCCGAGTTCGAGGTTGATGTAGTACGTCTGTCCGCTGCGGATGTTGTCCGGACGTTCGCCGGTGAAGATGAAGTCGGTGCGGAACTTGCCTTCGCGCACTTCGGGATAGACCTTGCGTACGACGAGGTCGAAGACGACGCCCTGCCGCTCGAACGACGCACTAAGTCCGTTACGCACGCGGTCGATGTAATGTTCGTCGATAGAGGCTTCGATTTTGTAGTCCGACAGGTCGTTGATCTGTCCGATCTTCTGTCCGGGCGAAACGTTCTGTCCGAGCACGACGTCGAGCAGCCCCAGTTCGCCGTCGATCTGCGAACGGATGTTGAGATGTTCCTTGCGTTCGCGCACCAGCAGGACGTTGCGACGCATGTTGTCGAGGTTATCCGCCATCTGGTCGATCTGCGTGGAGCGGAGGATCGAATCCTGACGGATGCGCTCCAGGATGAGGACGTGCTTCTGCATGGCCAGTTCGTAGTCTTCCTGCGCCTGCAGATAGTCTTCGCGGGCGAAGAGGCTTTCGTCGTGGAGTTTCTTCTGTTGTTGGAAGGCGCGTTTCTTGCGCGTCGTTTCCAGTTCGAGTTGTAACTTTTCGTTCTGATTGCTGAGTTTGTCCTGCTCCATAGTGACCAGCGTGTTACGGAGAAAGTTCTGCTTCTCGGCCAGGTCGGCTTCGGCCTGAAGGATTTGCAGGTCAAGCTGCGAATTGCTGATGCGGACAATGATGTCGCCGCGTCGCACGGGCGAACCTTCCTCAATGACTTTTTCCTGCACGATACCGCCCTCTTCGGGACTAAGCTGTACGACGGTGATGGGCTGCACCTGTCCGTCGACGCGCACAAAGTCGTTGAAACGATCGGCCGTAGCCGTTCCGATGCTGATGCCTCGCGCGTCGATCTTCAGCGTCGATGAGTGATCTCCGAAGACGATCCACCCCAGCAGAAGGGCGAACAACGCTCCTCCGGCAATATACGGAATATGTTTTTTCCGTATCCCTTTTTTCTTTTCCAATTGAATATCCATATCTATACTATTTGTTGATTTAAAAAACTTCATTCTCAATTCTCAATTCTCAATTCTCAATTTATCAAGTCTTTTCCTTTGTAATAATCCACCTGCCTGCATTTGAGCAGATACATGAGTTTGCGTTGGAGCAGGTTGGCACGCGACTCGATAAGCGTGTTGGCGCTGGTCTGCACGTCGAGCGGACTCATCAGCCCTTCTTCAAACTTGCGCAGCGTGACGCGGTATGCCAGTTCGTCGGCATTCAGTTTCTTTTCCATTTGGATGCTCTCGCGGGCATAGCCGTCGCGGTCGGCCAGCGACTGCTCGATGGCGCTCTGCAACTGTTGCAGGACTTCGGTCTGCTGCTCCTGAGCGATGCGCACCTGATTGCGTGCGCGGCGAACTTCCGTCAGTCGCGCCAGCCTGTCGAAGAGCGGATAGCTGAAGCTGATGCCGATGCCCTCGCCCCGGTTGTTTGCAAACTGCGAACGAAAGGCGACCGGCGCCGTCTCGGCTTCCGGGTTTTCGTAATAACTCGTATAAATGCCGGCCGAGAGGGAGATGGTGGGGAAAAGCGCCCCCTTGCGGATCAGGTGCCGGCGGCGGGCGATGGCGACCTGCCATGCGGCTTGCCGGGCGGTGGGATTCGTTTCCTTTGCCGTCTCGTAGATGTCGCCGGCCGGTTCGTTTTCGTAAAGGACGACGGTAACAGCCTCGACCGTGTCCACCTCCAGCGTTTCGCCGGCGGGATAGTTCATGTACTCCTTCAGCTTGAGCAAGGCCGTGTGATAGAGATGCTGCTGATTCGCCAGCCGGTAATCGTCGCCGGCCGCCTGCGCTTCGATAAGGGCGACGTCGGCCTTGCCCTTGAGTCCGAGTTCTTCCTGCCGGCGTACCTTGTAGAGCGTGCGTTGGCTTTCTTCCCGCTTCTCCTGCGTATAGCGTACGGTACCCCGGTAATACACCACATTCACGAAGGCCTCCAGCGTCGAGAGCGCCAGGTCGTCCCTGGCCTTTTGCAGGTCGTTCATGCCTGCCTGCCGGCTGATCTTCGCCAAACGCCACTGATTCACCAGCTGTCCGCCGTCGAAAAGCGGCAGCGAGGTGGAACCGTCGTAAGAGTTGCCGAAGGTCGTCGTGTTCACATACGTATTGGTTTCCGGGTCGACAGCGCGCCCGAAGTTGTACCGGGCTGAAACGCCGGTCGAGAGCGAAGGAAAAAACGCTGCAACGGCGGCCTGATATTCCGCCTTGTACGTATCGTTTGTGTGGAGTTGCCGCCTGACGGCCGGGCTTTTTTCCACCGCGTAACGCATGCACTCATCCATTGTCCACCGCTTGTCCTGCGCCGTCGCAACCGACAACCCTCCCCCTGCCAATAACAGGGTCATGATTCCTGAAAATAAAAATGCTTTCTTCATCGTTTCTTTGTTTTTTCCTTAAATTACAGCAAAAAACGTGCCAAAAACATCAAAAAGTTACTTTATAGCAATTTACCAAATCTCGCATGTAAGAGCAGTGTCAAAAAATTGGACAGTAGTGTCAAAAAATTGGACACTTTTCGGGAATTGAAAAGGGAAAATGCAATCTTTAAATCATTGAACTATTAAAAATAATCGCTACATTTGCGGCTTTAATTTTGTAATACATATAATTCATGGTAAACTTGAATTGGTCTGAACTTCCGTTTGGTTATATAAAAACGGATTACAACGTCAGGTGTTATTATCGGGACGGACAATGGGGCGAACTGGAGGTGACGTCGTCCGAACTCATTCCCGTACACATGGCGGCAACGTGTTTGCATTACGGACAGGAAGCCTTTGAGGGTCTAAAGGCGTTCCGGGGACAAGACGGGAAAGTCCGCGTGTTCCGGATGAACGAAAACGCAAAGCGTCTGCAAGCCTCTAGTCAGGGAATCAAAATGGCGGAATTGCCGGTCGAAAAGTTTGAAGAAGCCGTACGAAAAGTGATTAAGTTGAACGAGCGCTTTGTGCCGCCATACGGTAGCGGCGCATCGTTATATATCCGTCCTCTGCTGATAGGTTTGGGAGCGCAGGTAGGAGTCAGTCCGGCCGGCGAATACCTGTTTTTGATCTTTGTTACGCCGGTAGGCCCTTATTTCAAGACGGGTTTCACGCCGGCGCCGGTGTGCATCCTGCGCGAGTACGACCGTGCCGCGCCGCAAGGTACGGGCATGATCAAAGTAGGCGGAAACTATGCCGCCAGTCTGGTGGCCGGAAGCAAGGCGCATGAAAAAGGATACGTGGCGGTGCTCTATCTTGATCCGAAAGAAAAGAAATACCTCGACGAATGTGGCCCGGCAAACTTCTTTGCCATCCGCGGCAATACGTATCTGACGCCGGCCTCCCATTCGATTTTGCCGTCTATCACCAACAAGAGTTTAATCCGATTGGCGGGTGATATGGGATTGCAGGTCGAACGGCGGCCGATACCGGTCGAAGAGCTGAGTACGTTTGAAGAAGCGGCCGAATGTGGTACGGCAGCCGTCGTGACGCCGATTTCCAGAATAGACGATTTGAACGAAAACAAATCGTATGTGTATTCGGAAAACGGGAAACCGGGCATTATCTGTGAAAAACTTTACAAGAAACTTTTTGCCATTCAAAACGGAGATGAACCGGATCCGTATGGTTGGACGGAAGTGATTGTATAAAGGAGACCATATTATGGATGTAAGAAAAATATCTGTTGATGCTATTAACGCTCGCCGGCAAAATGAAAGCGAAAATCTGATAGGCAGGAAATGGGAAACGCACAAAGTAGTATTCTATCCCGAGGATGTCGAAAAAATAAAAACAATGACACTTGAAGAAAGAATCGATTATCAAAGATATCTGAAACGAGAAAACCGTTATACCTACGAAGAATAACCGCCCTCTGTTATATATACCTGTAGTTGCCGGAATTGCAAACCCGTTTTTGCCATTCCGGCAATTTTTTGTAATCCGTATATTGCAATATGGGATATTTATTGTACTTTTGTCGTCAATATCAGAATAAAAAATGGAAGCCTTTTACCGGACGCATAAGTATTTGTTGGCGCATTTGAACCCGCTTGTACGGCGCGGACTGATGGACAATATCAACTGGACAGACCGGCTGATAGGCATCAAGGGTTCGCGTGGGATAGGGAAAACGACTTTTTTATTATCCTATGCCAATGAGTTTTTCGGGCCGGATAACAGAGATTGTTTATATATCAATTTGAATCATTTCTTTTTTACAGACAGGACGTTAGTGGATTTTGCCGCAGAGTTCCGCGCTCAGGGAGGAAAAGTCTTATTGATAGATCAAGTGTTCAAATATCCGGGCTGGTCGAAAGAATTGCGCTATTGTTACGACCATTTTATCGATTTGCGGATTGTGTTTACAGGCTCGTCGGTGATGCGGTTGAAGGAAGAAAATCCGGACTTGTCCGGAAAAGTTTCTCCGTATTATTTACGGGGATTCTCTTTTCGTGAATACCTGAACCTGACGGCCGGCACACAGCTACCGTCGTTTACGCTGGAGGAACTGATCCGCGATCATGTAGCGATAGCCCAAGATATTTGTGCAACGATCCAACCAACGGCTTATTTTCAGGACTATTTGCATCATGGTTTCTATCCGTTTTTCCTGGAAAAGCGCAATTTCTCGGAAAATCTGCTGAAAACAATGAATATGACACTGGAAGTAGACGTGATGTATATTAAACAGATCGAACAAGGTTATTTGCCGAAGTTGCGGAAATTGTTATACCTGTTGTCGCTGAATCCTTCGTGTACGCTGAATGTAAGCCAACTGAGCAAGATGATCGAAATATCTCGTGCAACAGTGATGCATTATCTTAAATATCTGAAAGATGCCAGACTGGTAAATCTGCTGTATGAGGACGGGGAAGAATTGTCCAGAAAACCCTCCAAGGTTTATTTTTATAATTCCAACCTGATGTATGCCATCAATCAACTTCCGGTAAACGAAATGAATGTTTGCAAGACATTTTTCTTTAATCAGTTACAGAAGGATAACCGGGTCAATGAAAGCCGGAAAAACGCTTCTTTCTTAGTGAACGGAGCCTATGAGTTTCAGATAGAAACTCAGTCGAAACTGAAAAATACGCATCCGTTGTACTATGCGGTGGACAAGATGGAAACAGGCCGTGAAAACCTGATTCCGCTGTGGCTGTTCGGGTGTTTATATTAGGAATTTATTCAACATTATATATATAGTAAATTATGACTAAGCAAAAGAAATTTTTAACGTGTGACGGTAATCAGGCCGCGGCGCATATCTCCTATATGTTCAGCGAGGTTGCGGCGATATATCCGATTACACCGTCATCGACAATGGCTGAATATGTGGATGAATGGGCAGCCTCCGGACGGAAAAATATTTTCGGAGAGACGGTACTGGTACAGGAAATGCAATCGGAAGCAGGCGCCGCGGGAGCGGTACACGGTTCGTTGCAAGCCGGAGCGTTGACAACCACCTACACGGCTTCACAGGGATTGTTGCTCATGATTCCGAACATGTACAAGATTGCAGGCGAACTGTTGCCCTGCGTGTTCCATGTATCGGCGCGTACGATTGCGTCGCACGCATTGTCCATTTTCGGCGATCACCAGGACGTGATGGCATGCCGCCAGACAGGATTCGCCATGCTGGCCGAAGGTTCCGTGCAGGAAGTAATGGATTTGGCCGCCGTAGCGCATCTGGCCACGCTCAAATCACGTGTGCCCTTCGTGAACTTCTTCGACGGGTTCCGTACCTCGCACGAAATTCAAAAGATTGAAATGCTGGAGAATCAGGATTTGGCATCGCTGATCGATCCGAAAGCGCTGGCCGAATTTCGCGCCCGCGCACTGAATCCGGTAAATCCGGTTGCCCGCGGTATGGCCGAAAATCCGGATACCTTCTTCCAGCACCGGGAAGCATGTAACCCGTATTATGAGCAAGTTGCCGCGATTGTGGAAACATACATGCAGGAACTGTCGGCGATCACCGGTCGCAAGTACAGTTTGTTTGACTATTACGGAGCCGAAGACGCCGACCGCGTTATCATCGCTATGGGATCTGTCACCGAAGCAATCCGTGAAGCGATTGACCATCTGACGGAAAAAGGCGAGAAAGTAGGCTTGGTAGCCGTACATCTGTACCGTCCTTTCTCCGCAAAACATTTCCTGGCGGCTGTGCCCCGGACGGCCAAACGCATTGCCGTACTCGACCGTACCAAAGAACCGGGCGCCAACGGAGAACCCCTGTATCTGGATGTAAAAGACTGTTTCTACGGACAGGAAAACGCCCCGTTGATCGTCGGCGGACGGTATGGCCTTTCGTCCAAGGACACAACCCCGGCGCAGGCGCTTGCCGTCTTTGAAAACCTCGCCTTGCCGCTCCCCAAGAATCAATTCACCATCGGCATTGTGGATGATGTAACGTTCACCTCGCTTCCGCAGAAAGAAGAAATCGCCATGGGCGGCGAAGGACTGTACGAAGCGAAATTCTACGGTCTGGGTGCCGACGGTACGGTGGGGGCGAACAAGAACTCGATCAAGATTATCGGAGACAATACGGACAAATATTGCCAGGCCTATTTCTCGTACGATTCGAAAAAATCGGGCGGTTTCACCTGTTCGCATCTGCGTTTCGGCGATGCGCCGATCCGTTCGACCTATCTGGTAAATACGCCGAACTTCGTGGCATGTCACGTGCAGGCATACTTGCGGATGTATGATGTCACAAAAGGCTTGCGTCCGAACGGAACCTTCCTGCTGAACACCATCTGGGAAGGCGACATGCTGGCGCAGCATCTGCCCAGCCGCGTGAAGCGTTATTTCGCACAGAAAAACATTTCCGTTTATTACATCAATGCCACGCAGATTGCACAGGAAATCGGTCTGGGCAACCGTACCAATACCATCCTGCAATCGGCCTTTTTCCGCATCACGCAAGTGATTCCGGTGGAACTGGCGATTGAACAGATGAAGAAATTCATTGTGAAATCGTATGGAAATAAAGGCGAAGACGTGGTCAACAAGAATTATGCCGCCGTTGACCGTGGCGGCGAATACAGGCAACTGACGGTTGATCCGGCATGGGCGACGTTGGCCGACGACGCGGTGACGCCGAACAATGATCCGGCGTTCATCAACGAAGTAGTCCGCCCGATCAATGCGCAGGACGGCGACTTGTTACCGGTATCGGCCTTCACCCTCAGCCGGGACGGTACATGGATGCAAGGCGCCGCCAAATATGAAAAACGCGGCGTAGCGGCTTTTGTCCCGGCCTGGAACAAGGACAACTGCATCCAATGCAACCAGTGCGCCTACGTATGTCCTCACGCCTCAATCCGTCCGTTCGTACTGGACGAAGCGGAAAAAGCCGGGGCTACGTTCGATACGCTGGAAGTGAAGGCGCCGGCTGCCATGAAAGGGATGGCCTTCCGTATGCAGGTGGATGTGCTCGACTGCCTGGGTTGCGGAAACTGCGCCGACATCTGCCCCGGATTCAAAGGAGCCAAAGCGTTGGCAATGGCGCCGCTGGAGTCGCAATTAGCCGAAGCGGAACATTGGACGTATTGTGCAGACCGGGTGAAGACCAAACAACACTTGGTCGATGTCAAACTGAATGTGAAAAATTCGCAGTTTGCCACGCCGCTGTTTGAGTTCTCCGGCGCCTGTTCGGGTTGCGGAGAAACGCCGTATGTGAAACTGCTCACCCAGTTGTTCGGCGACCGGCAGATGATTTCCAACGCCACCGGCTGTTCGTCCATCTATTCCGGATCGATCCCTTCGACGCCTTATACGCAGAACGAAAACGGACAGGGGCCTGCATGGGCGAACTCATTGTTCGAAGATTTCTGCGAATTTGGTCTGGGGATGGAAATCGCCGGTGAGAAAATGCGTGAACGTATCGTCCGTTTGATGCGTGAAGTGATAGCCGAAGGCAATCCTCCCGCAGAAGTAACGGCTTTGTGGGAAGAATGGATTGCCAACCGCCTGAACGCGGAAAAGTCGAAAGAACTTGCCGCACAAATCACCCCGATCCTGAAAGACTATGCCGCCGCCAATCCCCGGTGTGACGCCGGGCAACAATTAGCTGCACTCAGTTCGTATTTGGTGAAGCGTTCGCAATGGATTATCGGCGGCGACGGCGCTTCGTACGACATCGGCTACGGTGGCCTCGACCATGTGATTGCTTCCGGCAAGAACGTCAATATCCTGGTGCTCGACACGGAAGTCTATTCAAACACGGGCGGCCAAGCCTCCAAAGCGACGCCGGTAGGAGCCATAGCCAAGTTTGCCGCAGCCGGTAAGCGCGTGCGCAAGAAAGACCTCGGACTGATGGCCACCACCTATGGCTATGTCTACGTAGCCCAAATAGCGATGGGAGCCGATCAGGGACAGACGCTGAAAGCGATCCGCGAAGCAGAGGCTTACGACGGCCCGTCGCTGATCATTGCCTACGCGCCCTGTATCAACCACGGTCTGCGTAAAGGAATGGGCAAGAGCCAGGAAGAAGAAGCGGATGCCGTGAAATGCGGATACTGGCACCTCTGGCGATACAATCCGGCGTTGGAAGCGGAAGGCAAGAACCCGTTCATACTGGACGGCAAGGAGCCGGACTGGACACAGTTCCAGAGCTTCCTGAAAGGAGAAGTACGCTTCTCTTCCGTGGCTAAACAATATCCGGCCGAAGCTGCCGAATTGTTCAGGGCCGCCGAAGACAATGCGAAATGGCGTTATAATAACTACAAACGTTTGGCAGCACAAACGTGGTAAGATAATTACAGATGTTTTTAATAGTTCAAAATTCAAAATTCAACAAAGATGAAAAAGTGTATTTTAAAAATGATGGCAACTGCAATGTTGTCGATGTTGGCTGTTTTTTGTGTACAAGCCGCCGGTAAGCCAACTTCCAAATTTGGCGGCGTACAAATCGGTACAATCACGTATAGCTACCGGAGTATGCCGGATCAGTCGTTGACCGCTATACTGGATTATGCCGTACAGTCGGGACTGAGTTCGGTAGAGTTGATGGGCGACGCCGTGGAACGCTATGCCGGCATCCCTTCCGGCCAGGACGCAGAAGCCGTCCGCCGGTGGCGAACTTCTGTTTCTATGGACAAATTCAAGGAAATCAAAAAACTGTTCAACGACAAGGGCATTAAAATCGACATCCTCAAATTGGGCGATCCCGGTTGGTCGGATGCAGAAATCGACTATGCCTTCAATGCCTGTAAAACAGTGGGAGCAAAAGGCATCACGACCGAGGTTTCCGAAGAATCGGCCATCCGGCTCTCTCCGTTTGCCGACAAGCACAAACTGTATGTCATCTTCCACAACCACGGACAACCGGGAAGTCCGGATTTCAGCTTCGACAAAGTGATTGCACATGGAGAAAGACTGATGCTGAACTTCGACGCCGGGCATTATTTCGGCGCGACCGGATTGAATCCATGCGATTTGATCAAACGGTTGCATCACCGGATTGTCAGTATCCATCTCAAAGACAAGACCGGCCCACAGGCAACCCCGCGCGATACCAACATGCCTTTTGGGCAAGGACAAACGCCGGTGAAGGAAATTCTGCAACTGATTCAAAAGGAAAAATGGCCGATTACCTGCGATATCGAACTGGAATATGAAATTCCACAGGGATCGGATGCCATAAAGGAGGTCGTGAAATGTAAGGAATATTGCCGCGCCGCGCTGTTGCCGGATAAGAAATAAAGTGGATAATAATAAACCTAACAATAAATGCAGAACGATATAAAAACCGTTCTGCATTTTTTTGCATCTTAAAAAAACCCTTATTTCTCCAGGGTTTCCTTAGTAAGCCATCAGATCGCATCTATCTTCAACCTTATACCCTACTTCAGCAGTCGCCGAAACACCAAGTCTATCGGTTGTTTGGGCGATTGCTTCACTGCGTTCGCAATGACAGGCGGGGCGGTCAGGGAATGTTGGTGTGTCGGGAAAAGACCGGAGGTCTTAATGTGAATAACCCCCAATGAAGCGCAGCGGGGGGTAGAGGGTGGGAGGAGGATGTGGGGAGGATGTGTGAAAGCCGCCCTCTCATCCTCCGTGATCCGGAGGGTCGGAGGATTCTGCATACTCTTTTTGATCTGCGTAAATCTGCGTCATCTGCGTGCAATAATATAACTCCGTGCCGCCGTTTTCGATATAATTATTGTATTCATCATTTTACTACATGACAAAAAAAAATTGCCACAATGAATTGAAAACCAACGAAAAAAGGTGATGATTTATTTGGAAAAGACCTTGGAATTTTGCATCTTTATAGCTGAATATCAAACAATTATAATGGAAGCAAAAAATCTCAAGGTCAAGTACAAAAGTACTCAATTAATTTCTATTCTCAGTAAAAATTTTGCGGGGGAAATGAATCTCGCCCGCATAAAGTTCTTTGGCATGTTTATTTGTGCCCTGTGC
>JAITPV010000241.1 GCA_031289275.1 Tannerella sp.
AACTGATCATTGCAAAATTATTCTTATCTTTGGGGGACTAAATATATAAACCATATCGCATATGCAACATTTACCTGATTTTATCGGCGATCTGGCCTTGATTCTGATTACGGCCGGGATTGCCTCGATTCTGTTTAAATGGCTGAAACAGCCGGTCGTGCTGGGTTATATTGTGGCCGGGTTTATTGCCGGCCCGTATGTCCGGTGGATTCCCACCGTGGCCGACATGGGTAATGTGAAAACGTGGGCGGAGATAGGCGTGATCTTCCTGCTGTTTGCTCTTGGATTGGAGTTCAGTTTCAAGAAATTAATTGCCGTCGGAGGTACGGCTACACTGGCTACGCTGATTAACATGGGTTCCATGATGCTGATCGGCTACATTGTAGGGCGTTTATTGGAGTGGCCGGAGATGGATCGTATTTTCCTGGGGGGCATGTTATCCATGTCATCTACTACCATTATTATTAAGGCTTTTAATGACATGGGGCTGCAAAAGCAGAAGTTTGCCGGCATTGTCTTCGGTATGCTGATTGTAGAAGACCTGGCGGCCATTCTGATGATGGTCTTGCTCTCGACCGTGGCCGTCAGCCATCAGATAGGAGGCCTGGAACTGATCGGCAGTCTTGCACGGCTGGTCTTCTTTGTACTGATCTGGTTTGTCACCGGTATTTACCTGATTCCTACCCTGCTTAAAAGACTGCGTAAGTACCTGAATGAAGAGACACTGATCATCGTTTCCATCGGACTTTGCCTCGGTATGGTGCTGTTCGCGTCGCAGGTTGGTTTCTCGGCCGCATTAGGCGCCTTTATCATGGGTTCCATTCTGGCCGAAACGGTACGGGCAAAACAGATCGAGCTGCTGATGGAACCGGTCAAGAACCTGTTCGGCGCCGTGTTCTTCGTGTCCGTGGGCATGATGATAGAGCCGGGGGCGATCGGCGAACACATCGGACTGATCTGTATTCTGACCGTGGTCGTGCTTGTGGGGCGCGTCATCTTTGCCACCATCGGCGTACTGTCGTCGGGTGAAGGGCTAAAGGTGGCCTTGCAGTCGGGATTCAGCTTAGCGCAAATCGGTGAGTTCTCGTTTATCATCGCCACATTGGGCATGAGCCTGGGTGTGATCAGCCCTGCGCTGTATCCGATTATCGTAACGGTATCCATCATTACTACCTTTACGACGCCCTACCTTATCCGTGCATCCCTGCCGGTCTATCGGCTGCTGGAGAGGCGCCTGCCCCCGCAATGGCACAAGCTGATTGATGGCTATGCCTCGTCCGGCCTTAAAACCGTAAACCGGCAAAATGCCTGGAACAAACTGCTGAAGGCGGTGCTGCAAATCACGGCCGTTTATGCCAGCATCTCGCTGGCTATTGTATTGGCAGGAAAGCAGTTCGTGACGCCCTTTATCACGCAGCACATACATGGCGTCTGGGGACGTATTGCCACGGCTGCGCTGATCCTGCTGCTAATGGCGCCTTTCCTGCGAGCTATTCTGATGAAGAAGAACAAATCAGCTGAGTTTAAGAGCCTCTGGTACGACAATCACTTCAACCGCGGGGCGCTTATCTCGCTCATCGTCCTGAAGGTAGCCATCTGTTGCGCGTTGATTATGATGGTGCTTACGCCCCTGTTTCCAAGTTACGGACTGTTAATGGTAATAGTGTCGATGCTGCTGGTGGTAGTCATTATCTTTTTCCAGGGCTTCAAGTATCAGTCTCGCAAGATAGAAGCCCGTTTTATGGAAAACCTGAATCAGAAGCAACTCTTAGCCGAAAAGAATGCCGCTATTCATCCGCACGTGGCTAACACGTTGCTTTCAAAGAAGATTCACCTCGAAGAAATAGAAGTATCCCCCCATTCGCCGCGAGTGGGAAAGACGCTGCGCCAGCTTGATTTCCGGGGCAAACTGCGCCTGAATATCGTGACTATCCTGCGGGGGAATCGCAAGATAAATATTCCCGATGCCAACGAATGCCTCTATCCGTATGACAAATTAATTGTGGCCGGTTCCGACGAGGACATACAGAAGTTTATCAAAACATTAGAATCACGCAATCAGGCTTTTGCCGATGAAGAGGAAGCAACGTTGCACGTAGTGCTTTCGCAGTACGTGG
Source organism: Tannerella sp. (assembly GCA_031289275.1). GTDB lineage: Bacteria > Bacteroidota > Bacteroidia > Bacteroidales > Tannerellaceae > Tannerella. Next base: position 2,118 of record JAITPV010000241.1, read on the forward strand.
TTGAACCCGGTTCACCAATGGTCGGTAAAACGCCGGGTGAGCTGAACATACAGCAGAAGACCGAGTGCATGATCATCAGTATCGACCGTGAGGGTGAGGCATTTGTCAATATACCGTCAACCTTTGTCTTCCGGGAAGGCGATACACTGATGCTGGCCGGCGAAAATGAAAAGCTCGAGATGTTTGAAAAGAATTGCGAACTATAAATGATAAATGATGAATGAAATAATGTATATGTTATACACTTTTAAATTCATACATTTAATGATATTATGATTCGACAAGCAACTTTTTTATAATCTCTTTGTATGTCGCGGTTCCGGCTGTAATGCTCTCTGCGGCAGTCGGAAGTGAGGCGCCATATAGGACGAAAGGCGTTTGCCAGACCATCCCTGAATGATGTGCCAGGACTTGGTAGGGACGCAGCAACTCATCGAGCGTAAACAGGTTCCGTCTGCCTGAACGGTAGGCATCGTATTCGGAGCCGGTAGTGGTAGCGACCAGCAACTTAACGCCTTTGATCTGTTCGGCTAAACCGATAAATATTTCGTCGCACCACTTTTTCAACTGCGAAGGCGCACTTGCCCAGTAAAAAGGAAACTGAAAGACCACCGTTCCGGCGCCTGCCAGGAGATCGCGATAGGCAGCAATCGTGAAAGGAGCATCATATAAATGTACGACCGTCACGCCGCGGATATCCTTCACGGCCTCGACCAGCGCCCGATTAGCTTTTGAATCACCGTAGTTGGGATGTGTCAGCAGGATGACCACCTTTTTTTCGCCCGAAGCGGCTGAATTTTCTTCCGCCAACGTAGAAGCGGCGACGCTTTCTACCGCGCCCAAACTTAATGCTACGGTTCCCGAACCGACCATGCCTAAGAAATTACGTCTGTTTGTTTTCATCATGTTTTATTTTAGTTTTGAAAATGACTTTACGGCCACAAATATACGCTATATTTTTTAATATCATCTGTTTTTACTATTAATTGTCAACATGAAAAAGACCGAAGGTCTTAATATGAATAACCCCCAATGAAGCGCAGTGATTGGGGGTAGCGAAATGCAGTGATTAGGGGATAAGCGATCATTTACACATACTACAACCCGTAAGGATTGAATAAAAAAGAGTAGAATTATTCAACCTTTCAGGTTGTAGTATGTATAGATGATCGCTTATAGTATATATATATCATTGCTTATAGTATATGTATATCATCGCTTATAATATATATATATCATCGCTTATAGTATATATATATCATCGCTTATAGTATATATATATCATCGCTTATCCCCCAATCGCTGCATTTCGCTACCCCCAATCGCTCCGCTTCATTGGGGGTTATTCATATTGAACACTCCGTGTTCTATCATTTCGTCTCATCCACTGCTACTTATCTTCATTTCATAACTCTTAATTCTTAACTCTTAACTCTTAATTCTCTTTCATTTCATAACTCTTAATTCTTAACTCTTAACTCTTAATTCCCCTTCATTTCATAACTCTTAATTCTTAACTTTTAACTCTTAACTCCCCCATCTCTTATATGATGTTAAATCTTCGCCTTAGGGGTTATTTTTCTCAAGAAATAGTTGCATGGTATGTTGAATTATTTATATATTTGCCGCTGAATAAAAAAAAGAAAAGATTTCGGTACGAAATGCAACTGAGTATTAATATAAAAATGAAACAAGATGGCGATAGATTTTAGATTGACAGATGTGATCCACCGGATCATTGTGAAGTTCTTCCCGGCATACCTGCCGCTGGCGAAGAAGAAGTACAATGCGAAAGCAGTCATGCAGACGGAGCTGACTATTCATGAAATAGCGTCTAAAGCGGAAGTGTATAACATCACCACGCCGCCCAAGATCATTGAGGAAGGCTTTAACGCGGCCGTGGAACTGATAACTTATCTTGTAGCTGATAACTATAAGATTAAGACAGACCTGTTCCGCCTCAGCGTACGTATTCCGGGCGAATATGACGGCACGGAAACGCACCTGCCGGATGGCATTTATCCGGAGGTAAAGATCACGATTGACGACTCCTTACGTAAGTATGTACGTCAAAACGTATCGATCATTTTCGACGGTATTGAAGAATCTAACGGCTTTATCGGCGAGATCATAGACGAGGCTACCGGACTTATCGACCAGGTAATCACATCCGACAATATCCTTACTGTCCGCGGCTACGGTCTCAAGATCGAAAGCGATGCCGCTCATTCGCAGCAGGTAGGCGTATTTATACAAGACGATAAAGGCAATACCACACTGGTCAAAGCCATCGCGCAGAACGAGCCGCGTACACTCAAACTGCTTACCCCCGCCAACTTGGTGCCCGGAATGGAATATACCATTCTTATCTATACCCAAAGCCCTGTAAAAGGCGGAGGTACAACATTAAAAGACGTAAGAGAAGTGACCTCATCAATCACACTCGTAGCACAGTAACCTGTTTAAGCGGCCATCCGCTCAAGTCTTGTCAAGGGATCCCACTCAACATTGCAGTGGGATCCCTTTTTACTTTAAAAAGTTAAGAGTTAAGAGTTAAGAATTAAGAGTTATGATATGCAGGGGAATTAAGAGTTAAGAATTAAGAGTTAAGAGTTATGATATGCAGAATGGGCGTCCGCTTAGTATTATAGCGGACGCCCGCTTAGCATTATAGGAATTAAGAGTTAAGAGTTAAGAATTAAGAGTTATGATATGCAGAATGGGCGTCCGCTTAGTATTATAGCGGATGCCCGCTTAGCATTATAGCGGGATCCAACTCAGTATTGTAGCGGGATCCCGCTTAGCATTATAGCGGGTATCCGCTTAGCCTTATAGCGGACACCCGCTTTGCGTTAGAGGAATTAAGAGTTAGGAATTAAGAATTAAGAATTAGTAAATGCAGAACGGGCATACGCTTAAGTCTAACACAGTCTATCTTGTATTCTCATATAGATAATAAGATTAGGTATGTGAGAGAATATATTTCAGGTCATTAAGGTTGTTTTATTTTCGTGCGTCAAAGCACGTGTCAGTCGTATCCAGGGCGGGCATTGATCTTGCGTATCTCGGCGAGCCAGTACAGGCCTTCGTTACCGGTGTTGATGCCTGCGGAGAAGTTCATGTCGAGCAGCACCACGTCTACCGGTTCGTTATGCAGCGTGTTGGCGATTGTGTGCGGCGACGTGGTCGTGATCACCTTTCGGAAGTGTATCTCCGGTAACATGCGAACGGCTGCCAGGATGCCCTTGTTGTCGTCTACGACCGGAATAATACCGTTTTTGTCTATAAGCGTATAATTTTCGCAAAGATAGGGAAAAAGAATGGAGAATGGAGCGTGCGGAACGGAGAATAATGAAAACAAGGATTGCTTGTCCGTGACCGCTTTACACCGTAAGCGTTGCCTTATCTGCTTGCGGTCGGATGAATGCCCTTCGCTTGTTTTATTTATTTAACTTCATTTGTTATGGTTATGTCAAAGACATGGTATACTTTTGTGGCATTAACAGGATTGTTAAACGAATTTGTTTAGTAAAACTGTTAGCGGCATATAAAACAAACAAACAAACTATTAAGTATATGACTAAAGATAACAAAAACACAGAACAGGCCATACTGGAAGCGGCCGAACAGATATTCCTCGAGAAGGGATTTAAGGAAGCTAAAACAGCCCAGATCGCAGATAAGGCCGGGGTAACACACGCCATGCTGCACTACTATTACCGCACGAAAGAAAACCTTTTCGAGATGGTGTTCGACAGGAAAATAAACCTGCTTAAGGAATCGATCTTCATGCTGGTTCAAAATTCCGACCTTCCCTTTCCTGAACGGCTCAAGCTGGGAATCGAGTCGCACTTCGACTTCCTGGTCGCCAATCCGGATCTGCCTCGCTTTGCGATTAATGAGATTATACATAGACCGCAGCGCCGCGCTGTTCTTGAACCGCTGATCAAGAAGATGGCCAATCAGTTGCTGGAGCAGTTGCAGACCGAGATCGACCACGAAGTCGAACGCGGCACGATCCGTCCGATAGAAGCGGTCACGTTACTGCTTGACATTGCCTCGCTTAATATCTTTGTATTCGCCGTATTGCCGCTCGTGCGCACCTTCGCCATGCAGACCTGCCAAAATGAACAGGAGTTCCTGGAACTGCGCAAGAGGGAAAACGTGGAAGTGATCATGCGCAGGTTAATCATTTGAAACATGAAACAGTTTGTATGGATAGCCCTTTTGCTGGGTTTTGCTCCCTGTTTGCAGGGACAGATCACATGGGAGCAGTGTCAGACGGCGGCGCGCGAGCAGTACCCGCTGATCAGGCAGTATGGCCTGGTAGAGCAGAGTACGTACTATTCCGTTGCGAATGCCGCCAAGGCCTGGTTGCCGCAGGTCGCACTCACTGCCCAGGCTACGTATCAGAGTGATGTTGCCGCATTTCCCGAGGGCATGACGGCGTTGTATCAGCAGGTTGGCATCGACATGAAGGGATTGAATAAGGATCAGTACCGGATGGCGCTGGAAGTGAACCAGACACTCTGGGACGGCGGACGCCATAAGGCGCAGCAGGAGATGGCGGGCGCCGACGGCGAGGTGTCGCGTCAGAGCTTGGAAGTGGAGATGTATGCACTGCGTGAACGGGTAAACAGCCTGTACTTCGGCATCCTTCTGTTGCACGAACAGTTACGGCAGAACATGCTTCTGCGCGAACTGCTGCAAAGCAACCTCCGGAATGTCGAAGCGGGCATCGCCAACGGTGTCGCCTTGCAGAGCGACCGCCAGAGCATACAGGTAGAACTGCTTGCGGCGGCTCAGCAGCGCGTGCAGATCGAGAGCGCCGATGCCGCCTGGCGCAGGATGCTGGCCGTGATGACCGGATTGCCCGCAGGCGAGACGGACACGTTCGAGAAGCCGGACATACCGTCTACATCCGACGCCGTCAACCGTCCGGAACTGCAACTGTTCGACGCGCAGCAGCTACTGTTTGATGCGCAGATGCGCACCGTCAATACCTCCGTCAAGCCACACCTCGGACTGTTTGCACAAGGGTTTTACGGCAATCCGGGACTGAATCTGTTCAAGGATATGACCGAAGACCGCTGGACATGGAACTACTTGGCCGGTATCCGTTTCCAGTGGAACTTCGGCAGCCTGTATACGCAGAAGGGCAGTCTGAAGAAGCTCTCCATCGCCCGGCAACGTGTAGACAATCAGCGTGACGTCTTCCTCTTCAACCACGAGCTGCAGAAGATTCAACAGCAAAACGCCGCAGCGAAGATGATGCGTCTCATGGCGGGCGACGACGAGATCATCGCGCTCCGCACCGCCATCCGCCGCGCCTCCGAAGCACGCTTCACAAACGGCACAATGACCGTCAACGACCTGCTGCGCGACATTACCGCCGAGAGCCAGGCACAACAGTCCCGGGCGCTGCACGAGATCGAATACCTCAAGCAGTTGTACGACCTGAAGCATACTACGAATTGAGCATGAAGCATGGAGAATTGAGAATTATAATGATATGAATATGAAAGTGACAGGAATGAAAAGGATGTTATGTGTTGCGTTGTGTCTTTCCGCTTGCGGAGACAAAGAGCGACAGTTTGATGCGACGGGCAGTTTCGAGGCCGTCGAAGTAACGGTATCAAGCGAGGCGGCGGGACGGATTCTGTCGTTCGACGTGACGGAAGGCTACGGGGTAACGGCCGGCGAACCGCTGGGTGCAATAGATTCCGTGCAGTTGTATCTGTCGAAGCTGCAACTGATGCAGAGCGTCTCGTCGGTCAGGAGCAACCGTCCGAACGTGCAGACGCAGATCGCCGCGCTCCGCGAACAGATCGCCCGCCAGCAAACCGAACGTGCGCGTGTCCGGAAGCTACTGGATGCCGGCGCGGCAACGCAGAAACAGTTGGACGACATGGACGCGGCTATCGCCGTACTCGAACGTCAGATGGCCGCGCAGCAGTCGTCCCTGCGCAACAGCGTCTCCAGCCTCGACGCGCAAAGTACGGCGCTTGAGATACAGATTGCGCAGATCGAAGACCGGCTTGCCAAGTGCGTGATAGCATCGCCTCTGACGGGTACCGTGCTGGCGAAGTATGCCGAAGCGGGCGAGCTGAGCGTGGTCGGCAAGCCGCTCTTTAAGGTGGCCGACCTGAAGCATGTCTTTCTGCGCGCCTATCTGACGTCGGCGCAACTGGCCGGCATACGTCTCGGGCAGGAAGTGCAGGTCGTCGCCGACTTCGGCGGTAAGCAGCAGCGGCAGTACAGGGGCGTCGTTTCCCGGATTTCGGAGAAGAGCGAGTTTACGCCGAAGAGCATCCAGACGCGGAACGATCGTGAAAACCTTGTCTATGCCGTCAAAATCGCCGTCGAGAACGATGGATACATCAAGATCGGAATGTACGGGGAATTGAGAATTGAGAATTGAGAGTTGAGAATTAAATCATTGAATCGTTGAATCGTTGAATCTTTGTAATGATGGTATGCTTTGGTAATTTGTATAAGTCATATGGCGTTGCGGCGGCGGCGTTGCGCGGCGTGGGTTGCACGGTAGAGGCGGGCGAGTTGTTCGGCCTGGTCGGGCCTGACGGGGCGGGCAAGACGACCTTGCTGCGTATCCTCACGACGCTGGTCACGGCCGACAGCGGTACGGCTTCCGTCTGCGGACTGGACGTCGTGCGCGACTACAAGCGCATCCGCGCCTGCGTCGGGTATATGCCCGGACGTTTCTCGCTCTATCAGGACTTGACGGTGCGCGAGAACTTACACTTCTTTGCCTCCGTGTTCGGCGTCTCCGTGCGTGAGAATTATCATCTGGTGGAGGACATCTACAAGCCTCTCGAACCGTTCGCCGGTCGGCGTGCCGGTGCGCTTTCGGGCGGAATGAAGCAGAAGCTGGCGCTCGCGTGCGCTCTGATCCACAAGCCGACAGTTCTGTTTCTCGACGAACCGACAACGGGTGTCGATCCCGTTTCGCGCAAGGAGTTCTGGGAGATGCTGTACCGCCTGAAGCAGCAGGGTATCACTATCCTCGTCAGCACGCCTTACATGGACGAGGCGACGCGCTGCGACCGGATCGCTCTCATACGCGACGGCGTCTTCCTGACGGTCGACACGCCGCAGCAGATCATCCGTCAATTCAGGGAAACACTCTGGGCTGTTTCAGGCGAACGTATGTCGCAGTTGTTACACGATCTGCGTAGCTTGCCCGGTATCCGCAGTTGCTTCGCCTTCGGCAGTACGCACCACATCACCGTCGATACGACCCTCCTGACCCTCGAAAGCCTCCGTGACCAACTGACGGCGCTGGGACACAAGCACGCTATCATCATGCCCATCGAAGCCACAATCGAAGACTGCTTTATGGAATTAAGAGTTAAGAATTAAGAGTTAAGAGTTATGATTACTCATTATAATAAGGGAAAAGATTATGTTGATGATGGAAGATAATGGGAGGGAAAAAAGGGTCGGGATGTTTTCCGCAGCTGCGGAAACCTTCAGAAATCGTTCGGGACGTTTTCCGCAGCTGCGGAATCCTTCAAAAATCGTTTGGGATGTTTTCCGCGGCTGCGGAATCCTTCAGAAATCGTTTGGGATGTTTTCCGCGGCTGCGGAAATCATAACTCTTAATTCTTAACTCTTAACTCTTAATTGAAATGAGCAGTGCAATAACAGTAAAAGACCTTGTCAAGCGTTTCGGCGCTTTTACGGCTGTCGACCGCATTACGTTCGACGTCGGGCAGGGTGAGATATTCGGTTTCCTCGGCGCGAACGGGGCGGGTAAGACGACGGCAATGCGCATGTTGTGCGGTCTGAGTAAACCGACCGCCGGCTGCGCACGGGTAGCGGGTTACGACATTGCTACGCAACCCGAAGACGTGAAGCGGCATATCGGATACATGAGCCAGAAGTTCTCCCTCTACGAAGACCTGAAGGTATGGGAGAACATTCGCCTCTTCGCCGGTATCTACGGCATGAAGTCGTCGGAAATCGCTCCGAAGACCGACCGTCTGCTGGCACAACTGGGCTTTTCGGGCGAACGGAATGCGCCGGTGCGGTCGCTGCCGCTGGGATGGAAACAGAAACTGGCCTTTTCGGTGGCCGTCTTTCACGAGCCGCAGATCGTCTTCCTCGACGAACCGACCGGCGGTGTCGACCCTTCCGTCCGCCGTCAGTTCTGGGACTTGATCTATGAGGCTTCCGACCGCGGTATCACCGCTTTCGTCACTACGCACTATATGGACGAGGCCGAGTACTGCAACCGCGTCTCCATCATGGTCGACGGACGTATCGGCGCCCTCGACACACCGGCCAGCCTGAAACAACAGTTCGACGCAAACAGCATGGAAGAAGTGTTTTATAAAGTAATTGAGAATTGAGAATTGAGAATTGAGAATGATGATTACTCGTGAGATATAGTATAATAACGATAACGGAAAAGATTATGTTGACAAAAAAAGATAATGTGATTAAGGAAAAGTCGTATACGTTTGCCTTGAGGGTAATAAGGGCATACAAGTATTTGAGTCAGGATCAGCGCGAATTTGTGCTTTCAAAACAAATGCTGCGGAGCGGAACATCAATCGGGGCGCTGGTCAGAGAGGCAGAACATGCGCAGTCGAGGGCTGATTTCATCAATAAAATGAATATCTCCCTGAAAGAAGCGAACGAAACAGCGTATTGGTTGATGCTTTTGAAAGATAGTGGTTATATTGATGAAAAGAGTTTCTCGTCAATATTCGCCGATTGTGACGAGCTTATATCTCTCTTGGTCAGTATCGTCAAAACCACGAAAAGCCATGACTAATCTTAATTCTCAATTCTCAATTCTCAATTCTCAATTCCGGACATTCGTCCGGAAGGAGTTTTTGCATATTTTTCGCGACCGTCGCACGATGCTGATCCTGCTCGGTATGCCGATTGTGCAGATCGTGCTCTTCGGCTTTGCCATCTCGACGGAAGTGAAGAATATCCGCATAGCTGTGCTTGCGCCGATGCACGACGAGGCGACGCGACAGATCGTCGAACGCTTCGATGCGAGCGAATATTTCACCGTCACGGACTACCTTGATTCGCCCGGCGATATTGATCGCGCCTTTCAGCAGAGTGCAACCGACTTCGTTATCGCCTTCGCTCCGCACTTCGCCGACCGCCTGTTCACGCCCGGCGGCTCGCAGATACAGTGGATTCCCGACGCGACGGATACCAATACGGCTACGACCGTTGTCATGTATGCCTCCGAGATAGTCCGCTCGTGGCTCGCCGAACAGTCGTATGCCCGGCCGGCCGGCGGCATAAGCCCTTCCGTCCGCATGTTGTATAATCCGCAGATGAAAAACTCATACCAGTTTGTGCCCGGTGTGATGGGGTTGATCCTGATGCTGGTCTGCGCCATGATGACCTCCATCTCCATCGTGCGCGAGAAGGAGACGGGCACGATGGAAGTCCTGCTCGTCTCGCCCGTGAAGCCGATCTACATCATCCTCGCCAAGATGACGCCCTATCTGGCGCTGTCGTGCGTCAACTTCGCCACGATTCTGACCCTGTCGGTCGTCTTGCTTGATGTGCCGGTGACGGGGAGTTTGTGGGGTATTACCGGATTGTCGGTCATCTTCATTCTGGTTTCGCTGGCGCTGGGACTGTTGATTTCGACCGTTGCGGAGACGCAGATGGCGGCCATGCTCCTCTCGGCCGCCGTGCTGATGCTCCCCGTGATCATGCTTTCGGGAATGATCTTCCCTGTCGAGAGCATGCCCGCCATCCTGCAATACATCACCTGCATCATCCCCGCAAGGTGGTATATCGAGGCGCTGAAGAAGCTGATGATCGAAGGTCTGCCGGTCGGGTACGTAATGAAAGAGATGGCGATCCTCACAACGATGGCCGTCGCCCTGACCGGGATCAGTTTGAAGAAATTTAAAAACCGACTGGAATGATGATAAAGTATTTACTCGAAAAGGAATTTAAGCAGTTTTTCCGGAACACGTTTTTGCCGCGTCTGGTGGTCTTGTTTCCGGTAATGATCATGCTCGTGCTGCCGTGGGTGACGACGATGGACGTCCGCGACATCCGCCTGACCGTGACCGACCGCGACCGCAGTCCGGCCTCCACGCAACTGATTCGCGACATCGACGCTTCGCCCTATTTTCATCTCGAACGGGTGACGGACAACTACGCCGACGCCCTGCGCGATGTCGAATACGGTACGGCCGACCTGACGCTCGACATTCCGCCCCGCTTCGGAAACGACCTCGCCACCGCCGGCGCCGCGACCGTACAGATCGACGTCAACACCGTCAACGGCACCAAGGGCGCCCTGGGCGGAAGTTATCTGGGACGCCTGCTGGCCGACTTCTCGCAAGACTACGCCCGTAGCGCTGCCGCTGACGGCATCGTCCGCCCGGTCGTCGAACTGCTGACGCAGTACCGCTACAATCCTATGTTGAATTATCGCATCTACATGATTCCGGCGCTGATGGTGATCCTGCTTATCGTGCTCTGCGGATTTCTGCCCGCCTTGAACATCGTGAGCGAGAAAGAGCGCGGTACGATCGAACAGATCAACGTCACGCCTGTTCCCAAGCTGCTCTTCATCTTCGCCAAACTGATTCCCTACTGGACGATGGGGTTCGTCGTGCTGACCCTCTGCATGGCGCTGGCGCGGCTCGTGTACGGCTTTGTCCCGTCCGGCAGCGTACTGAACATCTACCTGCTCGCCCTGCTCTTCATCCTGGCCATATCGGGTTTCGGACTGGTCGTGTCCAACTATTCGGCGACGATGCAGCAGGCGCTCTTCGTGATGTTCTTCTTTGTGATGATCTTCCAGCTCATGAGCGGCCTGTTGACGCCGATCCGTTCCATGCCCGAATGGGCGCAGTGGCTGACGGTCTTCAACCCTCCGCGCTACTTCGTTCACGGCATGCGCCTGATGTATCTCAAGGGCGGCGCTTTTCACGACCTCCGGACAGACATCTTCGCGCTGCTCGCCTTCGTCGCCTTCTTCAACGCCTGGGCGGTATGGAGCTACCGGAAGAATTGAGCGCCCAACCGCGTGCCATGCTTTTCAGAACAGCCCCGAAATAACGCCGTCGCTGTCAATATCAATACGTTCGGACGCCGGTTCTTCCGGCAATCCGGGCATGCGCATGATGTCGCCGGTGATGGGGATTAAAAAACCGGCGCCGGCGGCAATCTCGATTTCGCGTACCGTGATGATAAAGTCTTTCGGACGGCCTAACAGTTCCGGATTGTCGGATAATGATTTTTGTGTTTTTGCCATGCAAACGGCCAACCTTTCAAGTCCCAGGTCTTCGATCCGCAGCAAATTCGCCCGGGCTTTGGAGGTATAATCCACCGCCTCCGCTCCGTAGATTTTCCGGGCAATGATTTCGATTTTCCTTTCGATACTTTCTTCCAGTTCGTAAAGCGGTTTGAACATCGTGCAACAGTCCGCCGAACTGCGAACTACCATCGCGGCCAATTCCATAGCGCCTTCGCCTCCACTGCCCCATACGTCCACGACGGAGACGGGCGCTCCCGCTTCTTCGCAAAATTGCTTGATAAAAGCAAGTTCTTCCGGCGTGTCCGTCGTGAATTTATTGATGGCAACGACCGGGGCTAAATTGAACAGTTTAATGTTTTCGATGTGTTTCTGGAGGTTGCCGATTCCTTTTTTCAGCGCATCCAAATCGGGTGCGTTGATTGTTTTCAGGGATTTTCCGCCGTGATATTTCAATGCGCGTACCGTCGCTACAAGTACGACCGCATTGGGCGTCAGTCCGGCTACCCGGCATTTGATGTCGAGAAATTTCTCGGCGCCGAGATCAAACCCGAAACCGGCTTCGGTCACCGTATATTCGCTCAACGCCAAGGACGTCTTGGTAGCAATCACGGAATTGGTTCCCTGCGCGATGTTCGCAAAAGGCCCCCCGTGGATAAAGGCGGGCGTCCCTTCGATGGTCTGTACCAGATTCGGTTTGATGGCGTCTTTCAGCAGGGCGGCCATCGCCCCGTGCGCTTTCAGGTCGCGGGCGTAAACGGGTTTTTTGTCGTAGGTGAAACCGATAAAGATGTTTCCCAAACGTTCTTTCAGGTCTTGGATGTCGTTAGCCAGGCAAAGGATCGCCATCACCTCGGAAGCGGCCGTAATGTCGAAGCCTGTTTCCCGCGGGACGCCGGAAGTGGTTCCGCCCAGGCCGGCCACGAGTTTCCGCAGCGAACGGTCGTTTATATCCATCACCCGTTTCCAGGAGATGGTGCGCGGGTCTAAATGCAGGGAATGATGTTTGCTTTGGATATTATTATCGATCAGGGCAGCCAGGAGGTTGTGGGCTTTCTCGATAGCGGCGAAGTCGCCGGTAAAATGCAGGTTGATGTCTTCCATCGGGAGCACCTGCGAATAGCCGCCGCCCGTTGCGCCGCCCTTAATGCCGAAAACGGGGCCTAACGACGGCTCGCGTAGCACGACGCTGGCTTGTTTGCCGAGCCGGTTCAAGGCTTGCGACAACCCGATCGAAACGGTCGTCTTGCCTTCGCCGGCCGGAGTTGGTGATATGGCCGACACAAGGATCAGTTTCGGATCTTTGAATCTCGGCGCGCCGGATTTGTAAGACAAGGGCACTTTCGCCTTGTATTTTCCGTATAATTCCAGATCGTCGGCGTTTATTCCCAAACGTTCGGCAATCTCTGTGACCGGAAGCATCCGCACCGATCTGGCAATTTCAATATCTGTTTTCATAAATGGTTTGTTCTGTTTGCAAAAAAAGAAAATAATTTGGTTGTTTTGAATCTGCGACCTAATAAAACGGCATCAGATATGTTATTTTGAATGAAAAAACCTGCGCCGACGCTTTGGCGAACACATCCTGCTGACGGGTGTTGTAGAAATCGCTCAAGGCGTAGAAGTAACGTCCTTCCAGCAGGAAATAGCCCATGCCGGTACGAATCTCCAAACCCGGACCTCCACAAAGCCCCCATTCTATTTTTTTATCGGCGGGCATGGTATGTTGTGCATTTATGTTCTGCGGCTCGGCGCCATTCAGGTTTTCCTTTGTCCTTTCGCTGAACAGATACCCGATCTGAGGCCCCAGGTTGACAAAGAACCGGGTATGATCGCCCCCAAAATAGATGTGCGTGAAAAACGGTATTTCAGCATAATTCATTCGCCGGTGAAAATAATAATCGGCATATTCGGGATGTTCATTTGCGTCGAAATTTTCTTTCCAGCCCTGTTGCTTGACGTTCAATTCCAGTTGCAGGCCGAGATTTTTTTCCGTAATCCACCGGAGCGTCAAACCGCCCTGATAGCCCATCAAGAGGCCTTCCTGTATTTTGGGCGAAAAACCGACCGATGCGAAACTGACACCGCCGGAAACTCCGACCGCCCACTCCGGCCGGAAGACGTTTTGCGCCCAACTACCGGCCGGGAGGATACACGCCAGCAACAAACAAAGCAAAATAGCGGTTCTTTGTATCATTATTCGAAACGAGTGATGGTGAAATCTCTGTTGTAACGGACCATATACAGGTTCGTATTTATAAAACCACCCCAGTTGTTGACCCGTTCAAAGTGGAACCCCGTTTGTATACTGTTGTATTTAAGCTGTTGGATGTTATTCTCGAAATTAGAGCCATACTGACTGATGGCCAGTAGAAAAAACATGCCGGTATCATATCCCATCATGGCATATTTGGGATAAGACGGCGAGATGTTTTTCTTGTACCAGTATTTATAACGGTTATTGAACTGCTGGACTTCCGGCGATGTATAATTCGCATAAAAAGAGGTATAAATATGCGTATTCAGCGCAAAGAAATCTTCCAGGCACTCATTGGTATACGTTTGCCATTCCGGATAGCCGAACAGGGTCAGGCGGTAATCCGGTTTGGTGTCGGCCAGCGTCCGGAGGGTCGTTTTAATCTTGTGAAGCGCTTCGATCGACCCGGACAAGGGCACAATCAAGTTTGGTTTGGTGGTCACCAACATGCCGGTCAGGTTGGTCGAAAAGGAGTTTGCGTTAAACGAAAGTTCACGGAAAGGAATTTTCCGTTCTTTCATATCCGCTTTAAAGGTATTGATGAAAAGCGTTTTTTCATCCTTGTCGTATGTATTCAGCAGGATGATATTGTAGTTTGCAAACAGGGTGCATGCACGCGCCGTCGCATACGAAAAGAGGTATTGGTAGGAAGTGTTTACCTGAAAAATAGACGCATTCCCCGACGTCACCTTGTCGCCCTTCGAGAAGGAGGGCACCACGTATTTAATCTTGTTCTTGAGCGTATACTCGGCAATCTGTTCAATTTGCTCGCCGGTTACGCCGCCAATGATCAGATTGGCTTTCAACAGCGATTCATTCTCCAGCACCGTTTTTATTTTCTGGCTGTTGTCTCCGATGTCATAGACAGACAGTTCGACGGACATGCCGGCGTTGCGCATACTGTCTACCGCGATCAGGAATCCTTCGTAATACTCTGCGAAACGGGTGGATGTCTGGACGTCGCTGACCTGGAGAGGAAGCAGCAGGGCTATATTGGCGACGTTTGTTTTCCGTATTTCCTTCTGGGCGGCAGTCCATGCCTGGAGGTCAAATTCGCTCTGTTCGGGCGCGATGGTTACGGTTTCTTCCGTCTCTACCGGGATGACGATCAGCATACCCGCTTTTACGCCCGCCTGCAATTCGGGGTTATACCGGATCAGTTGGTCGCCGGTGATATTGAATTTCTTGCAGATACCGTACATGGTCTCTTTTTTCTTGATCCTGTATTCGATTTTCTTCACCACGGTTTTTGTGACGGTGGTCGGCGCCGACTGGATTTTTGCGACCGGGATACGGATGTTTTTTCCGGAGGAGAAGGTTTGGTAGGTCAGTCCCGGATTCGCCCCGGATATGTCTTCGGCCGGCACCTTATAGTATTTGGACACGCCATACAGGGTTTCTCCGGACTGGATCGTATGATACAGATACATTTCCCCCTTCGGCTCGTCCGCACCGGTAACGGCTATTATCTTCTGCGGAATTTTCAACTTTTCCCCGATCCTGATAAACTGGCGGCTGGATGGATTCAGCCGGTAGATAGCTTCTTCGTTTACATCATACATCAGGCCGATGGAATATACGGTTTGCCCGTGTTCCACCGTGTGATAAAATACCGTCTCGCCCTGTTCGCTACCAAACGCAACCTGAGGTTTATCCGCCTGAGAAAACAACGGTTGCGAAATTATGCACAACCAAAGCACTATTATGTAGAAATTTGTTTTGTTCATAACCGTAAAATTTCGGGCAAATATACTATTTGTTTGCGGATAATCCAACGAAAACAATTTGAATTATGAATTACACCCTCTCCGGCGGCTTCCTTGACCGCTTGTCCATTGTAAAAAAAAGCAGTATCTTTGCGCCATTGTAAAACGAAACAGTTATTCCAATGAAGATAGTCCAGTAAGATAGATGGCTGCGTGCCATCATGGTTTCCGGCTCTACGGAACATTTCGGCAGTCAAATATTTATTCTCCGGTTTGCACGGAACCTCTCTTGTGCGTGCCGGTTAAACTTGGATTTCTTCATGAGTATTACAGTAAAATCTCTTTCATACATACATCCGGACGGCGAATTTCTGTTCCGGAACATCAGTTTCTCCATCGTCAAGGGGCAGAAGGCGGCTTTGGTCGGCAACAACGGCGCCGGCAAATCTACCCTGTTGCGAATCGTTGCCGGACATTTGGCGCCTTCGGAGGGCGAACGGATTCTTTCCGCCAAACCCTATTACGTACCGCAGCATCTGGGGCAATACGACGAGTATACGCTATCGCAAGTCTTGGGCGTGGACGGCAAACTGCGTGCCCTGCATGACATCCTCGATGGCGATGCGTCCCCCGTCAACTTCGACCGGCTGAACGATGACTGGGAGATTGAGGAGCGCATAAACGCTGCGTTTTCATACTGGAACATACGGCATCTGGAACTCTCGCAACGGATGCAGTCCCTAAGCGGGGGCGAAAAGACCAAGGTCTTTCTTGCCGGCCTGCGGATTGATTCGCCGGACATTATTCTCCTGGACGAGCCGACGAACCATCTGGATACGGACAGCCGGGAGGCGCTGTATGACTTCGTCCGGAAGAGCCAAAACGCTCTTCTTGTCGTCAGCCACGACCGGACGTTGCTCAACCGACTGGATACAACGCTCGAACTGGATCAACATTCGATAGCGACGTATGGCGGCAACTATGATTTCTTCCGGGCGCAGAAGGAAGAAAAGTCACTTGCTCTGCAGGCGCAACTGCACGAAAAGGAAAAGAGGCTGAGACAGGCGCAGCAGAAGGCAAGAGACGTTGCCGAACAGCGTCGGAAACAGGAAGCCCGCGGCAAGTCGCAACAGCCGAAAATGGGTTTGGCGCGTATCGTCGCCGGAAATCTCAAACGCAAAGCGGAACAAAGTTCGGCCGGACTGAAAGACGTTCAGGACGAAAAGCTCGACAGCTTGTCCGCAGACCTGATGCAAATCAGGCAGCACGTCCGCGAACAGCAGGTTTTGAAAATCGACCTGCAACCGTCCGGATTGCACCGGGACAAGATTCTGGTAGATGCCGGTGCGCTGAATTTCTCTTACGGCAAAGGCCTGCTCTGGCCGTCGCCCCTGACTTTTCAGATTCGTTCCGGCGACAGAATCCGGATCGAAGGGGCTAACGGCGCGGGCAAGACCACGCTGATCGGAATGATCACCGGTAAGTTGCAACCGGTGGCGGGCGAACTGTTTATCGCCGACGCCCGGTCGCTTTGTCTTGATCAGGAATATACCGTCATCGAACGGCAACTGTCCGTTTTCGAGCAAGTGCGGAAACATAACGGGCGGCATTTGCCGGAACACGAATTGAAAACGCTCCTTCACCGCCATCAACTCCCCTGCGATGCCTGGAACAGAATGTGCGACAGGCTCAGTGGCGGCGAGAAGATGAAACTGGCTTTTTGCTGCCTTGCGGTTAGCAACAACCGTCCGGACATGTTGATCCTGGACGAGCCGACGAATAATCTGGATCTGGCCAGTCTTGAGATATTGACGGAAGCCGTCCGTGGGTTCGAGGGTTCCGTGCTGGTCATATCGCATGATGCCTGTTTCATACGCGACATCGGAGTGAATAAGCATATCGTGTTAAAACAAGTATGAATTATGTATGAAAATCTGCGAAAACCTGTGTTATCCACGTTCCATTGAATTTTGGAATCTTTGAATTTACTTGTATCTTTGCCCTCGCGTAATAAATATATGAATAAATACAGCACCCTGGAATATGATCATGTCCGTATCGAATCCTGTTGTTTTGAAGCGGATGGCGGCATAGCCGAATATCATGCGACGTTACATGCAACCCGGACAAACAGTTCTTTCGTAACACAATTAGACGACCTGCAGAACGCCTGCGTCCGCTTGCTGTCATGCTACGGGAAGCATGTGCGCCCTGTTTTCAAGCGTTATTTCCTGAGTGATGCGGCAAACCAGGCGCCGCTGTTGGCGGCCTGCGATAAAGACGCCATCCCCTGCGCCGTATCCATTGTGCAGCAACCGCCATTGGACGGAAGCAAAATCGCGCTATGGGTCTACCTGAAACCGGATACGAAAATAACCGCCTTTCCGCACGGTATCTCCGACGAACACAACGGTTACCGGCATATCTGGACGGCCGGACGGATCGCCGCCGGGAACGATTCCTTCCGCCAGACGGAATCCCTGTTTCAGGAATATACTGCCGCCTTGAAGCAGATGCAATGCCGCCTTGATACGGATTGTCTCCGCACTTGGCTTTTCGTACAGGATATCGACCGGAATTACGGTGGCGTAGTAAAGGCGCGTAAGGCGTTTTTTGCGCAGCATCAGTTGACCGAACAAACCCACTACATTGTCAGCACCGGTATCGAAGCCCGACATGCCGTTCCCGAAACCCTTGTCTCGTTAGACGCATATGCCGTTCGAGGTTTGCAACCCGGACAGTTGCGATTCCTCAGTGCGCCCACTCACCTGAATCCGGCGCATGAATACGGCGTGACCTTCGAGCGCGGCGTCTGCGTGGAATACGGCGATCGCCGCCACGTATTTATTGCCGGAACAGCCAGTATCAACAATAAGGGGGAAATCGTTCATCCGGATGATATTACCGGACAAACGCTCCGCATGTTGGAAAATATCGAAGTCTTGCTGGCCGAAGCCGGGACAAGTTTCAACCATGTAGTGCAAATGATTGTGTATTTACGCGACCTGTCGGACTACCGGGTTGTAAACGCGCTCTTTGAAGCACGTTTCCCGGCATTGCCGAAAGTTATTACCCTGGCGCCGGTTTGCCGTCACGCATGGCTGGTCGAAACCGAATGTATCGCCATCAGACAGCAACACCATCCACAGTTCCGGGCGTTATAAATGGGTGCATTTCAAAAGATCGCACTCCGAGGCGTTTGAAGGGGTTCGGCCGTTGGCCACGACCTTCCCCGGAGCCATTTGGAGGTTTTGGCCGTCGGCCATGATCTTCCCCGGAATCATTTGAAAGGTCCGGCCGTTGGCCATGATCTTCCCCGGAATCATTTGAGAGGTCTGACCGTCGGTCACGATCTTCCCCAAAGTCATTTGAGAGGTCTGGCTGTCGGTCATGACCTTCCCCGAAGTCATTTGAGAGGTCTGACCGTCGGTCACGATTTTCCCCGAAATCATTTGAGAAATGCACACCGGTAACTGTTCCCTCGGTTGAAAAGCACGTTCACTCATACCGTAGCGCCGTAATCGGGTCGAGCGCCGCCGCTTTTTTGGCAGGATACCATCCGAAAAAGATGCCGATAGTTGCGCACACCGCAAAGGATACCACCACGGCGGTAATGCTGACCATGAAGCCCATATCAAGCGCAAACAATATCAATGCCGACAGCAAAAGCCCCAAAATGATGCCGATAACGCCGCCTGCCAGACTGAGCATAGCGCTCTCGAACAGGAATTGGCGAAGAATATCCTTGTTTTTTGCGCCTAACGAACGCCTTAGCCCTATCTCGCGTGTCCGTTCGGTGACGGTTACGTACATGATATTCA
>JAITPV010000034.1 GCA_031289275.1 Tannerella sp.
CCGGAAAAAATCCGGATAACTATCAAAATTCTGCTATAATTTATTACATCATTTTGTGCAGGGCGTTGGCGTTATTCTTTTTTATCCTTGAGTTGTTTCCATTTTACTGTTTGTTTTAAATTTCGTGTTGTTCCAATAAATAATCAACCGCTTTCAACTCCAGAATAACCAAATCATTAACTATCAAATCCGCCTTATATTTTCCAACAAGTTGGGTTTGATAATATCTGTTAACTCCTCATGCTTATACTTTCCCATCTGCGAAAATCTTTAAAATCTGCGTCATCTGCGTGCCATGAGAGGCTTATGCCCCGAAATCGTCGAAATGCAGCATGTCGCGTGGCACTCCCAGATTATCCAGCATCCCTTCTACGGCTTTGGCCATCGGGCCGGGACCGCACATGTAATATTCAATATCTTCCGGCGCCTCATGGTCTTTCAGATACCGGTCGTGGATGACTTGGTGGATAAATCCTACATAACCCGTCCAATTATCTTCGGGACGCGGCTCGGAGAGGGCGATGTTGAATTTGAAATTCGGAAAGTCCCGTTCGATGGCGCGGAAATCTTCTTCATAGAAAATCTCGGCTTTCGACCGGGCGCCGTACCAGTAAGATACTTGGCGGTCGGTTGTTTTCAGGGTCTTGAACAAATGCAACAGGTGCGCGCGAAGCGGAGCCATACCGGCGCCTCCGCCGATGTACAACATTTCGCGTTTGGTGTCCAAGATGTGGAAGTCGCCGTAGGGGCCTGACATCATCACTTTGTCGCCCGGCTTCAGGTTGAAGATGAAGGAAGAGCCGATACCGGGCTTCACTCCGGCCGTCCATGTACCCGCACTGCGGTCGAACGGCGGCGTGGCGATGCGCACGTTCAGGGTGATGATATTTCCTTCGGCCGGATAGTTGGCCATGGAATAGGCGCGAATCGTCGGTTCGTCGTTCCGGCAGGCCAGGTTCCACATCTTAAATTTATCCCATTCGCTTTTGAAGCGTTCGTCCACCGCGAAATCGGTAAAGTTCAAATCATAGGCCGGAATCTTGATCTGTGCATAGCTACCGGGTTTAAAGTCCATTTTTTCGCCTTCGGGCAGTCTCACCGTAAATTCCTTGATAAAAGAAGCCACATTGTGGTTGGAGACTACGGTGCATTCCCATTCTTTCACGCCAAAGACTTCTTCGGGCACCAGAATCCGGAGGTCTTCCTTTATTTTGGTTTGGCAACCTAACCGCCAGTGCGACTTGATCTGTTTACGGGAAAAGAATCCGACTTCGGTAGGCAGGATATTGCCTCCTCCTTCCGGAATCCGGCAGCGGCATTGGCCGCAACTGCCGCTACCTCCGCAGGCGGAAGAAAGAAAGATGCCCTGCGCCTGCAACGTGTTTAACACGGTGCCTCCTAACGCCACGTCGTATTCACTTTCATCATTCACAACCATTTTGACATTTCCCGACGGGATCAACTTCGCTTTGGCAAACAATAACGCGCCGACCAAAATCAGCGTAATCAATAAAAAGATAACGGCTCCGGTCGCAATCGTTAGTCCGCCAGACATTAATATAATCATTTCTATCACTTTGTTAATGCGTTAATATTAAATTTTAAGTCCCGAAAAACACATGAACCCGATGCCCATCAAGCCGGTAATGATAAACGTAATACCAAGTCCTTTCAATGGTTTGGGGATGTCCGAATAGGCCAGTTTTTCACGGATGGCGGCCATTCCGATAATGGCCAGCAACCATCCGATGCCGGAACCCAGTCCGTAAACCGTAGCTACGCCGGCATTGGCAAAGGCTTTTTGCTGCATGAACAACGAACCGCCAAGAATGGCGCAGTTTACCGCTATCAACGGCAAAAAGATACCTAACGAGGCATACAGTGCGGGAGCAAATTTTTCAACGACCATTTCCACTAATTGCACAAACGAGGCAATCACGGCAATAAATAAAATCAGCGACAGGAAACTCAGGTTCACGTCGGCAAACCGAGCGCCCAGCCAGCTTAACGCGCCTTCTTTCAAGACATAGTTCTCGAGCATATAGTTGATCGGCAATGTACAGACAAGGATGAATGTAACCGCGATACCTAATCCTAAAGCCGTCTTTACGTTTTTGGAAACCGCCAGATAGGAACACATACCCAGATAGTATGCAAATATCATGTTATCTACAAAAATCGCGCGTACGAATGTGCTTATTAATTCTTCCATTCTACTATTTATTTTTTTTATGTGTTAGCATTAATTTTCCTGGAGGTCTTTGTTCCTCGAACGATGCGCCCAAATAATTACCGCGACGACGATCAAAGCCATCGGCGGCAAAATCATCAGTCCGTTATTGACATACCCCCAATCGTAAAATACCTTCGGAATCACCGGATAACCCAGCAATGTGCCGGAACCGAGCAGTTCGCGGAAAAATCCGATGATCACTAAAATGAGGCCGTAACCCAACCCGTTGCCGATGCCGTCGAGGAACGATTTCCAGGGGCCGTTGCCCAAGGCAAAGGCTTCCAGACGTCCCATCAGGATACAGTTCGTAATGATCAGACCTACAAACACGGACAGTTGCTTGTTTACTTCATACGCAAAGGCTTTCAGGACTTCGCTGACAATCGTCACCAATGCGGCGACAACGACTAACTGCACAATGATACGGATCCGGTTGGGAATCGTATTCCGGAGCAATGAAATGATGACGTTGGCAAAGGCGACGACTACCGTTACGGACAGCGCCATGACGATGGCCGGCTCTAATTTGGACGTTACCGCCAAGGCCGAACAGATGCCCAACATTTGAATAATCACCGGATTATTCTTGCTCAACGGGCCTAACAGTACTTCTTTATTTTTTGATACTAATCCCATTTTCTTACTGGTTTTGAGAGGTTAAAAATCTAACATACCCGTTCAGGCTGTCGAAAAGCATTTTGTCAACGCCCTGACTGGTAATGGTACCGCCTGAAATACCGTCCACGTAATCCTTTCCGGCTACGCTTTTTCCGGGTTTCACGATGGCGATGGATTTAAATTCGCTGTTGACGAAGATGTGTTTTCCGGCAAACCGGCCGCTAAAGGCCGGCGTAACGATTTCGGCGCCTAATCCGGGCGTTTCTCCGGCATGGCTGAAATCGGCGCCATAGACGGTGTTTTTATCGTCATTGACTGAAATATAGCCCCAGATAGGCCCCCACAAGCCGGCTCCGTATAAAGCCAGAATGTATTTTGTTTCGCCATTCACGTTTGCCACAAATACGGGGTATGCGTTTTGCGCAAAGGATTTTACGACATCGGCTGCAAAGGCGTCGCCTTCCACTTTATCGCCTTTATCGTTTACCAGAAAGGCGTCGGCAATCAATGCGTCGTATTGGGCTTTGGCGTCGGATGCGGCAACCGTTACGTTGATGGAACGCAGCATCTGCTGCCGTTTGTCGTTATCCTCGTTTTCCTTCTGTAAACTTCTTAGCGATTGAGAGGTGTATGCAAGAACGACCGCCACGAGTACGACCATCACCGAAGCGTAAATGATCGTGTATAGATTACTGTCTCTATTCATATTATCGTATGTATTATAAAGTTACTTTACCACTCTTTTCAACCGGCGGCTGATATTGCGTTCCACCACATAGTAATCAATAAGCGGGGCGAATATGTTCATCAGCAGGATGGCAAGCATCATTCCTTCGGGGTAACCCGGATTCAGGGTGCGGATCAGGATCGCCATCGCCCCGACAAGGAAGCCGTATATGTATTTGCCGGTTTCGGTGCGTGCCGAAGTCACCGGGTCGGTCGCCATGAATACGGCGCCAAACGCAAAACCTCCCAGGCACAAGTGATCTAACGGGGAAAGGGACATGGCTACCGTTGTGCCGACCAGATGAAAGACGGCCGACGTGAAAATCCCGCCGATAAATACGGACAGCATGGTTTTCCAACCGGCTACTCCGGTGAAGAGCAGGAGCGTCGCCCCAATCAGGATCGCCAATACGGACGTCTCGCCGATGGAACCCGGTATAAGTCCGATAAACTCGTCCCACAGGGTAAGCGGGCGCCCTAAAATATCTACGGCCTGAAACGAACCGATCAGGTCGTTCGATGCGATACCGACCTGTCCGAGCGGAGTGGCTCCGGAGAATCCATCTACTACCGTTCCCGCCCCAAGACCGAACGTGCTGCCTGTACGGACAAACACCTGATCGCCCGACATGGCTGCCGGATAGGCAAAAAACAGAAAGGCGCGTGTCACCAACGCTACATTAAATATATTATACCCTGTGCCGCCGAACACTTCCTTGGCAAAGATGACGGCAAACGCGGTTGCTACCGCTATCATCCACAAAGGCGTATCTACCGGTATAATCATCGGAATCAGGATGCCGGATACCAGAAATCCCTCCTGTATTTCCTCATGCTTCATCTGGGCTACCGTAAACTCAATGCCCAATCCTACCGCATACGAAACCACAATCACCGGCAATACGGCCAGAAGCCCGTACAGAAATGTCATCCAAATACCCGGATTCGCGCCGATTGCCAGATAATGCTGGTAGCCGGTATTATACATGCCGAAAAGCAACGCCGGCAGCAAGGCGATGATCACGATGGTCATCGTTCGCTTTGAATCTATGCTGTCGTGAATATGTACGCCCGATTTTGAGGTGGTATTCGGAACGAATAAAAAGGACTCCATACCCTCAAAAACAGAACGGAACATCGCCAGCTTTCCGCCTTTCTCAAAGTGGGGCTTAATCTTGTCGAGATAATTCCTTAACGCTTTCAATCTACTTTATTTTTATAGTTATTAATTCATTTCCTTATACAACAAATCCAGTCCGTTGCGGACGATTTGCTGTATTTCTATCTTGGACGTGTCCACAAATTCACACAACGCAAAATCTTCCGGAGCCACTTCGTAGATGCCCAGATTCTCCATTTTGTCTATGTCAAAGGCGATGATGGCTTTCAACAAGTATTCGGGAAAAATATCCATCGGGAATACCTTGTCATATTCGTTCGACATGATCATGGCGCGTTTTCCGCCACGGATACGCGCATCCGGGATGTATTCTTTCGCTTTGCCCGCCAGCCAGGTGAGATAGGAACGGCTTACGCTGTATTTGCCGAATCCGGGAGTGAGCCAGCCGATAAATTCATTCACGTCGTCGCCTTCCGGAATCGCCGTGATCTGATTGTCGTATGCTCCCAGATAGTCCTCGCGGCTTACTTTGGTTCCGGTCAGCACATTTCCGCTGATAAGGCGTTTGTGCCCGCCTCCGTCCAATACTTTCCTTCCGACCAGACTATCGACGGTGCAGCCGGCAATGGCTTTGACATACCCCCGTTCCGTCATCTCGGAACCGGTAAGCGCCACCACACGGGTGAAATCGGTCACGCCTTTCAGGAATAACCGTCCGATATACAATACATCCGCCGCGTTTATCGTCCAAACAACCTCGCCTTTGTTGACCGGCTTTATGCGGTTGATCATCACGCCGACATTGCCCACCGGATGGGGGCCGTCCAATTCAACGGTTTCTACGCCTTGCGGACGCACGGCGGCGCCTTTTTTCACGCCTACATATACTTGCCCCATCGTCAACCGGTCTAAGGCATCCACGCCAACCTGAAAAGCGTCTTCCTCGCCGGCGGCAATGAAATCGAAATCGGGAGCTAACGGGGCCGAATTATACGCAGTGATGAAAATGTCCCGCGGCATTTCGTCCGGACGGGCTACCCGGTCGTAAGGGCGTTGCTTAATGTATGGCCACATACCGGCGTTCAGGAGTATCGCCTTGATTTCCCTGTCCGTACAGGCCGACAAGGGTTTTATGTCCAAAGGCTCGTACTCGATTTGAGCGTCCGGCTGAACTGTAATACTTAATAACTTGCGTTTTTCACCGCGGTTCACAGCCGTTACCGTTCCGCTTACGGGTGAAACAAACTTGATTTCGGGAAAATTTTTGTCCGTCATCAGCGCCGAACCGGCTTTGACTTTGTCGCCTTCACGAACGGACACTTTGGGCGTAATACCGTCATAATGATCCGGAACTACGGCATAGCTTGCTGATGTTCCAACCTCCATCAGCGTCTTGACAGCCTTTCCTTTCAGATTGATATCTAACCCTTTTCGAATCTTAATCACATTTGCCATAAATTGAATTAAAATAGTCGTTGATAATTGTCCGGCAAAAGTAGATA
>JAITPV010000045.1 GCA_031289275.1 Tannerella sp.
GGCCTGCTGGAATGGGACGTGCCCGAAGGCGACTGGATTGTTTCGCGCACAGCGATGCTCCCGACCGGCGTGACGAACAGCCCGGCATCGCCGGAAGGCACCGGACTGGAAATCGACAAACTGAGTAAACAACACGTCGCAACCCATTTTAATGCGTTTATCGGGGAGATTTTACGCCGCATTCCGGCCGAAGACCGCAAAAGTTTCAAGATAGTGGTAGAAGACAGTTATGAAACCGGAGGACAAAACTGGACGGACGGGCTGATCGAACAATTCGAAAGCGTTTACGGATACAGTCCGGTGCCTTACCTTCCGGTACTGAAAGGCGTGGTCGTAGGATCGCCGGATATATCCGATCGTTTCCTTTGGGATTTGCGCCGCATGGTAGCAGACAGAGTTTCATACGAATATGTGGGCGGATTGCGTGAAATCAGCAATCAACACGGGTTAACCACCTGGCTCGAAAATTACGGACATTGGGGATTCCCCGGCGAGTTTTTGCAATACGGCGGGCAGTCCGACGAAATTGCCGGCGAGTTCTGGAGCGAAGGCGAGTTGGGCGATATTGAGAACCGGGCGGCTGCCTCGTGCGCACATATTTACGGTAAACGCAAAGTGTGGGCGGAATCATGTACGAGTGGCGGCCCCGTGTTCAGCCGCTATCCCAATATCATGAAGCAGCGCGTAGACCGCTTCTTCACCGAAGGCATAAACGCGACCTTGTTACATGTCTATATCCATCAGCCTTTTGAAGACCGGGAGCCGGGACTGGATGCGTGGTTCGGAAATGAGTTTAACCGCAAAAATACCTGGTTCAGTCAGATGGATCTCTTTATCAATTACCTGAAACGGTGTAACTTCATGCTGCAACAGGGATTATATGTGGCTGACGTCGCCTATTTTATCGGCGAAGACGCGCCGAAAATGACCGGGATTCGTACGCCGGAACTTCCGAAAGGCTATTCTTACGATTACATAAATGCGGAAGTGTTACTGACCCGCTCCTCGGTAAAAGACGGTAAACTGACCCTGCCGGACGGCATGCAATACCGTCTGCTGGTATTGCCGCCTCTGGAAACGATGCGTCCGGAAGTATTACGGAAAATCCATGATTTGGTGAACGAAGGGCTGACTGTTTTAGGGCCTGCGCCGAAACACTCGCCAAGCCTGGCCGGTTATCCTCAGGCCGATCAGGAAATCGAATCCTTGGCTGCCGCATTATGGGGTGCAGGAAATGAAAAAATACGCACCTTCGGGAACGGCAAGGTCTTTGCCGACGGGCACTCCATCAGCGAGGTCTTTGCAGCCTTGCAGACGGTTCCGGATTTCAGCCTGGCGAACGATCCGGAAAGTCCGGTACTCTTTATCCACCGGGCATTGCCGGATGGAGACATCTACTTCGTATCCAACCAGAGTAATCAGACGGTAACTGTCCGTCCGGAATTTCGCGTCACGGGGAAAGCGCCGGAATGGTGGAATCCGTTGACGGAAGAAATCCGCTTTTTGCCTGCATTCAGCGCGACAAAAACAGCGACAACCGTGCCGATCGAACTGCAAGCCAACGAAAGCGGATTTGTTGTTTTCCGCAAAAACGGAACTCCGCCCGCAACAGTTTCAAAAGAAAATTTCCCGGCAAAAGAAGTGTTGCTGACTGTGACGACGCCCTGGCAGGTTGAGTTTGAAAAAGGAAAGCGCGGACCTGACGAACCGGTTCTTTTCACGGATCTACAGGATTGGGCAACTTCGACCGACGAGCGTATCCGGCATTTCTCCGGAACGGCCAGTTACCGGACGACGTTCGCACTGGAAGAATTACCGGAAAAGCAACTATATTATATTGATTTGGGGAATGTGATGGTCATGGCCAAAGTCACTGTAAACGGACAGCCGGTCGGCGGCGTATGGACAACGCCCTACCGGGTGAATGTTACCGGGGCGCTGAAGAAGGGCGAAAACACCCTGGAGGTGACGGTCGTCAATAACTGGAAGAATCGCTTGATCGGCGATCAGCAACTCCCGGAAGCAGAACGGAAAACATGGGTGAATGCCAATCCCTGGCAAGCCGATTCGCCACTGCAACCGTCCGGATTATTAGGCCCGGTAGAGATTCTGGCATTTCCGTTTGCAAAGGAAATGATCCGGCAGGAATAGAGGTTTAGCTTATACTCAGGATGAAAAAGTGGTTGTTTGCTTGGGCGTTATTTACGGGTATCTTGCTTGTGGACGTATGGACAGAGCCGGAGAAGGAAGTTTTGTTGTCTGTTGTGACCGGGGGAGATTTTTTGACGGAACAACGGGATGCAACAGACACGGGACACCGGCTGGAGATACTGAGTAACGAACTGAAAGGCCGTATGTGCGTTCTTCCCCGACGAACGGTGCAATGGGTTAACAACACGGTGCCGATACGAACGTTGCGAGGCTATGAGAAAGCCTTTCTATTGATTCGCCTCAAAGGAGAAAACCGGCTTCGGAAAGTGTCCGAAGCCGTTTCCGATGGTCAAACCGCTAATTATTTTACGCTTCTCAGTCGCAGGGGATATTATATCTACACTTTGCGGCGACTTCTTATTTGATTTGAAACGCGCTTTTTTATACCGGAAGATTCCAGGGTGAATCTTTCCGGTTAGGCGTGTATTTACGGCAAACATTCGTCCGTGGCGGATGAATGTGCCATTATGTTATTTATTTAAAATCAAATTAAGATGGAAACAAAACAATCAAACAAGTTCAAAAAGATTTTATACCTCCTGCTCATCATCGTGGGATGTGTGTTCGCCTGCAGTACGATTATTGCGAACGATTACCTGAAAATAGCCATTGTGCTGGTGTGCATATGTGTTGGATTATTCGGGATACTGAAATCACTCGGCAAGCCGGATAATGAAGAAAATGAGGAAAAATGAGGATTGGAGGTATGAAAATAAATAAAGATTTGGTGGATGCCTCATTGATGCTTTCCGCCATAGTATTCGGTTTAATCGGGACAACCGAATTTGCCGACACGACAAAAAAAATGATTCTGATGGCGCTATTCGGCGTGCTGGTCATTGTTTTGATCGTCTGTCGCGTCATCGCCGGTCGTCGTCCGTAAATGAGAGCGTCCGGCTTGTGCCGGACGCCTTTTTTCATTCAACAATTCAACAATCCGATGATTCAAAGTATAAAAAACAACTAATTTCCGAAAGAATACGGGCGGTTTCGATGCTTTTTCCTATTTTTGTCCGCAAATGAGACGATTCACATGATGAAATATACGTATAACCATCCGGTGATGCTGCTGTGGACGGCTTTTTCCCTGCTTGCGCTCGTGTCGTCGTGCGCCAATATGGCTTCGCCCAACGGCGGACCGTATGATGAAGATCCGCCCCACTTCTTGAGCAGTACGCCGAAACTGCACGCTGTCAACTATACCGGAAAGAAAATAGAAATCACGTTCGACGAATTGATCCAGATCGAACGTCCCTCGGAGAATGTGATCATCACACCGCCGCAAAAGAATCTGCCGGTCATCCGGCCGATGGGGAAAAAGGTTGTTGTCGAACTGAATGATACGCTGGTGCCCAACGTGACGTATACCATCGATTTTACCGGTTCCATCTCAGACAACAACGAAAAAAACGCCATAGAAAATTTCAGTTTCGCTTTTTCTACCGGCGACAGGATTGATTCGCTCGAAATCTCCGGCGTCGTGCTGAATGCCGAAAACCTGGAGCCGATGCCGAATATCATGGTGGGACTGCATCCGGATTTGGCGGATTCGGCGTTTACGACGCAGCCCTTTTTCCGTACCTCCAAGACGAACGACCGGGGACGGTTTATCATCCGCAACATTGCCGAAGGGAGCTACCGCCTGTATGCACTGAACGACGCAAACCGCGATTACCTGTTCGACCAGCCGGGCGAAGAGATTGCTTTTCACGATTCCATCGTTGTGCCGACTTTTGAACCCGCCATCCGCATGGATACTCTCTGGAAGGATTCGCTGACGGTAGATACGATCCGGATGGTGGAATATACCCGTTTTATGCCGGATGACATTGTGCTGTGCCTTTTTAAGGAAAAATTCCGGCGCCAGTACATGCTACGCCCCGAACGGACACAGGAAAACCTTTTTGCACTGAAGTTCAATGCCCCGGTGGATTCGTTGCCGGGAGTGGAACTGCTGGACGGCGAGCCGCCCCGACAGGACTGGTATCTTACGCAAAAAACGGATGGCGGCGCGACACTGAATTACTGGATTGCCGACTCGACGGTCTGGAAAAAGGACACACTGCATCTGAAGGTCTCGTATCTGAAAAGCGATTCGTTCAACATACCGCAGCCGCAAACCGATACGATCCATTTGTCCATGCGCCAGCGTCCCGCCGTCAATAAGAAAAAATCGAAAAAGGAAGAGCCGGTAGCGGGCAACTTTCTTTCCATGCAACTGCAGGTGTCGGGCAAGGTAGACCTGTCCGACACCCTCGCCGTTACGTTTCAGGAACCCGTGCCCGGTTTGGAGAAAGCACATTTCGTGCTGGAACAGGAACAGGATACGCTCTGGACGCCGGTCGAATTTACCTTCCGGCAAGACAGCTTCAACATCCTGAAATTCTACATCGAACGATCCTGGCAGTATGGCGAAAATTATCGCCTGAGCGTGGATTCGGCAAGCATATACAGTCTGTACGGGAAATGGAACGAGGCGTTTCTAAGTACCTTCCAATTCAAGGCGAGAGATGAATACGGACACCTTTTCCTCGGCATCGAAGGCATTGAAACGCCTGCGTTTGTGGAATTACTGAACACGAGCGATGCGCCGGTACGGAAAGCGCCGGTGCAAAACGGCGGAGCGCTTTTCATGAACCTGAAACCGGAGACTTACTATGCCCGCATCGTGCTGGACACGAACGGGAACGGGATATGGGACACGGGCAATTATGCCCTGAAACAACAGCCTGAAGAAGTATTCTATGCCCCCCGCTCTTACCAGATCCCGGTCAATTTTGAGATCGAAGAGACCTGGAATGTGTTGTCCGGGCTGCAACTGAGGCAAAAACCGCTGGAAATAACGAAAAACAAACCAAAAGATGTCACGAAGAAAAAACGCAACTACAAAGAAGAAGGCCAACAACGTTCGAACAGCCAGTCGAGTGGTTTCGGCGGCATGGGCGGCAGCACGCCGAGGTTCTGAGGGCGGCCGGCGGTGGCTGTGCGTTGTCCTGCTCTTCCAGGCGTCGGTCGTGCAGGCGCAATACCGGCCTCAATGTATGTCGCTGAACAATGGAGAAGAAGTTACCTATGAGGTCTTTTTCAAGTGGGGCATCCTGATGTCGCGCGCCGGCGAAGGCAAACTGTCCTTCCGACCGTCGACGTATCAGGGACGGAACGCGTCGAGGTACCGGCTGACGTTCCGGACAACCAAATTCTTCGACTCCGTTTATAAGATGAGGGATACGATTGATTGTTATTATGCGCCGGACTATGCGCTGATGTATAGCTCGAAGCACACGAACGAAGGGGGGTATTGCCTGACCGACGAGATTACGTTTTCGTACCCGGACAGGGATCGCACGCACGTGCACACCCTCCAGTACACACCGGAACGGGTGAAGACGGATACCGTTTTAACGATGTCGTCGGGGTATGTGTTCGACATGCTGGGCGCGGTGTTCTTTCTCCGGACACTGGATTGGAAAC
>JAITPV010000092.1 GCA_031289275.1 Tannerella sp.
GCAGGCGACGAAGGAACAGATTCTCCGGGTGACGAAGGAACTGTTTGCCCAAAGCCGGCCGGAGGATGTGATCCTTTTCTATTTCAGCGGACACGGCAATGCCGACCGTTTCTTTGTCCATGATACGGATATAACATCCAACGCCGTGCAAACGCTGTTCAAGGAAGCTAACGCCCAACGGAAACTGATTTTTGCCGATGCGTGTTTGTCAGGCTCTTTCCGGACGTCCGGTTCGTCGTCGGCTCCGCCCTCCGGCGGACACACAGACTCTCGCGTCCTGCTGTTCCTCTCCTCCCGCTCCGATCAAAACTCCAGGGAATCGTCGTCACTGCATAACGGAGCGTTTACCTTTTTCCTGATTGCCGGATTGAAGGGGGGCGCCGATGCCAACCAAGACCGGATGATTACGGCGAAAGAACTGTACGATTTTGTACGGCCACGGGTGGAAGAACAGACCGGCGGGAAACAAATCCCCGTGATGTGGGGCAAATTCGAGGACGATATGGTGATCATGAACTGGAAAAATAACCGATAACAGTAACCCTATGGAAAAATATGTCTATTTCAATTCGCGCGATACGCTGTTCAGGATTGCGCTGTCGCGGATTGCTTATTTTGAAGCGGACAAGAATTACACCAACCTGTATTTGACGAGCGGGCAAAAATTGGTGTTCACTTTTGGCTTGGGCGCCATGAAAACCCATTTGGAAGCCCATATGAAAAAGGACACGCTCCGTTTTGTGCGGATCGGGAAAAGTTTGATCATCAATCCGGACTACGTGTATAAGATTGACCTTTTGAAACAAACCCTGCAATTATACGACGAAGCGACCGGCAAGCTGTTCACGCTGTCCGCCGCGAAAAGCGCATTGAAGGAATTAAAGGAATTGTACGGCACAAACAAATAACAAAATGGAAAATAAAAAAGAATGGATCGTAGGCCGGGAAGGGGATATCCCTGTTTCCGGCCAGTATGTCAGCCGCAGGCATGCCCGACTGACCAAGGAAGCGGACGGGTTGTATATCGAAGACCTTGACTCGAAGGCCGGAACATATGTGAACGGGAAAGCGGTCAAAAAGAAAAAGATCGGGTTACGCGACCGGGTGTTGCTTGGCCCGGACTGCGTGTTGAACGTCGGAGAGGTTTTGGCGCAAATCCCCCTGTCGGACGCCGAATTTACGCAGGCTTTTCATCAGTTGAAGGCGGTGTATGAAACGTACAGCAAGACCAAACTCAAAACCCAGTCGCAAAGCCAGGGTAAAATGATGCTGAAACGTTCGTTGCCGATGGCGGCTCCCGGTATTTTAGTGGCAATCGCCGGTCGAGACCCCGTCACGATGATTGTCGGGGCGGCGCTTTCTGCGTTAGCCATGGTGGGAGGTTCGATGTGGGGCGCCAAGGAAATGGAACGAATCCCGGAGCGGATTTTCGAACTGGACGAACAGTTCAAGATGGACTATGCCTGTCCGGACTGCAAGCGATCGTTCGGGCCTGTGCCGTGGGAAGGGCTTCGCCGACAGGGACAGTGTCCGTATTGCAAACGCAAGTTTAATGCGTAAGATAAAAAATCAGCCTGTCACCGAAACCGGCGGGGTTGGTCACACAAACTGCCGCCGTTCATACAATACGGCGTTGCAGGTGAGCGGAGCGGCGGATCTTTTGTTTTTCTTTGCCGTCGCAAGTGAATAAACGAGCAAATAATTATTTATTAAAAACAGATATAATGGAAAAAAAGATTGATTTTGAAAATGTAGAAACGCGCGTAGAGACAAACGCGAATGAAGCGATTCAACCGGCCGGTGCGCCGACAGGCGACGGGGTGAATCAGGAAGAAAAAAGTACGGACAAGTCGTCCGGGCGGTTCAAACAGGCGGCTTCCGTTGCAGGCGGCGCGGTTGCCGGCGCGGCCGGTGCAGCCTTAGTTATGGGATTCACTACCGAACATCAGGAGGAAGGCGTTCATGAAGATCGTCCGCCACACCAAGTTGTTTCCGCAGATGAATTCAATGGTGCGGAAGTGCCTGTTGCGCATAATCTCACACCGGATATGAACTTTGAACAGAGTTTTGCAGCAGCAAGAAACGAGGTAGGGGCGCCCGGAGTTTTTTATTATTCCGGTGATGAGAACCATCCTGAAGGATATTATGGCACTTTCTATGGTGGGGAATGGGCGAATCTTTCTCCCGAATATAGAGATTCTTTTGGTAATTATCCTTATCACAATCTCGACGATGCCCATCAAACAAATCATGAAGGGGCCGGAGAACATGTGGAGACGTCTCAACAGACTGCGGAACATCAATCGGAACAGGGGCATCCGGCAGCGGAAACGGCCGGCCATGCAGCCGCCACGGATCAGCCGGCCACGGGGGAACAGCAGACGGCAGAAGTTGTCGTCGGCGGTTCCGCGGCTACGGGAGAAGCAGAAACAGAGGAACAGATACCGGTGAACCCGGACGACGTGACCGGTGGCGATACGGACACCACGGGAGAAGTGGAAGTGTTAGGCGGCATCCAATATACGGAAATTGACGGACAACTGGTGGCAGTAGCGCCGATCAGGGTGGATGGCCATGAGGGTCTTTTGATTGATGTGGATGCGGACGGGATCATTGATTACGGCGTGGTGGATAACGGAACCGAAAATCCGGATGTGGAGGATCTTTCGAGTTACGGGATCACGCACGACGACGTAAACCATTTGCAGGAAGCCCAGCAGCCGGCAGCGCATACGGAAGAACCCTACCTGCATGAAAGCCCGCCGCAGGAGTACACGGAAGAATCCTATCTGGCAGACAATCAACTGCCCGATTACACGAACAATGCTCCTGTGGAGGATTATACGGTATGAAACAATGTATGGTAAAAGGAAAAAGCTATGGAAAAAACAGCTGTCAGGTGTCCGTCCTGCCATACGGGATTAAGCGTCCGTAAGACGAGCGAAAGCCAGTCGTTGACATGTCCCCGGTGCCGGTTTCAGGGTACGATTACCCAATTTCCGGAGATCGAAATGAAAAAGTTGATGTGTCCGAAGTGTAAAGTGATTCTATTCATGGATCCGCAATACAAGGGAACAATTGTGTGTCCGAAGTGCCAACACGCGGGAGATGCAAGCGCCTATCCCGCGGCGCCGCTCCATCCGCCGGTCGCGGCGTCGCAACGGCCTCCTGCAGAGGATGATTCCGTTGCGACGGACATGCCGGTCAATCTTTCGAACAAGAGGCTCTCCCGACCGGGCATATTAGTCCGGACCGGGGGAGATGTTCCCGCCGAACCCCGGATGATTATCCTGAAAAAAGGCGTCCATACCCTCGGGCGCGGCCCCCAGAGTTCGATTCAAATAGATACGGCGGACGAATTTATGAGCCGTGTGCACGCCCGGATTGAATTGGTAGTGAAAGGAGACGACACGTTCGAGCATCTTTTGTCGGATGCCGGAAGCCGGAACGGAACGTATCACAACGGCGACCGGATCGGGAAAAACGAAACGGTGGTTCTCTGTCTGAACGATCTGGTGAGAATCGGACATACAACGTATCAATTTATTCTCGAATAAAGACCTTTAACAATACTTCATGTTACATCTAAAATTCATACTCGCATGGTTTTGCAGTCCGTTAGGACTGCGTAGCTCGGTAGAAAAAGGATTTGTTTGCATCTACCGGCATGCCGTCAGGTATGCCACCCGAAAAGACGGAGTTGCATACCTACGGCATGCGGGGTCAGGGGCGTGTATGACGATTTCTACCGGGCTATGCATCCCTATCGGGATGCGGTTTACACGATTAGGGGCAATATTGAATATTCTAAACACCTTTTGAAATGATACAAATCAGACTTAATCAACCTTACGCCCTGAACGAGACCGGCGGGGGGAGCAACCCCAACGAAGACACGATCTTCCCGGCCTGCGGAAAAGCAACCGTCCGGAACGCCTTCTTTCTGGTATGCGACGGCATTGGCGGCCATCAGAACGGCGAAGTAGCCAGTCAAAGCGTGTGCCGGAGTTTTGCCGGATTCCTGCAACCGGTGCGCCCCGACGATTTCGACGAAGACGTGTTCCGGCAGGCGCTGGAACAGGCGTATGAACAATTGGACGAAAAAGACGCGGCGCCCGACGGTGGGAAGAAAATGGGCACGACGCTGACCTTCCTTTACCTGAACTGCCGGGGAGCCTTGATGGCGCATATCGGCGACAGCCGGATATACCATCTGCGAAGGGAAAACGGCGAGATGGCGATCCGGTACAAATCGCGCGACCATTCACTGGTAAACGATTTGCTGCAGGCGGACATCATCACGCCGGAAGAAGCGGTGCATCACCCCAAGCGAAACGTCATTACGCGGGCAATGCAGCCGCATCAGACGTCGCGCAGCAAGGCGGACATCCGGCAGACGGACGACGTGAAGGCGGGCGATTACTTTTTCCTGTGTTCCGACGGCATACCGGAGCAAATCAGCGACAGCACGCTGTGCGACATCCTTGCAAAGGACACGGACGACAAGGCCAAAATCGGAGAAATCCATCGCGCCTGCCGGGGACGCTCGAAAGACAATTTTTCGGCGTACCTGATTCCGGTAGCCGAAGCGGTGGCCGAAGAAACGCTTCCCGAAACAACCGGCGACGACACGGAAGCGACGTTGCTTGCGGGCGAAGAACCGGATATTCTTTTAGGAGGCCAACCGGTGCAACACCGGAAACAGTCGGGCAAGTGGAAATGGGGGATCGTTTCTTTCCTGCTGATCGTATTACTGGCCTGCGGCGCTTATTGGTGGGGAACACTTCAAAGCGGCAACGGCGGGAAACAACCAATCAAGCGGGTCGAAAACGCTCCTGCTCCTTCGCCGTCATCCGAAACGCAGAAATGGATGGCCGAATATGACCGATTCCTGAAACGGGCAGACAACTATTGCAAACAGGGGAATTATCAAATGGCTAAAAATGCGTATTCGCAGGCATTATCGGTTGTGCCGGGTTCCGACAGAAGCGGTAAAAGAACGCATGTAGTGAAGCAAATAAAAGTATGTGACGGGAAACTGAAGGAAGAAAAGGAAACACCCGTTTTGCCTGAAGAAAAAAACGATGCGGATACGGATTCCACCGATCAAACGATTACAAACCCTTGAAAAAATGAGCATGATGAGATACAATGAACGGCAACCGACGGATCGCTGTCTGTCCGGGCTGAAAGTAAGGCATAATAAACTCCTCGTTGGATGCTTATTTTGTTTATCCGTGATGTCAGGATTTGCCCAGAATAAAATTCCTGCCATAGATATGGTTTTGGTAAAGGGGGGTATATTTTTAATGAAGCCTGCCGGAATGCCTGACAACGAACCGGAACGTATAAAAGTGGCCGATTTTCATATCGGTCGTTATGAAGTAACCCAAGCCCAATGGACGGCCGTGATGGGTAAAAATCCATCGAAGGTGAAAGGTGACAGTCTGCCGGTCACTAATGTGGATTGGATGGATGTAAAGGCGTTTATTAAACGCCTGAATGGGAAAACCGGCAAAAAATATCGTTTGCCTACTGATGTCGAATGGGAATATGCTGCACGAGGCGGGAAATTAAGCAAAGGATACAGGTATAGCGGCAGTAATAACGTTGTTGATGTATCGTGGAATGTTTTTAATTCAGATAAACGTGTCCACAAAACAGGTACAAAAAAACCCAATGAATTGGGAATATATGATATGAGCGGAAACGTTTGGGAAATATGCGAATGGAGCAAGTTTGATGACTTTTACAGCGATGAAATGAATCTTCTTATGACCGGAGGCCCTACCGCAGAAGTCCGGCGTGGCGGCAGTTTCATGAACATCCATAATATGTTTTTTGCCGACCACATCAGTTCCGGAGTAAGTCCGGATTATTATGAGAATAAACCGGATGTCGGATTCAGGCTTGCCCTCAATGCAAAATGATAAAAACAGGATAACTATGACGCACGAAGAATTTTTAAACCGTTATCAGTACGACCCGGATTCCGACCGCATCGGCAAAGGCGGTTTCGGCAGTGTTTACAAGGCGCGCGACACGGTACGCAAGCGTTATGTGGTCATCAAGGAGAGCCTGGTGGACAAGCACAAGTTCA
>JAITPV010000196.1 GCA_031289275.1 Tannerella sp.
TTTTGAACTCGTCGGGAAGTTCCGCCGGCTTGAAAAATGATTTTTGAACTCGTCGGAGAGTTCCGCCGGGCTGAAAAATGATTTTTGAACTCGTCGGAGAGTTCCGCCGGACTGAAAAACGTTTTTTGAAGCAGCGGGAAGTTCCGCCGGGCTGAAAATAAGAAAAACGTTCGCTGAGGTTTTCGCCCGTTGGCGAAAGGTTGTAAAATGACCGTTGGGCGGATGAACCCTGTGTGTTCATAGCTATCGGCGGGCGAAATGTTAAATCAAGCCCCCTCATTAACGCTTCAAAACTCTTTTGGAGGGGTCGAGTTGTGTATTTTCCAAAATCTGCGTACCGTTGCATATACATTTAATTATTATAACGGCAAAGGTAACAGGTTTTTTGTAAAGACAAAGAAAAAAGAGAAAAAAATTTCAAGATAGCATACAGATTTAAAAGATTTAAAGATTCAACAATTCAAAGATTCAAAGATTTCATTCTCAATTCTCAATTCTCAATTCTCCATTCTCATCCCGGCGCAAACAAATTAATCAAGCATCAAGTTCATCCAACCTTGTCGCAGGTCGTATGGTTGCCGGTCGAGGCTGTGTGCCATGCCGCAGGAGCGGGCGCCGGATAGGGTGGGGGGGATGCGCACCTGCGCCGTTTGCCGGTGGAAGTGGGTCAGGATGTGCCGGATGAGCGTATCCTTGATGTCGGCTTGTTCGTAAAGAATTTCCTTGATATACACCGTATCTTTGCCGGTCGGGACGGCCAGCGCCAACCCTTCGGGCTGCCCGTCCCGGCGGAGGGCTACCCATACGTCGCCACCGTCGGCCAGGCAGTCCAGCAGGATGGTGTCCCAGTCGTATGCCGTATGCAGCACGGCACAGACGCGCTCCCGCTGTTTGCGGTCAAAGTAAGCGTAGAGCGTATCCGGCGGAACGTCCCTGTGCGGCATAACCCGGCAGGACGAAGGCGCGGGCGGCATGGCGGAAAGGTGATGTGTTTCCAGCGAATAATCAAAGGCTTTTGTGTATCCGAAACGTTCATAATAATCGAAAAGCCGGTCGGAGGCGGGGATCAATACCGTGAGCGCGTAGTTGCGGTCGCGCATCACATCCATTGCCTGAAGCATCAAGCGGTTCATCCGGCCTTTGCCGCGCTCGGAGGGCAGGGTGCAGACGCCACAGATGTAGGCCGCCGGAACCGTAGCGCCGCGGTACGTTATTTCGTAGGGAAGCATCTGCAACGCCGAGATCATCCGGCCGTTTTCCCGGAGGGTCAGCGTGTGTTCCTCCCTGTATACGCGCTCGAAATAGAGGCGTATAAAATCGTCCGTATCCTCAAACGACGTCTTCCATAAGTCAATTACCTGCTGTTTCATTTCTCTAACGGATTCATCATTCCTAATTATCTTCATCGTCTTTTGATGGCCGTATGTTTTTCCAGGAGAATCGTCGGATGATAAGAGAGTTTGGATTGTCGCAGTCCGGGAATGCCCAGGTCTTCTTCGCGGTTGACGTAGAGGAACTGTTCCGGGATACGGGATGCAAATTCGCGGTTGATCACGCTGAAGATGCCGTCGTACCGGATATTGGCCTTTTCTACGTGCACGCCGAAGGTGCGGTGATTGATCGGCGAACCGTAGCTGAAAGCGATGATCTCGTTGTCCACACAAATGGCTCCACCCGTCAAGTCCAGTTCCTTAAAATGATTCAGGGCAAAGATCATCGAACGGTTTTCGTGATTCAACGCATCGGCGTCTTCCGCGGTATGGTTGGCCTGATACCACTTACATTCCAGTTCCAGGCAAAGCGGCACAAGCTCCGGCGTGATGGGCAGGTAGACATAGCGGTATCTGTTTTTGAATTTATTGATATGATTGCGTTTGGCCTGATACTTTTTCCCTGTCAACTGTTGCAAGTCGCTGCGCAGGTAGATGTAATCGAAATAATCCTGTTCGGGGATATACTTAAATTCCGACGGGAAGTATTTTTCCAGTTCCTCTTTCCCGTCCGGCGTGACACCGAGCATCCGGAGCGGACGTCCGTCTGCCCGGGCGTCTTCTTCGAGCAGTCCGATGGCTTGCCGGAAGTCTCCGTTACCGACCGGCAGCATGTATACTTTATGCCTTTTCCCTTTGTCTTCGAATTGGAATCGAATCAGCAGCATTTGATTCACGACGGCAAATTCACTATCATACAGGAAACGCCAACTGCACATGTTGGTAAACGAAAAGTCGCAGTTCTGCATATGACTTTGATACGTACAGGCTGTAATAACGGCTTTATCCTCGATCGTAATCGGTTTGAAAGGTATCATCATATAATAATATAAATGTCTGTTTATTCGATGGCGATGTCCTGCCATACGCCGGCCGTCAATTCGCGCGTCGTGCGGAAACCTGTTTCTTTCAGCAAGGCCAGCGTTTCTTCGCGGCCGTCGTTCACGAAGTCGGGGACGTGGCAATCGGAGTTCACCATAATGGGAATATGGCGTTGGAGCAGCTGTTTCAGCGTGTCCGTATGCGGATAGGTTTGTTGTTTCCGCGAGCGGTTTTTGGTGTTGATTTCCACAATAAGACCCTTTTCCGCAATCAGGTCGATGCAGGCCTCGAATGGTTTGCGGAACCAATCGGCCGACCGGTCGAATCCGGGATACAGGCTTCCGTTCATATATATCTTGTCCATATGTCCGACGATGTCGATTCCGCCCGCGTCAATCATTTGCAGGGTAGACTCGAAATAATCTTTCGTGATAAGCCGGATGTCTCCCCGGTACCGTTCCCGGACGGTTTGGGCGAATATGTCGTACGCGCCGTCAATAGCGGTCATGTGATCTTCCGTCAAGGGGGTACGCCAGGGCAGGAAATGGATGGAACCGATGCGATAATCCAGGGGCAGCGATTGAAAATACGGGATCGACGCATGGTAGGTCTTGTCTAAATAATCAATTTCCAATCCCAGATAGATTTCGATCCGTCCGCTGTACTTGACTTTCAGGCGCTCGATTTCGCGGAGGTATTCGGGCATGTCGCCGACCGGCATGTTCCAGCAGGTTTCAAACGGCAACGGCGAATGTGACGAAAAACCGTAGGCGCGAAAATGCCGGGAGAGGGCGGATGTGACATACTCTTCCGGATGGCTCCGTCCGTCGCAAAAAGTGCAATGACTGTGAAAATTGCTGGGTTGCATGGCCGAAATCAAAACGTTACACATTCAGCGTATGACATGCAGTTCTTTTCCTGTTTTGATAAACGCGGCAACAGCCCTGTCGATATGCTCCTTTGCATGTCCGGCGGATAGCTGGACGCGGATACGCGCCTGTCCTTCGGGTACAACCGGATAGTAGAATCCCGTCACATAGATGCCTTCCTGCTGCATCCGGGAGGCAAATTCCTGCGACAGCCGGGCGTCGTACAGCATGACGGCGCAGATGGCGGACTGGGTCGGTTTGATGTCGAAGCCGGCCGCCAGCATCCGGTCACGGAAATAGATCACGTTATCGCTCAATTTCGTATGCAGTTCGTTGCTTTCTTTCAGCATCGCGAAGGCTTCCATACCGGCGCCGACAACAGCCGGCGGCAGGGAGTTGGAGAACAGGTAGGGGCGCGAGCGCTGGCGCAGCAGGTCAATGATTTCTTTCCGTCCGGTGGTGAAGCCTCCCAGGGCGCCGCCAAAGGCTTTGCCCAGGGTGCCGGTGACGATGTCAACCCGTCCGTACACGCCGAATTGCTCGGCTACGCCGTGACCTGTTGCGCCGACAACGCCGGCGGAATGTGATTCGTCTACCATCACCAGGGCGTTGTATCTCTCGGCCAACGCGCAAATCTTATCCAGCGGGGCTACATTTCCGTCCATCGAAAAGACGCCGTCCGTGGCAATGATGCGGTAGCGTTGCGCCTGCGATTCCTGCAGACAGCGTTCCAGTTCCGCCATGTCCGCATGGGCATAGCGGTAACGCCTGGCTTTGCAGAGCCGTACACCGTCAATGATGGAGGCATGGTTCAGTGCGTCGCTGATGATCGCGTCGTTTTCCGAAAAAAGCGGTTCGAACAAGCCGCCGTTCGCATCGAAACAGGCGGCGTAGAGAATGGCGTCTTCCGTTTTGAAATAATCGGCGATAGCTGCTTCCAGCGCTTTGTGCAAGTCTTGCGTGCCGCAGATGAAACGGACGGACGACATGCCGTAGCCGTGGGTATCCATCGCCTTTTTGGCGGCATGGATCAGACGCGGATGATTGGACAGTCCGAGGTAGTTGTTCGCGCAGAAATTTAATACCTCTTCGTGGACGTTCACCCGTATATCCGCTTTTTGCGGCGTAAGGATGATGCGTTCCCTTTTGTATAAGCCGGCAGTTTCGATACCGGCTAATTCGTTTGCCAGAAAGGCTTGATATGTTCCGTACATAAAATATCCGTATGTTTGGCTAAATAGTGATAACTTAAAGTTCAATTTGCAAAAAACGCCGCAAGGTACGCATTTTAATTCAAAAACTCAAAGATTCAATGATTCAAAGGGTCAAATCATAATTCTCCATTCTCCATTTTCAATTCTCAATTCATTTAACTATCTTTGGCGGTAAATAAAAAGACGATGGCAGTGAACAACGAAACAGGTAAAAACGGCGAAGCCGTAGCTTGCGCCTACTTGAAAACAAGCGGATATACGATTCTGCATACGAACTGGCGGTATCATCGCTACGAATTGGATATTGTCGCTACGCAAGGGCAGGAATTAGTCGTGGTAGAAGTAAAAACCCGTTCGACCAACCCTCTGGTCGCCCCCGAACGGGCTATAAACGCACCCAAAATCGCACGTATCGCAGCGGCGGCAGAAGCCTACGTCTGCCGGTACAATATGGACTTGCCTGTCCGTTTCGACGTCATCTGCCTGATCAATAACGGACACTCCTGCACGGTAACGGAACATATCGAAGACGCTTTTTTCGCACCACTGAAATAAATGGAGAATGGAGAATTATGATTTGCACTATATGAATATTGAAGATGTACGCAATTATTGCCTGGGACTGAAAAATACAACCGAATCGTTCCCTTTCGACGACGAATCGCTCGTGTTCAAAGTAGAAAACAAAATGTATCTGCTGGTCGGGCTGAATGAGGCCGAGCCGCATGTGGCCGTCAAATGCGATCCCGAACAGGCCGAAATCCTGCGCGAGCGATACGATGCCGTAACGCCGGCCTATCATTTCAATAAAAAATACTGGAACAACATCTACCTGAACCGCGATATGCCCGGCTCCGAAATCGAACGCTGGATCAACCATTCCTACCGCGAAGTCATTCGCAAACTGCCCCTGAAAATCCGCCAATCCTATGATGCACCCCAACCCTGAATCGCCCTGCGTGATCTGTCTGGAAGAAACCGACTCGACGAACCGCTACCTGCAACAACTGGCCGATGCCGTTCCGGTGGCGAACGAAAGCGTCGTCATGGCTGCCGTCCAAACCGCCGGACGGGGACAAGCCGGGAACGTCTGGGAATCGGAAGCCGGAAAAAACCTCACTTGCAGTTTCCTTTTATATCCGCCCCGCCTCGAAGCCGCGCAAGCCTTCGTCCTCGCCGAACTGGCGGCGCTCAGTGTCAAACACGTCTTAGACAAGTACACGGAAGGCGTCACCCTCAAGTGGCCGAACGACGTCTACCATCTTGACCGCAAAATCTGTGGCATACTCATCGAAAACCGGCTGCTTGGCGACCGCATCACCCGCTCCATCGTCGGCATCGGACTGAATCTGAATCAGACCCTTTTTCGCAGCCATGCGCCCAATCCCGTCTCCCTGACGCAAATCACCGGACAGGTCTACGATCCCCCGGCGCTGCTCGCACAACTGCGTCGCGCCGTCCGTCAATACCTCCGTCAATACGAAGCCGAAGGCGCGGAAAACATGCACCGCCAATATGCCGATGCGCTATACCGTCGCGACGGATTTCACCCCTACGAAGATGCCGCCGGACGGTTTGACGCCCGTATCCAATGCGTCGAACCCTCCGGACACCTGATCCTCCGGCGCCCGGACGGAACCCTTTCGCGCTACGCCTTCAAGGAAGTTAAATTTATAGGTTCAAAGATTCAATGATTCAAAGACTTTTTTTAATCTGCGTGAAACGAATTTTTGAATTTTTGAATCGTTGAATCATTGAATTTACCCTAACTTTGCAATCAAAAAAAACAGAATGATGAACAAATACAACCGGATTCTCCTCAAATTAAGCGGGGAATCACTCATGGGAGCCAAACAGTACGGCATAGACGACGTCCGCCTCAACGAATATGCTTTTCAAATTAAGGACGTTGCGGAAACCGGTACTCAAATCGCCATCGTCATTGGCGGCGGCAATATTTTCCGCGGATTAAGCGGAGAATCCCGCGGTTTCGACCGCGTCAAGGGTGACCAGATGGGCATGTTGGCCACCGTCATTAACAGCCTCGCCCTGCAATCCGCCCTGCAATCCGCCGGAGCTAAAGCCTCCGTCCTGACCTCCATCCGCATGGAGCCGGTCGGCGAATACTACAACAAATGGCTCGCCATCGAACGCCTGACGCAAGGCCACGTCGTCATCATTGCCGGTGGCACGGGCAATCCGTTTTTCACCACCGACACCGCCGCCGTCCTGCGCGGCATTGAAATCGAAGCCGGCATCATGCTGAAAGGCACCCGCGTAGACGGCATCTACACCGCCGACCCCGAAAAAGACCCGGCAGCAGTGAAATACGACGAAATCACTTTCGACGAAATCTATGCCAAGGGATTAAAAGTCATGGACCTCACAGCCGTTACCCTTTGCAGAGACAATCATCTGCCGCTGGTCGTGTTTGACATGGATACGGCCGGTAACCTGAAAAAAGTGCTGGAGGGCGACCCCGTCGGGACAAAGGTGCGCTGAACGGATTACAACTCCTGCAGGATATGGTGGATTTACCATGGAGAATTTGCCGTTTTCAGACCCTGCTCAATGCACAAAACCATCTTATAATCTCAATTCTTTAGGCGGATTCGCTTTGAGATCGTCATTCACCTTCTTGGCTTCGTCAATTAATTCCTGTCCCCCTTCAATAATATATTCGCCATGCTTTTGCAGGACGGTTCCCGTACCTGTCATCGGTATCGCTTTGTCGGCGCCGGTTTTTTCACGGATAACGACTCCGTCAATAAACAATCGCGCAATACTGCCGTCGTGATGGAAAAACGTGAGCGGCGTATCGGTCATGTTGACTTGGTGAATATCGCGCAAACGCATCGTGCCGATTTTAGCGCCACGTTGAATATGGATGGTGGGTGCAGCCCCGGGCAACCATTCCCGGTGCACC
>JAITPV010000197.1 GCA_031289275.1 Tannerella sp.
ACCGATCCGGTCATAGCCTCCTTTCGTCCCGAACACAGAAAGGAAGTCGTCGAATTTATGAAGCAGCTGCACGAAGAACTGGTTGGAGGCGAGTTTACCTATACTTTTCTGGAAGACGAAATAGCGGCCGTATATAAGGAAGACCGGAAAGTGGCCCTGATCTATTCGGTTTTCACGGGCGTAGCCATTTTGATTTCGATTCTTGGGCTGTTCGGACTTTCGCTGTTCGATATTCAGCAACGGCGGAAAGAGATTGCCATCCGCAAGGTAAACGGCGCTCAGACCATGGACATTATCCGGCTCTTGCTGAAGAAATATTTTGTCATGCTGGGGATCGCCTTTGCCGTTTCGATTCCGGTGGCGTTGTTTGCCATCCGGAAGTATCTGGAGAATTTTGCTTTCAAAGCCTCCGTATCCTGGTGGCTGTTCGGCATAGCGTTCATCGTCACGGTGGCTATTTCGCTGCTGACGCTGATTTATCAGATACACAAAGCAAGTAATGAAAATCCGGCCAACGTGCTGAAATCGGAGT
Source organism: Tannerella sp. (assembly GCA_031289275.1). Classification (GTDB taxonomy): domain Bacteria; phylum Bacteroidota; class Bacteroidia; order Bacteroidales; family Tannerellaceae; genus Tannerella. The sequence continues at coordinate 533 of JAITPV010000197.1, forward strand.
AGAATTAAGAATTAAGAATTAAGAATTAAGAGTTAAGAGTTATGATTAGACATTATTGGACGGTAGCGTTTCGCAATTTGTGGAAAAACAAAACGCACAATCTGATTAGCATCGCCGGATTGAGCATATCCGTTGTTTGTTTTGCGCTTTGCATGTATCTCGTAAGGGGTTTAACCGGTATAAACAAAGAATATCCCCATGCCAGGCGGATGTTTTCGGTGATGGATGAGGCGCGAAAACAGCCGGTTTTTATGTCGGTGATAGGAGACTATCTGAAGGCCGAATATCCGGAAGTGGAAAAGTTTGTTTCCTTAGAATTTGGAAGCAAACAAATTTTTCAGATGGGCGAAAAGGAGGAGAAGAAATACATGCTCGGCATGATGGAGGTTACGCCTTCGTTTTTTGACTTCTTCTCCGTTTCATGCTCGGATACCCTCCCTCAATTCAGGTCGGAACCCAACGGGATCGTCCTGTTTGAATCAACGGCGCGACGACTGTTCGGCGATAACCGGGCGGTCGGGGAAAAGTTGACGGTATCAAGACCTGTTTATGATGAAACCGAAAAGAAAAGGATGGACAAGGATTTCATTTATACGGTTTGTGGTATTACGAAGGATTTCCCGAAAGATGCTTATTTCAATCTGGAAGCAGGAGTGAAGGACGGGATTATACTCAACGATGAAAGGGGCGCATTCATTCCGGCCCATCAAGGACATTGGTCTACATCGACCGTTGTCATGCTGCACAGGGGTGTTTCGCTGAAAGCGTTCAACGAAAAGCTCGCCCTATTTTCGCCCGACACGGAAGAACCGTATTTTAAAGACCGGAAAATATATCTGTCGCCGTTTTCCGATTTCTTTCGCGAAGTGATGGGGGCGAAGTTCTATGTCATGACCGGCATATTCGGCGGAATCGGATTGCTGGTTTTGTTGATTGCCCTGTTCAACTATGCCTCTTATGTAGTCAGTCAAATTCTTGAAAAGCGCCATGCCTGCGCCATCCGGAAAACGGTGAATGCCGGGAAATGGCATCTCCTGTTTCTGTTTTTCACCGAAATAGCGATTACCCTGCTGATGGCGGTATTTTTTGCGTCCATATGGGGGGAGTTGCTTGTCCCTTGGGTGAACAATCTGTTTGGTGAAGAAATTGTGGTAGGAATGTCTATTTTGCAGCAACAGATTAATCAGTATTTCGCTGTCGGTTTGGCGCTGTCTTTCCTGCTGTGCCTGATTCCCGCAACTGTTTTGAACAGGACAAGCGTGAAAGATTCACTCTACGGAGGGAAAAGTAAACATCCGAAATCACGCGCCGGAAATATCCTGCTCGGATTTCAATTCTTTATCTGCATTATTTTTATAACCGCCGCCTTGTTCCTGTTCATGCAATTAAAATACGTTTCTACGATTACACAGCACAGTCTGACGGTTGCCGATAAGGAAAATATTTTCGAGATCGATTGTTCCAGGAATTTGTTTGCCCTGCATGTGGATGTGGAAGAGATAAAGAGAAAATGCAAAGAAAATCCTTACATCGAAGATATGTTGACCACCGATTGGGGGATCGTACAACGGGGAGTTGCTTCGACAAAATTGGTGCACGAGGAAAAAGAACTTGATATGAAAAAGTTCAGTTTTATGAACATCGGAAGTAATTATGTCGAATTTACCAAGTCAAAACTGCTGGAAGGCAGGATTCCGGAGGAAGGAAACTACAATGAAATACTTGTCAACCGGACTGCCCGGAAACTGTTGGGAAAAGAAAACGTACTGGGAGAAGTGATACAAACGTACAACCGGCAATGTGTTATTGTCGGCGTATTGGAAGATGAGATCACGTTTGGTGCAACCAAGGAAATCAGGGCTATGTTTTTTTTCGCGTCGGAATATCCCGCTATCATTTACCTGAAAGTACATCCGGCGCACAGGAAAGAAGCCGTCGCGTTTATCCGTAATACCATTCGCGCATATATTCCCGAAACCATCGCCTACGAATTGCCGACATTGAGCGACAAAATAGCGGAAATCAATCAAATGGAAAATATCCTGCTCCGGCTTATCGGATTGTTTGCTTTTGTTTCCATTGCGATCAGTTTGTTTGGGGTGTATTCCTCCGTCTTGCTGGCCACGGAACGCCGCCGGAAAGAAGTGGCTATCCGGAAAATCAACGGGGCGGTTTTGAGCGACATCATCCGCTTGTTTCTGCGCACCTATTTGTATATTCTGGCGATTGCCGCCGTGCCGGCGTTTGTTATTGTTTATTTTGTGACAGGTAAATGGCTGGAGACTTACGCTTATCATATTTCGACACCGTGGCTGGTAGCTCCGCTTTTGCTTGTCGTATTAGGCGGTTTGCTGACGCTGACTATCATTTATCGGTTGATGAAAACAGCACGAATCAATCCGGCGGAGGTAATTAAGAATTAAGAGTTAAGAGTTAAGAGTTATGATTAGACATTATTGGACGGTAGCTTTACGCAATTTGTGGAAATACAAGAGCCAGACGCTTATTAGCGTGATTGGGCTGGCAGCCGGTTTTATCTGCTTTTCTTATTGCAGCTTTCAGCTAAGAATAAGGATGGATATGAACAAGGGCATAACGGATATTGACCGTATCTGCTTTATTTATGACCCTGAAACGACCGACAGGGAAAAGGTGAGTTATAACCGCAGCATCGCCGAATCTCTGGAAAAAGAGTTTCCCGAAATAGAATCGCAGGTGGCTTACATTAACATGATGCCCCAAGTCGGAAAAATGTGCGAAATACCGCAACCGGACGGGACAAACCACTATTTCGAAGAAACGTTTGTGATCGCCGATGCAAAATTCATTGATTTCTTCGATATACAATTCATTGAAGGCAGCTTGAATGATTTGGTGAAATATGAGAATGGCATGCTTCTTGCGGAGAAAACCGCCATGAAAATGTTCGGCACAGTGGATGTTACCGGAAAAACGTTTCACAATGTCGATGATTTCCGCGAAGACAATGAGGTTTATACCATACGCGGCGTCATCAAAGATTTTCCGAAGCGAAGTTATTTTGAACAGTTTAGCGGAATTAACTGGCATACCGCTTTAACCGACAATATGAGTTATGGCTATTACGTAACGTATGTGAAACTGAAACCCGGAACGGATTTGAATAAACTGAATCAAAAGCTGAACGACCATCTTGTCCGGTATAACAAACAAGATGAGATAAAAGAAATGAAAGTGCAACTGAAACCGCTCCGCGACTATGGTGATTTTGTGTCGGAAGGAGAAGTCTCAAAAACCGCGCGGATATTCTTTACCATCGGTTTTCTGGTGCTGCTGACGGCCCTTTTGAATTATATCGTTTTCATCTCCGGACGAGTGTTGACGCGGATTAAGGAATGTGGCATCCGCAAAGTAGCCGGTTCGGACAGGCGCCATCTTTTCCGGCTTTTCTTTTCGGAAGCGCTTGCCGTTTATCTCCTGGCCTGTATGGCCGGATTTATGATCATTGAATTATCGTCCCCCGTATTTAAAAACATTTCGATGTTCGGCGATTTGGATTTTGTTTATCTGAAGAAATTATTGGCACAATACAGCATGGTCGGCATTGCGGTGATTGCGGTCTTGTGTTTGATGATCACCTACCGGCTGATCCGGATTCCGATTATGCAAAGTATAAACGCCGGCGTCGTATGGAGGCAAAACAACTTCATCAGAAATACGTTTCTATTCGTACAATTCTTCATCTGTTTTTTATTTATCGGCGGTTCGTGGTTTATCCGGCAGCAGAGTATACTGATGGAATCGGTTATGACTGCCGGACTGAGCGAAGATGATAAAGCGCGTATTTTCAGTATCAATCTGAACGGCGATAAATTAGAGCCGGCCAGAAGCGCCGTTCTTTCCGGTTTGAAACGGAATCCGAAGGTCGAAGCCGTTTCACGCAATGGCATGGACCTCTTCGGCGCATGGCATATAAGAAAAGATCGATACACATGGAACGATATCAGCGAGGCCGAACAGGACGGTACAATGACATATCTTGTTACGGACGCCAATTTTACGGATTTTGTGAAAACAACACCGAAGGAAGGTCGTTTTTTTGAGCAGGGAGAACAGGACAAAATGGTTGTCAATGAATCTTTCGCCAAATGGGTGAAACGAAATCCGATTGGAATGGAAATCGGCGTTAATTATTGGGGAAACGGAATGCAATACTATCAGGTGGTAGGCATACTGCCCGATATTGCGACGAATCAATATGAGTTCAGGGCGGCGCCGGTTCATCCCTGCTTGTATATCCCTTATCCCGACGGTTATACCGGCCTTAATTGTTATGTCAAAGTAGCCCCCGGATATGAGAAGTTTTTCCCGCAGGAAATGGAAGAAGAATTACGAAAATACGTTAGTCCGGCCTATGAATTTTATATCCGAAGTCTGAAGGAAAGTGCATCTTGGAACATAAGTGAAGAACAAAACCTGTTCAATATGACAACCGTTTTTTCGGTGATATGCGTCATCATCACCTTGCTGGGAATGTATGCCGCTGTTGTTTTGGCTACCGAAAAACGCAAAAAAGAGGTCACGATCCGGAAAATACACGGCGCAACGCCGAAAATCATTATCCTGATGTTTTGCAAAAACATCTATCTCCTGCTCGGATTGTCGGCTTGTGTCGCTTTCCCGGTGGTGGTTTATCTGCTGAAAAAATGGCTGAGTGGATATGCCGTAAAAATAGAGATTGGCCTGTTTCCGTTTATTTTCCTGTTTTTGCTGCTGGCGGCTTTGGTGACAGGTATCACCATCGGACAAATTCTACGGATTGCACGGACGAATCCGGCGGAAACACTGAAATCGGAGTAGAATTAAGAAGTAAGAGTTAAGAGTTAAGAGTTATGATTAGATATTATTTGACGGTAGTTATACGCAATTTATGGGAATCCGGTCGACCCGGAATGAAACATTTAAACAGTAGAATTTATGATTAGACATTATTTGACGGTAGCTTTCCGCAATTTGCGGAAATACAAAAGCCAAACGCTCATTAGCGTGATTGGCCTGGCGGTGGGTTTTACCTGCTTCGCCCTGGCAATGCTCTGGATTCGTTACGAGATGACATACGACGGTTTTCACAAAAACGCCGACCGCATCTTTTGTATCAGTACGCCGGATGTATTTACTCCGAACGGAACCTCACGAGGTACGCCTTATCCGTTGGCAGCTTATCTGGAAGAAACTTTCCCGGAAATAAGCCATGCGATACCGATTGATCCGGGTGGCCCGAATATGAAAATCAAAATGGAAGAAACCGAATATGCGGCAATTATTATCCGGATTGATTCTTCTTTTTTCAATATGTTCGACGTTAAAATCATCGAAGGTAACAGGGATTTTCTGATTCCCGAAAGTAACAAAATGGCCGTCACGCAGGAAAAGGCGCGGCTACTGTTCGGAAATGAAAACCCGCTCGGCAAAACGTTTAAACAATGGAACAAAGAGTATACCATTTGCGCCGTCGTCACCGGATTGCCCAAGCACAGTAATTATCCGTTTGATTTTTTGGCGGCGCTGCGCGGAATATCCGAATGGAACAGCTCCTCCGGCGAACATACGCTGATCGAATTGGCGCCCGGCGTTGATGCGGAGGCGTTCGGAAAAAAACTCTATGAACATAAAATCGAGAAATCCGGTATCAGCATTGAGCAAATAACCATTTGTCCGCTTACGTCCGTCCGTTACGAAGACCTCCATATTCAGCGCGAAGTCAAGTTTGAACATATCAAACTCTTTGCTTTGGCGGGCGTATTGGTGATCTTGTGTACGCTGTTCAATTACCTGACTTTGTTTATCAGTCGTTTCCGGATACGGCAAAAAGAGCTGGCGCTGCGCCGGGTATGCGGCGCGTCGGGGCGGGCGCTGTTTGCACTCTTGTCGGTCGAGTTTATCCTTACCCTATTCATTGCGCTTGGCTTCGGATTGATTTTGGTGCAGGCCGTACATCATCCTTTTCAGGCTTTATCGGAAATCCAAATGAATTTGTCCGCTATTTATGGCGAAACATTGGGATATATCGGGGCGATTATCCTGCTTTCGCTCCTGGTGTTTTGGACGGTATTAGCCGTTTTCCGGCGCCGGACGCTTCACACAGTCATCCGGAAAGGCAATAAAAGCGTATTCCGCAAAGTCTCCGTTGTCGTTCAGTTGATCATCAGTATCGGATTTACATTTTGCAGCATCATCATCGTCAAACAAATGTATTTCCTGCACAACTCCGCCGACTTGGGCATTGACTTCAAAAACAGGGGCAACATCGTTATGTGGTTCGAAGGATTTGACGTCGGCGTGTTGGAAAACCACCTCAAACAACTGCCTGAAGTGACGGAAACGCTCGTTTCGGAACCGTTGATCCCTGTGATGGGCAGGTCGATGAGACGGGTGGACGACTGGGACGGGCGGCAGGATGATGCCGAAAAGATAAACATAGAGGATATGCAGATTACGGAACAATATACGGACTTTTACGAATTTCGTTTGATGAAAGGCGAATGGATAAACGAAACGGATGCCGAAAACAGCGTGTTGATTAATGAATCCGCCGTCAAAGCATTCGGCTGGGACGAGCCGATGGGCAAGTGTTTTTATCAAGGTTCCGGAAATGACTTGATCACCTGGACGGTCAAGGGCGTAATCAAAAACATATACAATTTCGCGCCTACCGTACAGGCAAATCCGTTTTTTTACAAGAAAAAAGAGCGTAGAAACCCCGAAAATTGCGTTTTATTCAAATACCGGGAAGGAACATGGAGCATCTGTAAAAGTAGAATCGAACATATGATTAAAGAGAAATACGCGGACATTCAACAACAGAATTTCTTTCTGTTCAATGCCGAAGAAGAATACGACATACACCTCCGGTCGGAAAATGCGTTATTGAAACTATTAAGTTTCGTATCCCTTGTCTGCGTAGTGATTTCCGTATTCGGCTTTTTCTCGCTTGTATCCTTATCCCTTGAAGAACGTCGCAAAGAAATAGCCATCCGCAAAATCAACGGCGCAACGATGCGGAATATCCTGAAGATGTATATCCGAAGCTATGCGGCGCTATTGCTGATCGGTTCGGCCGTCGCTTTCCCGATCGGCTATTACATCATCAGGCAATGGCTCGAAAAATATATCAAACAAACCACTATGGATGCCTGGATCTATCCGGCGATCATGTTTGCCATGGCCTTTGTCATTGTCCTTTGCGTGGGCTGGCGAGTGTATAAGGCCAGTGTGGAAAATCCGGCAGAAGTATTGAAAAGTGAATAAGTGAAAATATGATTATTAACAACGATTTCCGTCCTTCAAAACCATACGGACGGGAATCACCAAAAATGAAGAAAGATGATTAAAACAGAGAATGTAGGAAAAGTATTCCGTACGGAAGAAGTAGAAACGCATGCACTGAGCGGCGTAAGTTTTGAAATTAAAGAGGGCGAATTTGTCGCCGTCATGGGGCCTTCGGGCTGTGGTAAATCAACGTTATTGAACATTTTGGGATTGCTGGACAACTTGTCGACCGGCGTTTATTCGCTGAATGGAACGGAAGTCGGCAAGTTCAACGAATCGGAACGCACCAAAGTGCGCAAAGGCGTAATCGGTTTCGTATTTCAGAGTTTCAACCTGATCGACGAACTGAATGTGTATGAAAACATCGAATTGCCGTTACTTTACATGGGCATTCCGGCTTCGGAACGGAAGATACGGGTAAGTCAGGCCATGGACAGGATGCAGATCACCCATCGTTCCAAACATTTCCCGCAACAGCTATCCGGCGGTCAGCAACAGCGTGTCGCCATAGCACGAGCGGTAGTAGCCCATCCGAAACTGATACTTGCCGACGAGCCGACCGGTAATCTGGATTCCAAAAACGGCCTTGAAGTGATGAACCTGCTGACCGAACTGAACAAGGACGGTACGACCATCGTTATGGTAACGCACAGTCAGCATGACGCCGGTTTTGCCGGTCGTATCATCAGCCTTTTCGACGGACAATTAGTTACGGAAGTCGTTCTGTAAGATCGTACCTCCCCTGTAACGTTAAGCCATTTAACCCGAATCATTCGGGTTAAATGGCTTTTTTTATACGACGGAATCCGCTGAGGGAATGGAGAATGAAGAAGTCCGGAGACTTTGCCGAACGAGGCGCTCAGTAAAGTTAAGAGTTAAGAGTTAAGAATTAAGAGTTATGATTACAAGAGGAATTGAGAATTGAGAATTGAGAATGAATACAATAATTATATTGAACATGGAGGCACGGCGGCACGGATGGCCTTGTACAGACGTGGCGTGCCGCGTCTCTACAACGGATTCGGTCAAGTAAATATATCTTTGTCCTGAAAGGACTGATTTTCATAACCGCAGGTCATTGACCTGCGGTGATCGTAACAAGGGTATAGCTGCCTGAAAGGCAGGACGCTTAATTTCTCCGGATTTCAGATGTCGGATAGTCCTGCCTTTCAGGCAGTGGTGTTGTACCGTCTTTC
>JAITPV010000076.1 GCA_031289275.1 Tannerella sp.
TCATTTCTTCGGATTTCAGATGTAGAATAGTCCTGCCTTTCAGGCAGTAGCGTTGTGTTGACTTTTCTCCGCAGGTCGCTGACCTGCGGTTATGAAAATAATGCCTTCCAGGCATTTCGTTTGAGCTTAGTGGGTATGCGGTTTAAACATAATATATCTTTATGTGTTGAAATCTTTGAACTTTTGAATTTTTGAATCTTTGAATTTAAATTCCACACGGATATTATTCAATCATAACAAATCCTGCCCATTTTTCGGGGGCATCCGGATAGGTATGTCGCATCTGTCTTTGTGCGTGGGTAAAGGCCTCGTGTATGGGGACGCCTTTTGCCCATTGCGTATAAAAGGCGGTCATCAGTTCGACGGTTTCCTTGTCGGGCACTTTCCGGAGGCTGACGATCAGGTTGCGCACGCCGGCCAGACGAAAGGCGCGTTGCAGACCGTAGATGCCTTCGCCGGTATGTATGTCGCCACGACCGGTTTCGCAGGCCGACAAGACAGCCAGTTCGGTGTTCGGGAGGTTCATCTGAGAGACTTCGTAGGCGGTCAGAATGCCGTCGTCCGTATCGTCGTCCGACGCGCCGCCTGTCCAGGCACGGTTGGCGCCCGAAAAAACCAGTCCGGAACGCATCAGTGCATGACCGGACAGGCGATAGGCGTTCTGTTCCGAATCGACGGATAAAAGAGGCTCCGGCGCCAACTCGCGCACAGGTGGCTGGGGGAAGTAAAAGCCATGCGTCGAGAGGTGTATCAGTCCGGGCGAGGGGGCGGATTGGGTGGCGGCAATGGATTTGAAATGTGTTTCGGTGGCGTGCGCATCCGTGTATATGTCTGTGCGCCAACGCAACCCGTCTAACAGGGCTGCAATCTGTTGTACTTCTTTTTTGGAGCCGGGCAGGTAATCAAAACCCTGTCCGCGCGAGGCGTCCATCTGCTCTATCATGCTGCGGGTCAGGTTGGTCGAGGCGGAGGCGTTCTGTGCGGGAGCTGCCTTCGCAAGTTCGTGCATCGGCATCCTGAAGTCGGCGCCTCCGAAGAGGGCGGCATGTGTGGGTATGCGGCGGTGCGGGTCTTTGTGTTTCAGTGCGATAAGGTCTTTCGTGGAGAGCAGATAATGGATGGTGTGGTCGTCGCTGACATAGCGGTCGCCTTTTCGTATGGCGGCAAATGAGAGGTTGTGCAACAGGCCGGTGGGCGCCAGATAGATGTGCTTGCAGTCCCGGAGGCGGGATGCAAGGGGTTGCCAGAGAGTAGTATATAGGGCGTCGGAGGGGTGCGGCGACATGGACTGTTGAAGCGCTGTTCGGAGTTCGCTTTCCGTGCACAGGGTCAGCATTTCGGGACGCGGGGCGCCGGGACGTATCAGCAAGGCGCAGTAGAAGGTGTCCGTAAGCTCGGGGTGCTCAAAGTCGAGCGTGTAGGGATGGATAAATTCGATGGCGATTTCACCGCTGTCCAGCTCGTTTTGAATGTCTTTCCAGCGGATGGTAAGGGCTTTTTGTTGTGTACGATAGGCGGCGGAGGCGGCATAAAATGTTTTCTCCTGTTGATTGATGTAATCTTTTTGGTCGCTGATGTATTTCGCCATGTCCTTTAATTCGGCGTTGTCGCTGTTCGACAGATATTCATGCAGTTGGGCTGAGGAACTTAATCCGTAGATTTTCATTATTCCATCCTCCAGCCGGATCATTGCGGCCTTCAGTTCATTGAGCGTGTTCCATAATGCGATCTGTTTATTATCCTTTGTATCCAGAATAGATTGCTGCATATGCAGGGAGGAGTTCAACAAAAGGCTGCGGGAGAAGAGTTCACAGTCATAGGCGAATCCCGGCAGTTCCGGGTTTTGGTCTTGATATTGACGGGCAAAAGCCTGAAAGAATTGCAGGTAATACGACCACGTATCCCAGAACAGAGCGCGTTCCTGTTCGGAAAGGAAAAGGAAGTTGCGTTGAACCTCTTTCTTAATGACGTCAAACGCTTCGAAAAAGAGGGGTTTCGCAGCGATGTAATCCTGTTGTTTCAACCGATTAAGTCCAAGATTGCCCAAGAATTTGGCATATTCGGGCGTGTTTTTGCCAAACCCGTTCAGGACTTGCAGATATAAAAGGGTTGCTTTTTCGCCTTCTCCCTTATTTTCATAAAAAGAAGCCAGGTTGTTGAGGGTAATAAGGTAATTGCGATGAGATTCGCCTAACACTTTTTTCTGTATCTTCAGCACTTCGAGATAGATGTTTTCGACTTCCTGCTCTACCTCCGCATCCCATTGCACCGCAGACGCCATGGTGGTTAATGCCGACAGGTAGAGTGGATGCTCTTCGCCGGCGGCTTTTTTCAGGATGGAAGCGGCTTTTTCGGCAGCCGTGAATGCCTGAGACAAATCGCCCCGCTTCTGATAAATAAGCGACAGGTAGAGCAGTTTAGTCCCATATTCGACGGTTGCTTCGCCGATGGTCGCTTTTGCAATGGCGAGGGCGTCCTGTGTCAGCGTCTCCGCCCGGTCGTAGTTCCCCATTCCGAAATAAAGAATAGCCAGGTTACCGATTATCATGGAAACGCTCTGATGCAATTCGCCGTAGACTTCTTTCCGCAACTTCAGGGATTGCAGCATCATCGTCTCTGCCTGTTCATTATGCCCGGTTTTCTGATACAGCAACGCCAGCATGTTTAATGTATTAAAATAGTACTGATGTTTTTCTCCGAAAACCCGACGCGAAACCACCCGGGCTTCACGCAGCAAGGGTTCGGCCTTTTCATAATCGGAGAGTTGATAATAGATGCCGCCCATATTGAGAAGCCAGATGACACAGGCCGGATGCGTTTTCTCCAGTGTTTCAATGATGGGGCGGGCTTGGAGAAGGAGGGCTTTGGATGCTTCATATTTACCCATGTAGCTCTTCAACGTACTCATACATAAGAGGGCTTCGGCGTAATCGGGATGATTTTTTCCCAGCAGGGTGCGGGTTATGTTTATGTAAGTCGAATAGGCTTCCTCGGCGCCGGCATAGTCGTTTGTATATAAACGATATGTACCGGTGATGAACAGGGCGTTGGCGTATTCGAGCGACATCTCGCCACATGCGGCGGCATATATTCCGGCGGCTTTTCGCAACAGGGGTTCGGCTTTTTTATAGGCGCCGGTGTAGGTGTAAAACATTCCCAGGCTGTTCAGCGATTCGGCATAGTCGGGATGCGCCGCGCCTAATTTTTTTTTACGCAGGGCGATGGCTTTTTGCAGCATTTCCTCTACGTTTTCATACTGTTGCATACCGTGCAGCAGCGTAGCCAGGCTGTGCAGGGATTCGGCATATTCGATGCTTTCCGTGCCGGAGCGCTCTTGCCTCAGCCGGAGGGCTTCGCGGAGCAGCGAGTCGGCTTCGGCATACCGTCCCTTTTTAAAATAAACCCATCCCAGACCGTGCAGCGTGGCCGGGTAGTCGTCCGACCGTCCGGCGCGGACGCCGTCCGGCTGCTTCTCGAGGGCTTGTGTGAAAAATGCTTCCGCCTGGATGTAATTCGCCTGTTTATAAGCCGTTTTTCCTTTTTGGTTCAGTACGGAAACAGCTGTGCCGGTTTGCGCCGACAGACCGGTGGTATGAAAAAGAAGTATACAGAGAGAAAACAGGCCGATGAGGGTTTGACGCATAACTCGTTGTATTAAAACCATCTCTTTCGGTTCAGTTTCGCGAGCAGTTCTTCGGCCTTGCCTGCGAACGCACCTTCGTCTGCAATGATTTCGGACAGTATCTTTTCGGCTTTGCTCCGCCGATTGTCCTTCAGACAGGCGAGCGCCAGTCCCCAGGCTGCCTCCTCGCGGTAGGCAAAGTCGGACGTCGCGGACAAAGCGGACAGCATCCGGATCAGCGGTGCGGACGGTTCGTCGCTTGCCAGGCGCGTCAGGGCACAGGACAGCTGCGCTTCGTAGTACCTTTCTTCCGCAGTGACTTCTCCCCTGCTCGGCGTGATCTCGAAATCGTCCGCCACAAAAGCGGTGTCAAACAGTTCGCCGGAGGAATACAGCGGTCGCGTGCCGATGCCGAACAGCAGCAACACAATCGCTACCGCCGCTGCCGCAGCATACATCCGGATGGTCGGCGTGAAGCGTGCGGCGAATCGCCGGCGCGGCGCATACTGTTTGTTAAAGACTGCTTCGGGCATGGCTTTGAGGGCGTCGTACACAGCCCGTTCGCCTTTGTGTCGAAAGACGCTTTCTATCAACCGCGTTACTGCCACTTCGCGGCGTAATTCCGGATCGCCGGCCATTTGTTGCTCAAAAGCGGCGCGAGCCTCGACGGACAGCTCGTTCATTATATACCGGTCGATGGTATCCTGTAATTCGTTATATGTATCCATAATCTATTCCTTCCAGTCGGAATCTTGCTACTAACTGTTGTCGTAACATTTTTCCGCAAATTGATTTTCTGTTTTTGGCTCCCTGTTCGTTTTTGTAGTGCATTATTTGGGCGATTTCCCACATGCTTTTCCTTTTCCAGTAAAAGAGACTCAGCACTTGCCGGCAAAGATTCTCCATTTTCGACACCTCCTGGCGGGTGATTTCGCACATCTGCATCCATTCCCCGTCCGATTCGTCGGGGAGGAGGACGTCGTCCGGCAGGTCGGTGATCTCCGTTTCCCGAAACTTACCCTGCCGGTTCAGGTATTTGGCTGTTTGCTTCCGGCCGATACCGAACAGGTAGGTTTTCAGAGAGGCATTCCCGGGGGTGAACTTTCCGGCGCGAATGTTCTGATACATCGCCATAAAACTGTCCTGATAAATGTCCTTGGCCGCATCCTCGTCCACCGGATAATGCCGGCATACGTAGGTGATAAATTCCATCCTGCAACGGCTGTAAAAGTCAGCGATTTCCGTCTCTGCGTCCGGCAAGGCGACCGGCTCCGGAAGGTTTGATTTTTTGATCATGGTTTTCCTATCCCGAATCGGTTATCACTGTGCGTACTTTCAAAGAAAGGCGTCTGTTTCCGGTTTTTTCTGCCCGCATGTACGTTCATCGCCTCCTGCAACCGGAAGTAAAACGCACGGATGGAGAGCGACGGGTCGGCTTCCCGTATCGCAAGGCAAAAGAAATAGGACAGACAGCCGTAATAGGTGGCCGGGGAGCCTGTTTTGTATTCATAATTCACTTCATCCGGCTGACAGGCGCTGAAGACCGTCACCGGCGAGAGGCCTTTTTCCTTCTTCAGGTGCATATGGAAATTTCCGGGAGCCGGCGCCTGCCCGTCTTCCCATCCGGGAGGCGCAAAGATAAAGGCGGTTCCCCGCATGTAGTCGTCATCGTCGGCATCGCGCGTACCGGTTCCGCTATGGCAGGCATCCAGCAGCACGGTGACGTTGCCGCTTTCGCCCGCCCGCCGGCGAATGGCGTCAATCAAAGCCTCCAGTTCGTCATCGCGCAAATGATTTTCGCCCTCGTATATTCCGGGCATGTAACGAAAGGCGGCGTCGTAGGGAATGAAGGCCTCGTCCAGCCCATCGGGTTCGTCGCCGTTGTCATCCGCCATCTGTTGCCCGTGACCGGAGAAATGGATGTAGATGTAATCGCCCGTGCGGGTGGCTTCCCGCATCCGCTTCAGGGCGCTTGTTATTTGTTCTTTCGTCGCTTTTTCGTTCGGCAGGATGCGAATGTCCGCATCCCTGTATCCGTTCGCCTTGAGCGCCGGCACAATCAACCGGCAGTCGTTCAGGGCGTGAATGTCGTCCCACCCGCTTCCGGCGGGATATGCACCGATGGCAACGATTAAGGCGCGGTTGGCGGCGGCTTGCAACGGGAAGGCCGGCGCCCCGTACACCGTGAGGCAAAGAAATAACGTGCAAATCTTTGTGTACATATGCGTTCAGGCAGTTATTTGTTTCAGGTACATGCACAGATTCACGTCCTTGCCGATCCGGAGTCTCGTTTTCAGACGATAGCGAATCATGTGTACCGTGCGGGTTTCGATGGAAAAGCATCCGGCCATGTGCGTCACCTTCATGTCGATGAAGAAACAGACGCCATACTTCAGCGTCAAGACGGACAAATCCGCGCATCTTTCGAGCATCCGTATGAGAAAGTCATCGCGCACAAGCGACAATTTCTCCAGATAGACGTTCTTTTCCGGGACATCGTCCATTCGTTTGGAAATTAAATCGTATACATCACGGACAATGCCGGAGAAATAGGGGTCACTGGTGTTGGGCGTCCATTCGTGCAAGGCACGGTTTTCGTATCTCTGCACCCTGTCCGCATACTCGCCGACCTGTTCGTTCAACCGGCATTGTTCCTCCCGGAGCGCCTCCAGTTCGCTGTCCAATCCGGAGATGTGCTGTTTTTTGAAATGCGTATCCAGTAAGGCCTCGTACTTCTCCAGTTCCATCTTTTTTAATTGTTCTTCTTTTAATTGCGTCTGAAGCGCGGCTTCCTTTTTCTCGATCCGGACAAGCGCCAGACGGGAATCGGCTTCCTTTTTCTTCGACCGCAACCAACTGATCACAAAGATCAGAGCCGTGAAACCCGACAGGCTAATCCAGAAGTAGAGTTGATTCGTCTTCCGGCGAAAATGGTTCAACTCCGTCAGCCGGATGATTTCCTGCTCTTTCAGGCTCACCTCGTACTTGGTTTCCATTTCACGGACGATTTCATACTTTTGAGCGTCGTGGATTTGATTCAGACAGGCCGTCTTTTGACGCTCCAGAGCGAGGGCTTCCCGGTGCTTGCCCGTCATTTTCGCTATTTCCGACAGACGATCGTACAAATCCAGATACATGGATAATTCGTTCGGGTTCTGCCAGCGGTTCATCAACGCCAGTTGTTCGTGAAAGACCTGTTCGGCGTCGTCAAGCTGCCCCCTGCGGTAAGCGATCTCGCCCCGAAGCCAATACAGGTTGATCCGCATGGCCGTATCCGCCGGATGCGATAACCGACCGGCCTTGTCAACATAAGCCACCAGGGTGTCCGGGCGGGTGGTGCCCCGTTTTAATTGGTTGGAGGCATAATGCACATAATCGTAGGCGATTTCTTCTGCCCGAAGGTGCAACGCATCTCCCGCACTTTCAAAAAGAGATAACACCTGCGTATCATAATAAATGGCCGAATCCAGATAGATGGCCTGCTTGTCGCTTTTTTCATACATGCAATCAAAATAAAACGCCATGATGCGGTATGTATTGACCCTATCCGTCGGATCATTGTGTTTCAACGCCAACGGCAGCATCCGATCAATGATTTTTTTCAGAGATGATGTGTCTTCTTTCTGTATATACGAAAAGGCCAGGTTATGATAAATCGGAATAGACATGTCTGTTTTCCCTGCTTTTTCAAAACAGGCGAGGGCTTTGTAATAATTTTGATGCGCATCAAGATCATTTAATGCCAGGCTGTAATAAAGTCCGTAGTCCATGTATAAAGTCCCCGCTACTTCCGGATCCGTCACGTCTTTTTCATAAAGACCGGCGGAATCCAGATACACTTTGGCCTGCGGAAGATCATGCGCATTAAGATATTGCTCCGCCTGTCTCATATAAGCGTCCACAACCGCTTCGGCATCTGCTACGCCGGCATTTTTTCTGCCGGAAACCGGCGAATCCGAAACGTTTCCTTCCGCTCCGGCACAGCAAAAAAGCGCGACAATTCCTGCTATTCCGCACAAATACCGCCTTCTTTCCCTGCGTAAATTCAACCGCAGCCTGTTATTCTTCCTATTGGGTAAACCTGATTTTGTTCGATTGATCATGTACAAACATTCGTAAAATTTGATGCGCGCAAAAATAATCAAAAATTTCAGCATATCCGCATTCTTTCCGAAGAAAATCAAAAACAGGCCGATTCATTCATTATTCATACTCAATTTCTAATTTTCAATGTCGATTTTCAATTTTCGAATGTTACCTATTGCCTGTCCGTGGAATTAAGAGTGAAAGTTTTTTCAAGTATTTACTCATCTAAATTTTACAATGATGAAAAGAAATGTATTTGTAATGGCATTGGCGTTAGGCGCCCTGTTTGTAATGAAAAACGGTGACGGTTCGGAGTCGACAAAGGTTGATACCGGTTCAAATCCCGTCGGGTTTTTCGAGTGTGTGGAAACGGCCGGTATAATTCCGCCGATTGTGATCCCTCCGCGGAAACGTGTTGAGTGTTTTCAGGAGGAAGAAATGAGGTTCGGACAGGTATCATAATCCTCTTTTCGCAATTTTAACTTTCCGGCTTGTCTCTTATGTGGCTGAGAAATAAAAAACTATTGCTTTTGCCCCTAATTGCAAGCCGGAATATTGTAGACATCTGTAAACATCCTTTCTGATTCTCTTATGCTACATTTGCGCGAAATCTTTTCTGAAGGATGAAGATGTATTTTATTGAAGTTTAAACTAAAAACAATGATTGAAAAATGGAAACAGGAAATGTAAATGTAGTCGTAACAAAATCGACAAAAAGTGTAGGTATCAGCATCTTGCTGACAGTGCTGTTTGGGCCGCTGGGAATGTTTTATTCAACGGTTTTAGGCGCTATTATAATGATTGTAATTGATATTGTCGTTGGTATCTTTACGTTTGGGATTGGATTACTGGTGACTTGGCCGATCCAGATTATCTGGGCTGCCGTAGCAACAAGTATGTATAACAAAAAGTTGTTGCAGGGATGAGGTTTGAATAGACGGGAGGTGCGGAAAATGTTTCACATCTCCTGTCTTACGTTCGACGTAAGGCGTCGGAATGACAATGTAACACAACAAAATCATTCTGCGGCATGACAAAATGAAGATGTAATACAGTGCAGTATTATATATATATGAATAGAGAATAACGTCCGAACCATGATTTACCTGATTAAAGGATTTTCTTGATGGATTTTATCTTGCTAATCTTTCAATCATGTAAATCATGGTTCAGAGAACAAACAAAATGATAATTATAAACCGAATAAAGAAACCAAATGAGGCGACTGTCCCACGCTTCGTACATTAAATTAAACTCCGCCTGCGGGACTTGGGCGGAACAAAAACGCAAGTATGAAAAAAATAGTATTGCAGACCGTATGTCTGCTGGTGATTGGCCTGATGGCCTCGTGTAGTAGCGGCGGATCGGGCGTAGATAAAAACATCGCCCTCGGAGACGGTTTTGTGGAACGGGGCGAATATGAAAACGCCGTCGATGCCTATCAGGTTGCCGTCGACGTCTTTTCACAGCAGACCGAAGCTGCCCCCGACGATGCAAAAGCCTGGTGCAATTTAGGATTGGCGTATAGAAAACAAGATGATCTGAGCGGACTTATCGGCCATTTCATAAGAGAAGTGCTGTCCGACGAAAAGATAAAATTGCTACAAGACGCCGATACGAAAGCAAAAGCTGCCTATAAAAAGGCGATTGAGTTGAAACCCGATTATGCAGAGGCTTATTGCGGATTGGGACGTTCTACCTACTCCAATAGCTTGGCCGGTCTGAGTGAAGCGCTCCCTCCCCTGAAAAAAGCCGTTGAACTGAAACCCGACTATGCCGAAGCCTGGTATGCCATAGCACATGCGTGTTACTGGGATTCGGGAGCGAAAGCGACAGCGGAGGAAGCCTTCGAAAAAGCTACCGGGTTAAATTATGCAGACGCCTGGCTTTTGCGGGGACAGTTGTATATGATGAAAGGAAAAGCTACGTTTCCTTCCGCGATAGAGGCTTTTGAGAAAACCATCAAGCTAAACCCCAGATGTACGGCAGCGTATGCCGGACTGGGAATGATTTACGAAAACCTGAAAGAAGACGAAAAAGCAGAGGAGGTTTATTCGAAAGCGCTTGAGATCAACCCCAACTATACGTATATAAATTCGTCCGTGCGGAAATTGCAGAAAACAGGGGAATAGGGAACAATGCAAGATATAGAAGAATTATAAAATAACACATTAAACAATATGAAATTACGTGCTATATTTTTTTCGATTTTATTCACATTCCGGGGGCGGACTGGAAAGCCCGAACCGAATGGGATTCCTATTAGAAATTGTTTTATGTGCAAATTAAATAGAATCAATAAAATTGTTCAGTATGAAGAAATTTAAATTTACACAATTCGTGATCGGATTGATTTGTGTGGTCTGTTGTTTGAGTTGTGAGAAAGATGAACCCGAATCGATCGCGGAAGGTTCTTTAATCGCTCTGGAGCTAACGCCGGAGGCCGGATTTGATTATTATGTTACGGACGGAGACGTGGATATTTGTTTTAAAATTAATCCGGAAACATCAAAGCCTACTTTTGCCTCCGTACGCAGTATCGCTCAAGATGAAACCTTTCATATCATTTTCGATGAATCAGGATATCCGTTAATTTATGAATTTCATGGGGTATATGCCGTTATTGGCAATTTTTCGGGAACCCTTGCGGATATAAGTATCATTGAAAATGATGAGATTATTGTGCATCGTCAAGTAGAAACCGGAGTGGAATGGGACGGCGGATTTTATGAAGCCTGGAATTCCGCCTCGACGCGGGCTGTGGATTGGGGGAAACTTGGTGGACTGTTCCTTGATGAACTAAAGCCTGTACTGATTGGCATAGGTTATGGAGTAAAAGCCATTCCGGCAATGGGTGGAATGCTTATGGGAGACAAATCCGCCTATGTAGACTTTGCGAAAAATTTTGTAGAGATGATTGACGAGGCCATACCTGATAACAGATACATTCAAATAACCAAAGATCTTTTGAATATAAGCTCCGATGCATACACTTATTACAATGTATTGCAGGGAAAATTTTGCACCTCCACTATAGCAGCATATGACTGTGTTTTAATGTTCGTTCAAGAAGGGTTTGACCAACTTGGAGAGGTCATTGCCGATCTCGGTCGGCCGGAAAAAATCGAACAGATCGAATTAGGCCAATACGTCTTAATGGGCGGGTATGGAACGATTCAGGTGACTTTGAGATGGGATAATCAGAATGATATTGACTTATGGGTGGAAGATCCCAACAGGGAGACTATCTTTTGGAATCACATGACGTCTGTATCGGGAGGATTTTTAGATTATGACAACACGGTAGCGTATGGGCCGGAAAACATATTTTGGGCAGACACCAAACTGGCTGGGCCTTACTATGTATATGTCAATCATTATGCGGGAAACACAGCAGCCAATTATACCGTGTATATCTATGCTTTCGAAAAAAGCAAAATCGTAAAAGGACGGATTGGGGTAGGTGAGACAAAATTAATTGCGGTTTTTGATACAAACAGTATAAGTACTCATGTTACATCAATATTAATGAATGAAACACTTGATAAGAGAACCTTACGAAAGAAGTAGTATGAACAATATGAAGAATCTATACCGAATTTATAATCAAAAAATAACGAACTAAACAAGAAGGACAGACAAAATGAAAGAAAAAAACATGATAAAAACCAGGTTTGTAATTATTTTAAAAAACATATCAGGCTGTTTGCTGATGCTGCTGTTAGGCGCATGTAACGAAAACGAGAACGCCGTGTATACGCCTGTTACGTTATATTTCAGTCCGGTGGAAGATTATCTGATGGATATGTCTTTTCTCCCGGAGTTTGTAAATTATCCCAACGACTGGGCGAAGTTCGGATTCCGCGGAAATGTAAAACAGGTAGATTATAACACCGCACACACGATTTCCATTCAATTTGACGAAGCAGGGAAGATTCTGCAACACGCATTTTGCGCAGATGGTGTCACCCTCAAAGAGACCACGACACTTACCTTCCGGTATGACGAGGATCAACAGTTGACCGATATAGCGAGAGAAAATGATTACGACCTGAGCGGACGACGCTATTCATCTTCGGAGAAAGCAGGTAAAACAACGGGTTATACGGCTGCCGGCAAACCGCAAACGTCTACCGGTTACAGAGTGAATGGAAATAAAACCATTGACTACAAGTTACAATACGACTACGATGAAAAAGGTTTTTGCCGGGACGTAAGGTTGTTGGAATACAGCGGTAATTATAAGGTAATCCACCATATTTCGGCAAACGAAGCAGGGCGGGTCTCTTATATACATGTGGACAGAGCGCATATCCCCAACCGGCTGACCATCGGCGAACGTTCCATTTTCCCGGAATACGACTCCAAAGGGCAGCTTCTGTCGGTAAAAGAAACAGGTATACCCAAAAATATGGAAGCGTACAAGATTGATTCCATCAGCAGTATTTCGAGTTATGCGTATAACAAGCAAGGAGATGTGCAGGAATTGAATTACAGTGATATCGTTTATCCGAGTAATCGAACAACGGATTTCATATTCACTTTTTTATACGATTATGATGACTGCGGAAACTGGATAACCAAACGTATTCAAGGCCCTGTCGAGTATCTTCAGGACGCCATGAACAGCTATTACAAGAGGAATTACAAAATTGAGCCGCTGAACGACGAAAAGGAAAAAAACAGAGGCGAGATTGTTATTACGCGAACAATTATTTATTACGACAGAAACACGAAAGTGGAGAAAACAAGTAACAGCGCCGCAAAAGAAAGCAAAATCAACATTCCGGCAACAGAAGGAATCATGGGAGGACTATCATTTGACGATTATGGTAAAATAAAAAGGATTACGACAGCCGAACGAAAAAAAGCAGGCATTGACAACATTACGCTGGAAAATGTAAAAAATTACTCCAACAGGGAAATCGCCCTGGGCAAAGAAATCTATCAGGGTGCAGAAGGCCGGCTGGCTACTTTTCTGGTTCTTATAGAAGACCATGCTACATATGAATATTTAGTCAGTTATGACGCACAAGAGAGAGTAGTGGACTGCATACAAACAGGAACGCACATGTTTTATGCCGGAGACTACGGAACGGCATCTATCGAAGGTAATCTCGTAAAATGCAGTTATCAATGGGCTGAACCAGGCTCCGAATGGGGAGAAGGGTATCCTTCGATTTATACGATTACGGACGGCATGCATTTCAAGCCATTCAGCTGGCCGCCGGCATCGTATCCTGCCGAGGCGCCTTTCATGATACGCGGGACAGAGGAGGATGTCCCTTTTGCCTGGGATATAACATCTGTTACGTGTACGGGAACTTCGGGAAACAAATATAAATTCATCGTAAAAGGGAAAAGTAAAAATGACTGTACCAATATGAGTTCGGAGGAAAGAACCCTCCGGTTTGAATTGTTTAACACGGAAGGGGAATCCGTCGGTGAAGCCGTTAGCGTTACATTACCTGCCGTCAAGGAAGGGGAATCGTTTGAAAAAGAGTTTAAAGCGCTATCCAAGAGTAAATCCGCCGGAAAAACGGCTGTGAGTTTCAGTATTAAGCGATAGCAAATAGATACTATAACATATATTTTATTCGACCAGTTTATTAATAATTAATTAATTTAAAAGATGAAACGATTAGTTTTGAGTTTAATTTTGGGTTTAGCGGCGACATTATTTACCCATGCACAAGATGCAGAAAGCGCCGATGTAAGAAAGAATGATCCGTTAAAGGATTATTTAAGACCCTCGCTGACGGTTTTGTATATAGACCGTGGCGAAACAGTAGCAGGTAAAATCATCGAACAGATGCAAGCGATCGGCATTCCCGGAAAGTTTGACGAAAATGCTATTGCGAACAACGGAATCAAAGCCAATGGGAAAGTATCGGATGCGGAATTGGATCAATTCATAGAAACGCAAGTAACCAAAGAAGTGGTCAGATGCTGGTTTCCGTCTTTTGATCCGTCGTCCAAAGGATTTTCGACAGACGTGATTGCAGAGCGGGGACGTTATAATGCCACCGATGCGGAGGTGTTAACGGCCGGAGCTTCGACTCGAAAAGAAGCTATGTTGAAAGATGCCGGATTGAAACTGATCGGGCGCTCCTATATTGTAGTGTATGATCTTTATGACTCCAAAACAACTGCGAATGAAAATGCAGTTACCTACGAAACGAAATGTAATGTGTATCTGTATCAGTTGGATTGGAATCCGGAAGTCGAAGCGCTTTTTTATGAACAGTGGTCCAATCCGGAAGCCATAGATCAGGTAAAATTCCCGGCCAAAAAAATCGCTGCATTTATCGCGGCAGGCCAATTGACTCCGGTCTCTGTCTCCAATTCAAAATCAAGGCCTATTGAAGAATCACTATTCTTGCAGAATTTCGCCAAAGTGCTTGAACAAAAAGCGGATGTTTATTTGACGCAAGTAAATGAAGATTTCAAAGTAAAAACGTCCGTCGCCTCCGCACCTCCTGTCCGCGCCAAAATAGGCACCAAGGAGGGCGTATCGGTTGACCAACGCTATTTCGTATATGAAATACAATTGAATGCGGCCGGGGATCAGGTACCCAAACGGAAAGGCGTTGTCCGGGCGACTTCTTCCATTGTCAAAAATGAAATAATAGCAACCGGCGACGGCGGTACCACCAAATTCTACCAAACCTATGGAGGCAACCTCAGGGAAGGCATGCTTATGCAACAAAAGCCGGACTGGGGTGTAGGGATTTCCGCTTTCGGCGGAACGGATGCGACTGTACTGGCAGAATTTAGCGTGGGTATGTGGCTGAACGAGTTTGTCCCTTCGCTTCGGAATATAAGATTTCCGTCCGGAACAAAAATATATGCAAAATATGCCCTTCCCTTTACTACAATGGAAGTAGATGAAGTAAAACTGGTTGACTCGGAAACTCAAGATGAGCTGAATTTCGGGTTACTGAGTTTCGGATTATCCAAGGATTTGTATTTCGCGCATATCTTTTCGGTGACGCCTTATGTGGGTTACTCCATGCTGTTGACACCAAGCGAGTATAAAGAATCCATTGAAGCCACGGAAGAACTAACCTACGGAATTGATGCAGGCCTCAACCTGACGGTGGCGGTACTGCACAATGTCCAAATTATTGGGAATGCCGGATATAATTCGGTGAAAACTACCTGGTATCCGAACGGCATTACGTTGGGCGCCGGACTAAGGGTTCAATTCTAATATTTTAATGCAATAACAGAAAACATCCGGTATTAAACCCGGTTTGATACCGGATGTTTCTAAATTTAATTACAAAAAAATACAGTATATATGAAAACAATAAAAAAATGGAGCTTGCTCCTGTTTGCCGTATTATTATCCGTTTCTTATGGCTATGCCCAGAAAGGGGCAGACAAAAATACCTATCAATGGCGGTACGAAATTGAACCTGTAGGGGTAGGTACTCAAGGTACTTATTTGATCAAAGTATGGTCGTATTATAAGAAACCCAATGTGGCGATCGAACAGGCGAAGAAAAATGCCGTTCACGGCGTAATATTCAAGGGCTTTGCCGGAATGCATGGCGTTAGCGGACAAAAGCCGTTAGCAGGCAACAGCCCCAATCTGGAAGAAGAAAAGAAAGACTTTTTTGACCCGTTTTTTGCCGATGGAGGAAAGTATATGAAATTCGTAAACATATCCAATGACGGCACTATCGCAGCCAAAGACCGGTTGAAGGTCGGCAAGGAATACAAGATCGGAGTGATTGTCTCGGTAAATGTCGATTTATTACGAAAAGACCTGGAAGATGCGGGAATCATTAAAAAATTAGGCGCCGGATTTTGATTATGAAAACGATACAAACAATAGTGTGCGCAATATGGGTGTGTTTCTCTATTCTTTTTTCCGGTTGTGCGGAAAAAAAGGAAATTGCCGGAAACTATACCTATAAAACCGAATGTCTGGGTTCCGAACTGGACGGTTCGGTAACAGTGATGGCATGGGGTAACGGGCGGGATCGCTTCGATGCGGGCGAACAGGCCCGGAAAAATGCGGTCAGGGACGTCCTGTTTAAAGGAATTATCGAAGGGAAAGACGAATGCTATCCGCGTCCGTTAGTCGCCGAAGTAAACGCCCGGGAAAAATATGAAAAATATTTCAATAAATTCTTTGCCGACCGGGGCGAGTTCAGCCGGTATGTCTCATTAAAAGACGAACGAAGCCGGAACGACAGGGAAATCAAGGGCGCCCGAAAAAGTATCACATTGGGCGTGGTATTGCGTGTAGAACGCGCCAAATTAAAAGAGAAATTAATCAAAGATGGTATATTAAAACAGTAAAAATATTATTAAAATGAAAACAATAAAGTTTATTTTGATCGGACTGTTTGTATTCGGGTGGAGTACGACAGTTTATTCTCAAGCGAAAAAACCGACGATTATGGTCGTTCCCAGTGATGCGTGGTGTAATCAGAATGGTTACATGCAGGCATTCGACAATCAGGGACGCGTAGAAAAATACCCCGACTACAAGCGGGCTTTGCAAGAAAATACAGATTTGCTTTTAGCAATAAGCAAAATCAATGAATTGATGCAGGAACGGGGATTTCCGTTGAAAAACCTGGAGTCATCATTAAAATCCTTGCAAAATCAGGCGGCAGAAGATGCCATGCTTTCCAGTAAAAGCGGTGCGGAATTACAAGAAACACCGGTCGATAAATTAAAGCAAGTAGCTAAAGCCGACATTTGGATGCAGTTAACATGGACTATCAATCAAACAGGGCCTAAGAAATCAATCACTTATATTTTGCAGGGATTGGATGCCTATACCGACAAACAAGTTGCCGGAGCTTCGGGAACCGGCAATCCCTCTTTTTCGACAGAATTACCGCTTTTACTGGAAGAAGCCGTACTTGAACACATGGATAACTTTAATTCCCAACTTCAATCGCATTTCGACGACATGTTTGCAAATGGGCGTGAAGTAGCCCTTCGTATCAGAACATGGAATTCTTTTGACGGAGATTTGGAGTCGGAATATGATGGAAAGGAATTGCGTGATATTATCGAAGACTGGGTGGCAGAAAATACGGTTCAACATAGATTCTCGACAGCGGATGCAACTGAAAGTCTTATGGTATTTGAACAAGTCAGGATTCCTTTATACGACGAGAGAGACAGAGCTATTGACGCCCGGAACTGGGCAAGCGGATTGCAGAAAATGCTGAAAAGCAAATACGCATTGGATGCTAAATTGATGATGAAAGGCTTAGGACAAGCCCAATTGGTTATTGGAGAAAAATAAATGAGATGAATATGAAAAATAATAAATTATTTTTGTTACTAAGCGGTTTTCTGCTGTTATCTATCTTTACGCTTACTGCTCAGACCAGCCGTAAGGACATGGTCGGCATCACGCCGGTGGTAAGCGACGAGATGGACTTGCCAACCGCCATAAAGAGTGTGCTGGAAAATAAAACCCGGCAAATGGTGACTTCCCACGGGATGGCCGATCTGTCCGAACGCTTTGTGTTGGTGCCCAATATCACGGTGTTGACAAAAGACGTCACGGCGACAGCGCCTCCCATGTTTGCGTTGACGGTAGATATATCCTTCTTTGTCCTGGACGCGGTCGAAGGGGTGATTGTCAATGAAATCACTTATCCCATCAAGGCGGTAGATCGTTTGGAAGATAAAGCCTTTATACAAGCCATCAACAAAATAAATCCACGGTCGGACGAAGTACGGTTGTTTATTGACGGCAGCAAAAGGCGCATCCTCGAATATTACAAGTCGCACCTGTCGGCCATCATCAAGCAAGCCCAGTCTATGGCCGCGCAAGGGAATTATGAAGATGCGTTATCCCGACTGTCTTCCATTCCTGAAATAATAGAAGGATATGATGCCGTTGGAAACGCTATTTCCAGCATTTACGGACAATATCTCAATCGTGAAGCCGAGATGCTGATCAATGAAGCGAAAAGCAAAATAGCTGTCCGAAACTATTCGGAAGCAATGGAGGCCTTAGCGAAAGTAGACCCGGAAAGCGACCGCTTTAAAGCCGCAACCGATCTGGTGGCAAAAGTCAAAGCCTCCATCGACGCAAAAGAACAGGCGGCCATTGCCACTCAGGTGAAACGCTATGAAGAACGACGAGAAGACGCCCTTCGCATACACGATGACAAAGTCGCATTAACGAAGCAGTATATTGATGCCGCACGTGATGTAGGTGTTGCCCAGGCACAAAATCAAAAGCCAACCGTTATACAGGTCGTTAACAATTGGTTTAAAGCAAAATTTCGGTAAGCTATGAAGATATGCCCTCAATGTAAGGAACAAATGCCCCCCCTGTCCAAAATATGTCCGGTTTGCGGATATATTGAGGCGGGGGAAAGTTCCCAAGAGATTAGTTTGGAGGATATGATCCGGCAAATGGAAAAACAGATATTGGCGTTGAAAAAAATCGGCCATCCTTCTGTCGGAAATGTACTGGGCGGGTATGCATGGCTTGTGTATCTTGTCCTGATGCTGCAATTCACAATCCTGGGCATTTTCACCGAAAGTTTTTTCGTCGGGTTGATTTCCCTGTTGTTTTTGATACTGTTTGTTTTTTCATTAAGCAAGCAGCTTCGCGGAAAGACAAAAAAAACAAAAAACAATCGGGCGTATAACCATCTGATTGCCGAATTTGAATCCACGGAACGACAATGTCTGTCTCATTACGGCAAAAACAGAACCATTCAGCAACAAGTGGAGATTCTCTCGGAAGAAGTAAACGTGGAGAGTAATCGCCGGAAACGTGTCAGCTTTCGGCAACATCTGATCGGATGGATAATCATTGTCGTCACGCTGGGTATTACCGGTTCTGTGATTACCGATTTGGCGAAATACGCTAATCAGGAACAGGAAGAACATGCTTCTCCGGAAACCTCGATTGAGAAAAGCCTGAAAGAAGGCAATCACGAAGAGGCCATTCGTCTTTTCCTGACGCAATACATGGGTGAGGTAGGCGATTATGATTATGCGCGGCTGATTGTGGAACAACTGCTTCGGGATGGAAAACGGGAAGACGCCAATGCCTTTGTCGGGCAATGTACGTCGCTACGTTATGCCTCCGACCTGAAGAAACTCAAAAAATTACTCAACTAAACACATAAAGACTATGGGATTATTTAACAATAAAACAGAAGGCGGATTCATGGATGTCATCCGCTGTGATGAAAAAAAGTACCTGATATGGAAATGGTCGCCGGGCGGAGTTTCCAGCCGCAAGGAAAATGCAATCCGGTATGGCAGCAGCCTGCGGGTGAAAGATGGAGAAGTAGCTGTTTTCGTATACCGGCAAAAAGACGGTACGATGCAGGATTTTATTGAAGGCCCTTATGACCAGACTATAAAAACGGCGAATTTCCCCGTACTTACCAGTATTGTAGGAACAGCCTTCGGGAGCGCATCTCCTTTCCAGGCTGAAATATACTTCATTAACTTGGCAGGAAATATACAACTTTCGTTTTTTATTCCGAAATTTGATGTTGCGGATCCAAGGAATTTAGATTATACGGCGCCTGTGACTGTAAAAGGAACGATTATGTTTAAGATTGCTGATTACCGGAGTTTTATTAAACTGAACCGCATGATTGATTTTGAGTTGGAAGAGTTTTATGATCAGATCAAAGCAGCCGTACGCAAATATGCCAAGGGAACGATCACCAACGCACCTTCACAACTTGGTATCCCTTTAATTCAAATAGAACGGGGAATTGAATCAATCAATGAATTAGTTCAAACTAAATTGCAGAACAATATGCAAAACGACTTCGGCATATTGATAAAACGTGTTGATATATCAGATATTGAGATTGATAAAGACAGTGATGCGTATCGCGAATTGAAGGCTGTTACTTCCGATTTACAAACCGAAACCCTGCGCGCCCAAACCACGGTACACATTCAAAACCTGACCGATATGCAGACGATTAATGCCGAGAATCAAGCCGAAGCCTTACGCATCATGCGTGAAGAAACCCAGCGGCAGCAACGCTTGCAAACCGAAGCGGCCAATCTTACGGCACATCAGATTGATGTGCAGGGCGACGTGGCTAAAACAGCAGCCACCAGCCTTGGACAACTCGGCAGTAATGCCGGTTCGGGAATGGGCAACGGCGGTGGCGGAATGAATCCCGCCGCCATGATGACCGGCATGATGATGGGCGGAGCAGTCGGCGGCAGTATGTCGAATATGATCGGCAATATGACCCAGGGCATGAACCAGCCGCAACCCCCGTCACCTCCTGCAACGGCCATCGCAACCTATCATCTTTCAGTGAACGGGGCGCAAACAGGGCCTTATTCGCCGGATCAATTACGCCAGATGGTCGTAATGGGGCAAGTAACGACTTCAACGTATGTCTGGAAGGCCGGTATGGCCGGATGGGAACCGGCAGCGAATGTGCCGGAAGTATATGCGCTCTTTGCCGCCGTTCCACCTCCTCCACCCCCGGCGCCTCCGGTACCGCCACCCCCTCCGGCTCCGGCAGAATAATAAAATTGTCTCACTTATAAAGATAAAAACAAATGGAAAATGATTCAAAACTATCCGTAAATAACATGGTTGAACTGGCTATGGGGCTTTCTATGGCTTCTCTTTTTGCCAATGCCATGAATGATACGTACAGAAACACCGCCAGACTGGTGCATAATGACCAATTGGCAGCGCCTCCCAAGTATATCCATGCCATCGTCGGCGGACAACAAAAGGGGCCTTATTCGCTGGGCGAAATCTCGGTGATGGTGCAAGCCGGCGATATTACGCCGGATACATTTATGTGGAAGCCCGGTATGCCGGAATGGAAAAAAGCCAATGAGATTACGGACATCAGTCCGACTTTTGACATACAACCTCCCCGGCTGCCTAATGAATGAGTTTTTAAACAAATAACCGGATGAATATTCCTAAGCGGTGAGTGTATACCCATCGCTTAGGGATACATTCCAATAATTCATAACAATTTAAAATATAAAACTGATGAAAATAAATTTCTTTTTACTGTTCATTTCAATCGCTATGTGCGGATTGATCTTTTTCGGATTCTATAAATGGGATGATGACCTTTGGCTTTCCATTTTGAGTGCATCCATTTCCCTGATTTTTCTCGTAACAACGCTGGCTATGGAATTTCCGGATGCTCCCCGTTCCGGAACGATGGTCAAAGTCACTTCAGGTATCTTCTTTTTCGTTTTCCTTGTCCTGAACATCTTGTTTTCTGTTTTTAATGCTTCCGAAACATCCTATGTTTTGACAAACGGTATTGGCTTGTGTATCTGGGCAAGTAGCGTTTACGGCATAGCCAAGACAAAACAATGAAAGCGATGAAAAGAAAATATGTCATGTTATGGGGCGGGCGAGATTCATTTCCCCTGCAAAATTTTTACTGAGAATAGAAATTAATTGAGTACTTTTGTACTTGACCTTGAGATTTTTTGTTTCCATTATAACTATTTGAACTTCAGCTATAAATATACAAAATTTCAAGGTCTTTTCCAAATAAAAAAGTTGCTTTTTTTGTTGATATTCAATCATTTATGATAATTCACCTTTTTTTGTCATGTAGTAAAAACACATCCATAAAATTCACTTTCTCAAGGGACATGTTTTCTTCCAGCGATTTGTCGGCATAGTCTTTGTCTTCGGCACATTTCATATGGAAAGACTGAAAGACGGATACCGTTTCAGGATACTGTTTCAGTATCTCGGCCACTGTCATTTTGGGGTCAATGGATGCCATAGTCATTTTATTTTCTCACAGATGTTGATAACAACATGGCGTTGCATTTGGTATGTTCCTTGCTATACATAGTATGTTATCTCTGTTTTGTTTTGTTTCAAATTCGATGAACAAAGATAGATGAAATTTTTTAATTTGAACGCCGGTGATGTATTTTTTTCCGTCCGACGGATATTCGGGTGTATTCCGATCAGATAAGGGCTTATCGTTATTCCTGCTCTCCATACAGGTGCAGAATCCACTTTCGTTTCATCTTATTTGTAGAAAAGAGCCTTACGCTCCCGTCCGGACAAGGTTATCTCGTCCGAACGGGAGGTAAAGCGCTGTTTTCTCGTTAAATTAATCTTCTTCTAAATATGGATTTAGTTTTTAATCTCGACTTCCGGGATTTCATCCAATTTGCCAAAATCAATATCACTTTCATTGTCTGAATTTCCCTTATCTATATCTGCAAGCAGTGCTATTTTATCGGGATCAGGTATTTCTCCCTCTTCCATCGGCAAAATGATTGCTTGGTCTGTGGAACCTTCCAATTGACTTTTTTTCATTTGTTTTATATCGGTCATTTGAACTTTTGTCGCATCAACAATTTCTTTCACTTCGTTATACGCCAGTTTAACAATAATCGGTCCGCCGGCCAAACACTTGGAATAAGAAATGGCCAAAAGTGGATTTCCGACAATCGCAGTGCCGGCTGAAGCAGTTAATAGCGTAATATTAGCCGCATCCAGTATAATATTTGTCCCTGTCAGTGTGATCATAACTCCTTGTTGAAAAGAAGCGGAGAAATTTTTCGGATTTCCCTCTTCATCTACTATTTTAACCACTTTACACTTCTCAGTAGGCGACCAGATGGTATCCAGTTTAAAAAAAGCAATCGACTCCTTGTAATTCTGAATGCGATCCCAAATTGTATCGCAATAAAGAATATAGGCATCCATATCAACGTTCCCGCTTAATTTTTTGGGACGCATATCCAACCAGTTAAACACTTTCTTAGGCTTCTGTTCTTTCTGGTTCACACTGTTTTTATTTTCGCTCGCCATAGCGAAAGAAGTAAAAAAACATACAAAAATACTCACACAAATCATTCTGTAAATAATTGATTTCATCTTGATAAAATTTTGATAGTTAATAAAATTAATTGTTATAATCATTTAATTTCTTAGGAGTTAGTTTGATGATCAAATCTTTCGTATTTTTATCATCTTTAGGCGTAAAATCTATGCTATATGATTTTGGGCTGAAATTTTTGTCGGCCGTAAAATGCAGTACATAAATCGTCTTCTTATTATTTCGGGGTACAAAAACGGAAAAACTTCCGTCTGCCGCACTTTGACCAAGTACTCTACGTTCGCCTTCTATCTCGTCTCCCGGGGAAGGAACTTCTACGCCATTTACTTTTTTTGTGTCTCGTTTATGGGCGCTTAAAACAATATAAACCCCTTCAACAGGCAAATGGTTTCCGTTAACATCCATTCTTACATTATTCACTGTTTTCCCGGAAACAGTAACAGTACGCAGAGCTTCTTGCCGGATGAAAGTTTGGTATATCCTGTTATACTCTAAACAATATGCATCCGAGGAATTGTTTTTCAAAATATAATTCCGGTATTTGTAAGCTTCATCATGATAATACCTGCAACTGTCCATAACGCCATCATTTTTGAACGATTCGGCTTTTTCGTAACACTTTCTCGCGTGCTGTAAGACTTTGCCTAAATCATTCATTTTTTCCAGCCTCTTTTTATCCTCTGACAGATCGGACGGTTTATCCTCACATTCGTCCGTTTCAATGATTTTCTTGTAAATATAGTATGCTTCAGCATACAGGCCATTGATGAAACTTTGTTGAGCACGGTTGATGTTACTCTGATAACAACTGGATTGTAATACAACTACCGCAATCTCTTTGCCCCCTTTAGGCGAAAGCGTTCCAAGGTCGAATGTTTTGAAGTCAATACCGTCGGCAGAAAACTTTAATCCTCGTTGTATTTGTCGACTTTCCGGTGTGCTCAGATTAAAAGTGAACTCGTAGATCACGGCGCCGTTGTTGTTTAATTTAGGACCGTCTACTTTTTCGCCGGTAATGGATTCGACAATCAGTTTATTATAATCGGTAGTCACAGTGACAATGGACGTGTTTTCCGTCGGTATGATTACATTCGGTTTA
Source organism: Tannerella sp. (assembly GCA_031289275.1). Lineage (GTDB taxonomy): Bacteria > Bacteroidota > Bacteroidia > Bacteroidales > Tannerellaceae > Tannerella. Next base: position 23,639 of record JAITPV010000076.1, read on the forward strand.
ACCATTTTAATATCTCCCAAAGTCGCATGGATTTCTGCCACATCTATATTGTATATATAATGCTGATGTTCTTCTATATATACCTGCAACGACATTTCTGCCGTCGCCCCTTGAACGATGATGTTAAAAACGAATTTATTCCGGTTTTCCACATGGCAAATACAAGTATATACATATTTCCCGTCTTCTCTCTTTTGAGGCGCTTGCGTTTCTTCTCCGTTATTCTCACGAAATTTCAATGCAGGATGGGCAGAAACAAAATCAACCTGCGCTTCATTTTTCGGCCCTTGATATGTTTTCGTTAAATCTGTAGGCGTTACTTTTATATCCTGCCCATAAAAGGGAATAGCTATAAGCAGGAGTAATCCTGCTACATACACCTTTGTTATCGTATTCATACAAATCATTTATTATAGTTGATTTTCATCTTTAATCTTACTTGTATCAAAATCGCTTATATCGAAGACGTCTTCTTTCCGTGTTTCCTTATACGGTTGCCAGGTGCGGACATGAATCATGGGTTTGTTTTCGTCACTGAAATCCCACAAAAGGAATAAATAGCCCACATCACTGTACGATCCCGAATTCCAGTGCTGCACAAGTTTCACTCCATATACTTTCTTCTTGCTGTGCTTGTTTATCTTAATATTTTCAAACACAACATTGATGCGATCATTATTTTTGAAGACGTTCGCCAATCTCTCCAAATATTCTTTTTTAGTTTGACTGGTATAGGTGACGTTGCCTTGATTTTTAAACTGTATATTGTCTTTATTCGCTGCTGCCACCCTCTCGACTTTACCTGTAATAATCAACGCATCATCGCTGTATATGTCTTGCAGGTATTTGATGTCTTTACGGTTGTATGCCGTACGGAATTGCTCGACAAAATCCACCACCATCGCTCTTTCCCGAAAGTCGGTTACTTCCGGGCCTCCTCCGTTCATTAATTGTACATACATCGTGTTACTAAGGGCGATACATAAACCGATGATTTTGCCGCTTGCATCAAAATTTAATACAATCTCCTGATATTTATCATTATCAAAACGTTCACCCTTACGAGGTTCCATGATTACCGGAATATTCCGTATCTGAAACCCTCCGGAATGAGTTTTTAAACAGCGCTCTACAATTTCCAACTCATCACACCGGAAGGGACAGATTTCCCACATGGTATTCAAGGACGTAACGGCATTACCATCCATATTAATCTCTCCCAACGAAAGTTTACGTCCCGCTCCCTGTGCATTGTTCAGTTCCGTGAGCAACAGGCCTCCGTTTTTCTCCAGCGCCGCCTTAATCTGATTATTGGGAGCGCCGTCAATCAAATTTACCACCGTTTCATACTGCGCTTTAGCCGGGATGCTGATACACACTGCCAGCATAAATAATAAGATATACCCGGTGATACGCTTGTCATTCATTTTTTTCTTTTTCATATTCCCATTATTTATTTTATTCATAAATTGTTAGCCATATTTTGGTGCAATTACTGTAATTGCTCATTTCTTCATTTTCGCCGGTCAGGAAGTTTTTACGCCTGTTCAGCCCTTTGTCAAACACCGCTTTGATTTCATTCCCCGAGACAGCAATGATATACCATGTCGGATTAATTTCCGTCCCTACTTTGCCCCACATGATTTTATGCGCGGCTTTTTGTCCCTGGAGATAGGTTTGAAGGGTTGAGAAGTCGGATGCCGCCAATATATCGGAAATGACCGACGGAGCCTGTTCCGCTTTGGGGGCGGGTTTCGTTATTTTGTCCGGTTCTTTCCGTGCGGGCGTTTTTCTTTCCGGTTCCGCAGGGAGTTCCACGGTTGCGACTTCCTCTATTTCAATGACCGTTTCAATATCCGTCGGTGTTTCATCACCCAAATAAATCTCCATCACCTGATCGCCCGCCGATATATTTTCTTTATTCACATAAAGGAACACCCTGTCCATCGTTCCCCGTTTCAGTTTGATTTGCGACGAGTTTTTTTTAATCGCAGTGATGATGACGGACTCCGCATCCTGCAACGATTCCTTTTCGCTGATTACGCGCATGATTTCCGAATGCAGACTCTGCTCCGCAGCCAACAAGGCTTCCGCTCCCGTTTCGGCAATCCCTTCGCCGTAAATATACCGGGCATCTTTCTTGATGGTATTTATTTTTGTTTTTTCTTCCTGATAATCCACCTGCCCTTGCATCCACAAAGGAATCGTGACCAGTAACAGCATACCTATATAAACCTTTTTCATTGTCAATTATTTAATACGTTTTTTTATAATTATCCAGTTCTCCGTACAGCGTCTCAATATTATTGATCGGGATATAGGGGTGCAGCGTGGCATAGACCGGAACCTCATCCCGTTTAAACGCCTCTTTCGGGAATTTGAAATAAAGCAAGTGCATATACATCAAATCCCGGTTTACGTACACCACGGTTCCTGTATATAATGTATCCGTTTGTGTTTCGATGCCCATATACGCCGTGCATTGCTGCGCTTTCATATAGGCGCACAACCGGTCCAAGCCGAATGAAAATTCCCGGGACAACTGATACCCCTTGATGGTCAGTTGCAGTTTGTTTTTCCGGCTCATTTCGTCGGCATACGTAAACAGGTTCAGTAGCGATTCCGTCCCCATTCTTTCGTTAAAGATGTAATCATAACCCAACTCTTTTTTCTGCATGAACCGCCCGCTCTGCATCTGAGGAATGATATAGGTATCCCCCATATCCGCATAAACACCCGAAACAGGGACGCTATGAGGGGAAAGAGGGTGATACGCTATATCCGGTTTTCGATAGACAAACGATTCCAGTTCATACTGAAAAGACGCTGCCAGTTCCTTCTTGTCCTGCCCCAGAATCAAGTCGTATTGCTTGGGGAAAGACAGTTCTATATCTTCATTTGCGACGCTCCATTGCGCCCTGAAATGGGACGAATCGCCGGTCAGACGGAAGGATGAGGCGCTGTCTATCGCGTGAACAAGCAAGGACAAAGGCTGTTTGCCATCAAGAAAATTTCGCCCGTTGACTTTCAGGGTCACAAAATCTTCCCGCAGCAAATAACGCTGCTCCGTCTGATTGCGTTTCAGTAACAGCGCCAGCAGGTAGCGTTCGATAAAGCTATATACCGGACGGGCATAACGCTTGTCCATCGTTTCGGAAAAGAGCGCCACGCCCATATCCAGTAACATTGAATCCGCCATTTCCACACGTATCTGTTTACCCGGACAGACAGCGCCCAAGTCTTGCATCCCGGCTTTTTCAATCCGCAATCCTTTTTGCTTGGCGTCGGCCAGCATCCGCGTCATTGTTTCGCTTTGCGCTTTCACCTGAGCCGCAGCCGGGATGGCATACAGCGTCAGGAGAAAGGATGCGATAAACAGATACAAGAAGTTTCGATACTTATAAATGATTTTCATTCTGCTTTTGGTTCTTCAGGTTCAAGGTATTCCCAGACTGCCGATCATAATGACGCCCTTTGGTTTTTTTTCTTTGTCAAGCCATTTGGCATTGACCACTTCATTATTTTCAAACTGACCAAGTAGATAATCTCCGGTTTCGCCGATCCGTCCGTCACTATCCCGGCGGCTAATGCGACAGGATTTAAAGAACTGAAACGTTCCGTTTCCATTCGCTTTGCCATCTTTCAAATCGCCCTGATATTTCCCGAAAGGCGTACT
>JAITPV010000184.1 GCA_031289275.1 Tannerella sp.
AGAGGCGATCAGGCTGTACAATACCCGTCGCCCGCACTGGGCGTTAAAGTTAAGGACACCGGAGGAGGTACACAGGGAGGCTGCTTGAAAAAACCGTTGGTTGTTGTTTGCCGTACGGCAAACAACAACCAACGGTAAACAAGATACAAAACAGAATATAATGAATAATGAAAATAGAATCATAACCTGTCAACTTTTTTTAGGACGTGACAGTAATCATAACTCTTAATTCTTACTTTCTTTGGCGACTGCTTCATTCTTCACAGTGACGGCAGTTGTGTTGAGAAAAGGCATCAAACCCAACACGACGAAGAATACCGACAGTCATCTCATTTTCAATTCTCAATTCTCAATTCTCAATTTAATTGTTCTTCCGTTTAGTTTTTTTACGGTAAAAGCCATGACGAAACAAAATTCTTATCTCTATATTTGCGACGGTAAAAAAATGTACTATGAAAAAAGAATCCGTGCTATTGCAAGTATTCCGCTTTTACAGGGAAGGGTTTCGGGAAATGACCGTCGGAAAGACGCTTTGGTGCATCATCCTGATCAAACTCTTTATTATGTTTTGCCTGTTGAAGCCGTTCTTCTTTCCCCGTTATTTGGGGCAATTTGATACAACGTCTGAAAAACAAGAATATGTTTCCAACGAGTTAGTAAAACGAGCTATTACTCCTTAAAAATTTTTATGATTATGATCGAAAGCATTGACAATTCTCTGATTGATTGGTCGAGGGCGCAATTTGCCCTTACGGCTATTTACCATTGGTTATTTGTTCCGCTTACCTTGGGGCTTGGTATTATTCAGGCCGTCATGGAGACGATTTATTACAAAACCGGCAAAGTGTTTTGGAAAACAACCGCCCAGTTTTGGATGAAAGTCTTCGGAATCAATTTCGCTATTGGTGTGGCAACAGGTTTAATCCTGGAGTTTGAATTTGGTACCAACTGGTCTAATTACAGTTGGTTTGTAGGTGACATCTTTGGCGCGCCGCTGGCCATCGAAGGCATTCTGGCCTTCTTCATGGAAGCAACGTTTATCGCCGTGATGTTCTTTGGATGGAACAAGGTGAGTAAAGGATTTCACCTGGCATCTACGTGGTTGACGATTGGCGGAGCGACGATTTCCGCCGTGTGGATTTTGGTGGCGAATGCCTGGATGCAGTATCCGGCCGGCATGCACTTCAACGCGGATACGGTGCGCAACGAAATGGCGGACTTCTGGGCGGTAGCGCTCTCGCCGGTGGCGATCAACAAGTTCCTCCATACCGTACTCTCGGCATGGATATTGAGCGGCGTCTTCGTCGTAGGCATTTCCAGCTGGTATCTGTTGAAGAAAAGGGAAGTTGCGTTTGCCCTGAGCAGCATCAAAGTAGCCGCCGTATTCGGTTTGGTGGCCTCACTGCTGACGCTGTGGACGGGCGACAGTTCCGCTTACCTGGTCGCCCAAAAGCAGCCGATGAAACTGGCTGCCATGGAAGGGCTGTATGAGGGCGGAAAAGGCGTCGGACTGGTGGGCATCGGCCTGTTGAATCCGACCAAGCAAAGCTATAACGATGATACCAATCCCTTCCTGTTCAAAATTGAACTGCCGGGGCTCCTTTCGTACCTTGCCGAGAGGGATTTGAAGGGGTATGTGCCGGGTATCAAGAATTTGATAGACGGTTACCAGACCCCCTCCGGCGAAACGACGCTTTCGGCGCAGGAAAAAATGGCGCGGGGACAGGTTGCCATCAAGGCGCTGGCAAACTACCGCGCGGCTAAGAAAAACGGAGACGAAGCGGTAGCCCTGGAACAGTTGGCGCTGCTGAACGCCAATTTTGAATACTTCGGATACGGTTACATCAAGCATCCCTCCGAATTGATACCCTCGGTAGGCCTGACCTTCTATGCCTTCCGGGTGATGGTGATCCTGGGCGGATTCTTTATCCTGCTCTTTATCATCGTCTCCTGGCTGTCGTATAAAAACAGGTACGAAGATAAACATTGGCTGCAAAAGGCGGCCTTCTGGTCGATCCCGTTAGCCTATATCGCCTCGCAGGCCGGATGGGTGGTGGCCGAAGTAGGGCGTCAGCCGTGGGCGATTCAGGACATCCTGCCCGTATCGGCTGCCATTTCGAAGTTGAATACGTCTTCCGTACAGGTCACCTTCTTTGTGTTCCTCGTACTGTTTACGGTTCTGCTGATTGCCGAAATCGGCATTATGGTTAAAACTATCCGGAAGGGGCCTCAAATCTCCGAACAATAACATTTTAAAAAACAACATTATGGACAGTACATATATATTACAGCATTACTGGTGGTTTCTGGTCTCCCTGCTGGGAGCGTTACTGGTGTTCCTGCTGTTCGTACAGGGCGGGCAATCCCTGCTTTTCACGATCGGCAAAACGGAATTGCAACAGAAGGCGTTGATCAACTCGACGGGACGCAAATGGGAATTTACCTTCACGACATTAGTCACCTTCGGCGGCGCGTTTTTCGCATCCTTTCCGTTATTCTACTCCACCAGTTTCGGCGGCGCCTACTGGGTGTGGATTTTGATCCTGCTTTGCTTCGTGCTTCAGGCCGTGTCTTACGAATATCAGGCCAGGCAGGGCAATTTGCTGGGCAAGAAAACGTATCAGGTTTTTCTGATCCTGAACGGGATACTGGGGCCGGTTTTGATCGGCACGGCAGTGGGTACGTTCTTCAATGGCGCCCAGTTCTACGTGAACAAGGAGCAGCTTACCCAGACGGTCATGCCCGTCATCTCATCCTGGGCAACCCCGTGGCATGGCCTTGAGGCGGCTCTTGTGATATGGAACGTATGCCTGGGATTGGCCGTATTCTTTTTGGCGCGTATTCAGGCATTGCTTTATTTCATTAATAACATAGCCGATGACGACATCCGGAAACGGTCGCGCAAGCAGTTGATTCTTGAAACGGCGCTGTTCCTTGTCTTTTTCCTGACCTTCCTGGTACACCTGCTGCTTCAGAACGGTTTTGCCGTGCATCCTTCGACCGGCGAAATATTCATGCAGCCGTACAAGTATTTCATGAATTTCATTGAAATGCCGATCGTACTGGCGGTTTTACTGGTTGGTGTAGTCAGCGTGCTCTATGGCATCCTCCGGACGATCTTTTCCGCCGGATGGACGAAAGGCATCTGGTTTGCCGGAGCCGGTACGGTATTGACCGTGCTGGCATTACTGCTTTGCGCCGGATGGAACGACACGGCTTATTATCCCTCGCTGGCCGATCTGCAAAGTTCGCTCACCCTTGAGAACAGCAGTTCCAGCCTGTTTACGTTAAAGACGATGAGTATCGTTTCCCTTCTCATTCCCTTTGTGCTGGCTTATATCTTTTACGCCTGGAGAGCGTTGGATATTCATAAAATCGACATGAAAGAAATGGACGAAAGCAAACATACCTATTAAATTGAGCTGAGATTGTGCAGGCTACCTTCCACTGCTGAAAGTGGAAGGTAGCTTTTTTATCCCGTCATGAAAAGTAGGCTGAAAATAAAATAATGCAAAAACAGATAATTATGAAACGAATTTGGTTGGTAGCGCTTGGCTGTACGATGTTCGCATCGCTGCCGGCTCAGAAAAACATCGAACAGCTGAAAAAATGGCTGTCGGCTCCCCAAAAGGAGTGCCTTGAAGTTCAGGCTTTCGCCACAAAGGGTCTCTCCAAGGCAGAGGCGGCGGTAGCGGCTACGCTGATTTACGAATCGGTGAAGCAGGAAATCAAAACGCAGTGGACGCCTGAGTGGAACGACCGTAAAATGACCGCCGGCGGCTATCTGATGCCCTTCGAGTACAAAATTTTCGGCGAACAGCCGGACGACGGGCGTTCACTCTACATCTCCCTGCACGGTGGCGGCAGCGCTCCCGCCGCAGTGAACGACCAACAGTGGAAGAACCAGATGCGGCTCTACACGCCCGCGGAAGGCGTTTACCTCACGCCACGCTCGGCTGTCGACGAGTGGAACATGTGGTTCTGGCCACATGTCGATTCCCTGTTCGACAAAATCATCCAAACGGCCATAGTTGAGTTGAATGTCAACCCGAACAAAGTCTATGTGATGGGCTATTCGGCCGGCGGCGACGGCGTTTACCGGCTGGCTCCGCGCATGGCCGACCGCTGGGCGGCCGCTTCGATGATGGCCGGCCATTCGGGCGGCGTGTCGCCGGTCAATATGCGGAACACCCCGTACATGCTGTGGATGGGCGCCAACGATACGGCTTACGACCGCAACAAAGGCGCCGCACAATACGGACTGTGGTTAGACAGCCTGCAAAAGGACGACTTGCAAGGCTATATCCACGAAACCCATATCGTGGAAGGGAAAGGCCATTGGATGGACAAAGCCGATACGCTCGCCGTAACATGGATGGCGCAGTACACCCGTAATCCGTACCCGCAAAAAGTGGTGTGGCGGCAGGACGACACTCCGCACGATTCGTTCTACTGGCTGTCCGTACCCATCGGCGAGGCGCAAAACGAAAAAACCGCCGTCGTTGAGCGCTCAGGCAATCAATTTACCGTTGTGCGCAACGATTTTCAAACGCTCACCCTCGGTCTGAACGACGACATGATAGACTTCAGCCGCCCGGTCAGGATCATCGCCGCCGGCAAAGTGATTTTCGACAAAAAAATATCGCGCAACATCCGCGCCATCTACCGCTCGTTGGAAAGACGCAAAGACCCTACCCTGATTTTCAGCGCTTATCTGACAATCACGAACAATGCACGAATAGAAAATTGAGAATGAACAAATGATGAAAATGTAATCATTGTCAATTCTCAATTCTCAATTTCTTCAAATGCCCAGACACAGGCAAAACGGTTTGAAGGTATAGCCTTTTTCGGCACGGATCACGTCTCCGACGGCCGGAAACGCAATGTGCATTCCGGCGATGGGGATGTCGTTCGCGGCAACATACTCCATTATCTTTTTACGTATTTCCACCGCCTTTACGGGATCGGTATCATAGACGACCGCCACGTCGGGGCAGGGCATTTGGATCGCCGTGGCATGCGTCAGGTCGCCCCAAATCAACAGCCGGTCGCCGTCGGAGGTTATCAGGAAAGCCGTATGTCCGGGCGTATGTCCATAGGCTGCCAGAGCTTGAATACCGGGGATTAATTCCGCGCCGGTAGCGCCGGCTTCGTGAGGCGTGAACAGATGCAGCCGGTCTTTATAAGCGGCGATGACTTTGCGTGCTTGCAGGAAACCGCTCCGGCGGTTGGAGGCGACCTGCTGCATGGCCTGGTCGCTTGTCCAGTAGTCATGTTCGGCCTGCGACAGATACAACGCGGCGCCGGGAAAGGCCGCCCGATCTTCCTGCAACAAACCGCCGATATGGTCGCCGTGCATGTGAGTAATCAGGATCACGTCAATCTGTCCGGGCGTTATTTCCAGCGTTTGCAGGTTGTCGAACAACCGGCGGCCGTAACCGGCGTCTACCAGGATGTTCTTGTCCGGCGTACGGATTAAAAACACATTGGTGGCGCCGGGATAAGTCCCGTCGGGGAGCCAGGTACGGAGCATTTCCGGCGTAGCGCCCGTCAAAACGCTGCTGTTGCCGTCATGTTGTCCTTCGGACAGCGTCGTGATCCGTGAGAAACCGACCTCGAATGTAATCACATTTTCCTGCTCCGCAACGCTTCCTTCCAATTTCAGTTCTCTGATTTTAATGTTCCGGAAAGCGACTTCATCTCCATGATCCTGCAAGAGGATACGTCCCCGGGGCGCTTCGCCGAATAAACCGTTTTTATTATACGATTCGGCGGCATATTTGCTTCCTTTCACCAACGCGCGAAAGGCTTCCGAACCGCGTTCGTACTCCAGCGTCTTGACGCCGTTCAACCAATGTTCGACATGATTGCCCGGAAAGACTTTCACCACGGCCTGATTCCATTCGCCGACAGGGTTCACCTGTTTGTGTTCGGCCGGAATCAAGTCATACAGACTTGACAGCGTACGGCTTCCGGGAAAAGAGGTGTACAGTTTGGCGTCCGGATGCACGGCGTCGTCCAGAATTTGGTATTCCAGTCCATAAGCCGAACCGCTCTGTTTTTCGCCTTCGGTTACGAAATATTTGATGCCGCTGTTTGCGCCTGTGGTAATCTTAAATTCTACGCTCAGTTCAAACGCGGCATATTCACCCTCCGACACAATGTCGCCTCCGTTGGTCGCCTCTCCGCCATTCGATTTGAAGACGATCAGTTGTCCGTCTTCTACCTTCCACCCGTGTTCGGGAAACGTCTCCTTATGTGCACCGCGCCATCCGGCAGAGGTCTTTCCGTCGAACAACAGTTTCCATCCGTCCGCCTGTTCCTGCTCGGTCAAGGAGTTCGGAACAGACGCGGACGTACCGTTCAATACTTCGTCTTCTGCCCGGAAAGACGCTTGTCCATCCATTGCATTGCCGGCGCAAAGCAGGATCAATAACCCTGCGGTTGATTTTAGAATTGTTTTCATAGATTGTAATCCTTCTTTTTAAATATATAACCGGACAAATATAGGGAAAAAAATAAAATCTATCCGTTTTTCTTGGGGGGATTTTGGAAAACAGAATATAAAAACAGTACCTTTGCGAAAATAAATATCAAAAACATGAGTAGACGCCGTTTTTTCAATACCACAGGGCCGTGTAATCCGGACAGGCATTACATGCTTCCGCCCGAAAACCGTTTAGTCGGTTCTCAGTTGCACCGTTATATCAAGGATGCACTGTACTGGGTGCTTCATGCGCCGCGGCAAACGGGTAAAACGACTTTCCTGCAAAGCTGGGCGCGTGAAATCAACGCCGGTAACGAAGCGGTCGCCTGCTATGTGAGCGTGGAACGATGCGACAGGGTTTCAAATGCCGAGCGTGCCATTCCTGCAATCTGTGACGCGATCCGTGGCGCCGCGCGAAACAGTGACTTGCCTGAACCTGTGCATGAGGATGACAATCATCTTTCCATGCTAAACAACATTCTGACCAACTGGGCGGAACTGGTCGCTCCCAAACCGCTGATTGTCCTGTTTGACGAAGTAGATGTCTTGATTGACGATACGATGGTGAGTTTCCTGCGCCAGTTGCGCGGCGGCTTTGCCGGCCGAGGCATAGGGAAATTCCCGGTATCCGTTGCCTTGGTGGGCATGCGCGACTTGAAGGATTACATCATACGGGCCAAAGACGGAAAACCCGTTAATCCCGGATCGCCATTCAACATCAAGGAAGATTCGGCCATATTGTCCAACTTCACAAAGGAGGATGTCGTTCGCCTGTTTGCCCAACGAACCGAAGAAACCGGACAACAAATCACACCGGAAGCGTTGGACTATGTGTACAAACAATCCAACGGACAACCCTGGATCGTTAATTCATTATTCAAACGGGCAACGCTAAGGGTGTTGACGGAAGAAAGTGCGGAAACCGTGACCGTCGATCATATTCTGCAAGCTCGCCGGCAGATGATCGAAGCGCGGGAAACTCATCTCGACGCCCTGGGTGAACGGCTGCGCGACCCGGAAATAAAGCATGTGATACAGACCATTATCACCGGAGACATGAATCCTCCTCTGGGACGTACCGACCGGAGTGTGGAACTGGCCATGGATTTAGGCCTGATCCGTTGGAATACCAACAAGGGATTTACTATTGCCAACCCGATTTACGAAGAAATCCTCACCCGTTTTCTTAATTCTCCCTACCACGACTCCATGCCGCCACCCTCTACCTGGCAGTGGCAAAAGGACGACGGCACGCTGGACATGGACAAACTGTTGAAAGAGTTTCAGAAATTCTGGCGGCGTCACTCGGAGATATGGGAGCAGAAGGCCGACTATACCGAAGCCTTTCCGCACCTGTTGCTGATGGCCTTTCTGCAACGAGTGACCAACGGTGGCGGATACATCGAACGGGAATATGCCGCCGGTCGGGGACGCATGGACTTGGCCGTAGAATATGACGGCAAACGCTACATCATCGAAGTGAAAGTAATCTATTATTACGACACTCCCGACGCGGTCAGAGAAGAAGGCCTGGAACAAATTCAAGCCTATCGCGACAGGATAGACGCTTCGGCGCCGGCTTACTTAGTCATTTTCGACCGCCGTCCCAAAGCCAGGGAACTGACATGGGACGAACGCATCTCATGGACGGTCGATCCGGCCGCTGAAGTGACCTTGTTGGGATGCTGAAATTTGAAAATTAATCACTTATTTATATGAACAGAATCAGTCTTTTTTTATTGATTACCGTTGCAGGGTTTTTGATCTCCTGCAACCCGAAAGAAACCACCTCCGTTACGGTGGTTGATCCGACCTGCGAATATTTAGTCAATCCCTTGGGGATCGACGTCGTGCAGCCTCGTTTAGGATGGAAAATCCGGCAAACCGCCGATGCGCGTAACGGTCAGTTACAAACCGCCTGGCAGGTGATGGTAGCTTCGTCGCCGGAGCAGTTGGCGGCCGGCAACGGCGACCTCTGGGACAGCGGCAAGGTAAAGTCCGCCCAGTCCATTCAAGTGGCGTATCAGGGCAAACCATTGGAAAGCATGCAACAGTGCTGGTGGAAAGTCCGGATATGGAACAACCACGGCGAAGTGACCGCCTGGAGCCAACCGGCACGCTGGGGCATGGGACTGCTTCAGCCCTCCGACTGGCAGGCGCAATGGATCGGCGACCAGCCCGATCTTGCGCTCAAGGAATATGTGGCGTATGTGTATGCCCATCACGACCAGCCCGATTTTGACGTGGAGAAATGGAAAAATCCGCCGACGCTCCCTTCGCCGATGCTTCGCAAATCGTTTGGCGTCAACGGCGAGGTGAAACAGGCGTTCCTTTATGTCTCGGCGCTCGGATACTATGAGATGTGGATCAACGGCGCCCGTATCGGGAGCCGGCAGTTGGCGCCCGAATGGACGGACTATAATTACCGCGTGCAATACCAGACGTACGACCTGACGGAGCAGGTAAAACCGGGTGAAAATGTCCTGGCCGCCGTCCTGGCCGACGGGTGGAGCACGGGCTGTCTGGCCGGTGTGAAATGGATGAGGAGTTTTCCGCACCGCGGTTTTTACAATACCGACCGGCGGCTGATCGCCCGCTTAGCCGTGGAATATGCCGACGGCTCCCGCGAAGTCGTGACGACCGACGGCTCGTGGAAAATCAATCCCGACGGTTTTATCCGCTCCGCCGATAACTTTGCCGGCCAAACCATCGACGCCCGCAAGATCATTCCCGGATGGGATCAACCCGGATTCGACGATTCGGCGTGGGAGAATGTGTATACGGACAGCGAGGTCAACAAGCATCTGACGGCGCAGATAAACGAACCGATACGGATACACCAGGCGCTCAAACCGGTGCGCGTCTGGGCGTGGAAAGACAAATACCTGGTGGATTTCGGACAGAACATCGCCGGATGGTGCGCTCTGAAGATAAAGGGCCGGGCGGGAACCGCCGTCACCCTGCGTCACGGGGAATGGCTCGACAACGACGGCAGCGTCTACACCGCCAGTCTCGGATACGCCAAAGCGACGGATGTATTCATCCTGTCCGGCGGCGAGGACGTATTTGAACCGCATTTCACCTACCACGGATTCCAGTATGTCGAAATTTCCGGCCTGGAGGCCGCCCCGTCGCCGGATATGATTACGGCAAAGGCTGTTTCGTCCGACCCCGAAGTAACCGGCTCATTCGAATGTTCCAATCCGGAACTCAACCTCCTGTTCGGCAATATCCTCTGGACGCAACGCAACAACATGTTCAGCGTCCTGACCGACAATCCCTCGCGCGACGAGCGTACAGGCGCCCTCGGCGACGCACAGATATTCTGTCGCAGCAGCATGTTCAACATGAACATGGCCGCGTTCTATACCAAGATCGTGCAGGACCTGCGCGAAGGCGGTGTCGCCCCGAACGGACAGTTCTTCTCGATGGCGCCGACCCTCGCCAATCCGCCCTACTGGGAGGGATTTATCGGCGCTCCCGGATGGGCCGAAGCCGGGATCATCATCCCCTGGCGCATGTTCGAATACTATGCCGACGTACGCGCCCTGGCCGACATCTACGAAGCCATGAAGGGACATGTAGATGCCATCCTGACCGAAAATCCCGGACTGATCTGGCGCGTGCGCCACAATCACAACAACGACTGGCTCAATGCCAACACGATTTCCAATCCGCCCGAATCCGATTACAACACCAAGCGGGGCGCCATACCGGACGATGTCTTTTCCACAGCCTTCTTTGCCTGTGCCGCACGGATGGTATCGACCATTGCCGTCACGCTTGACCATCCCGCAGACGCCACACACTACGGCGAACTGGCGGACAGGATTACGGATTTATTCGTCAAATCATACGTCAGCCCCGACGGGAAAGTGGAAGGCCATTCGCAGGCCGCCTACGCGCTGGCCTTGAACTACGATCTTTTGCCGGAGAACCTGCGCGACGCCGCGTTCGCTCATTTGCTGGCATGTATCGAAGAATACGACTACCGGATTTCCACCGGATTCATCACTACTCCGATGCTGATGGAAGAGTTGGTTGTGCGCGGTCGCACCGACATTGCCTACCGTCTGCTCGAGTCCGACCGCTTTCCTTCGTGGCTCTACCCGGTCAAGCAGGGCGCTACCACGATCTGGGAACGCTGGGATGCGTACGTGAAAGGGCGCGGCATCCTGTCCGGAACGATGAACTCGTTCGACCATTTCGCGTTCGGATCGGTAGCCGAATGGATGTACCGCAACATCCTCGGCATTAATCCCGACATCCGTCATCCCGGCTATGCTCATTTCACGATTCACCCCCGTCCGGGAGGTACGCTGACCTGGGCGAAAGGCTCTTATAACTCCATTCGCGGAGAGATTGCTTCGTCGTGGAAGATCGAAGACGGGCAATTCACGCTGGACGTGAAAATCCCCGCCAACACAACGGCAACCATTGTCCTGCCCGACGGTGAAACGAAAGAAGCAGGTTCGGGGGAATACCGGTTCAAAGCAAAATTAAGAGTTAAGAATTAAGAGTTAAGAGTTATGATTACAAGAGGAATTGAGAATGAAATGTCACTTTGAATCTTTCTTATGGGAAATAAAGTAACGGAACTATTACAAATAAAATATCCCCTGATTCAGGGAGGCATGGTGTGGTGCAGCGGCTGGAAACTGGCATCGGCCGTCAGCAATAACGGCGGGCTGGGACTGTTGGGCGCCGGCTCCATGCACCCTGAACTGCTGCGTGAACATATTATTAAATGTAAGGCGGCCACTCGCTTTCCTTTCGGAGTGAATGTTCCTCTGACGTTTTACGAAGCCGAAGAAATCATGAAAGTGATTATCGACGAAGGCGTAAAGATCGTGTTCAGTTCCGCCGGCAATCCCAAGACATGGACAAGCACGTTGCAACGCCACGGCATCACGGTGGTGCATGTCGTATCCGGTTCGCGCTTTGCCCAAAAAGCCGAAGAGGCCGGAGTGGATGCCCTCGTGGCCGAAGGATTCGAGGCCGGCGGACATAACGGACGCGAAGAAACGACCACCTTCACCCTTATTCCGCAAGTGCGGAAACTCACCCGCCTGCCGTTGATCGCCGCGGGAGGCGTCGGCACCGGAAGCGGGCTACTGGCTGCCATGAGCTTGGGCGCCGACGGGGTGCAGATCGGCACACGCTTTGCCCTGTCGGAAGAAAGTTCCGCACATATCGACTTCAAACAACGGTGTATCAACACGAACGAGGGCGATACGTTACTGACATTGAAAAAGATTTCGCCTATACGTCTGATAAAAAACGCTTTTTACGAACAAGTGAACGAGGCGGAAGGCCGGGGCGCCGGCGCCGACGAACTGCAAGCCTTATTAGGCCGCGGACGCGCCCGGATGGGCATCGCCGAAGGAGACCTGACAAACGGCATGTTGGAAATCGGACAGATATGCGCAGGCATCAAACATATCGAACCCGTGAAGACGATCATTGAAAATATTCTGACCGAATATCGGGAGGCGCTGGAGCGCTTAACCGTGTTATAATGAGGCGAACGGATAAGCGCCGACAGAGTAGCGTTACTTGGTGTGACCAAGTAACGCTACTTGGTGCAACGGAGTAACGTTACTTGGGGTGACGAAGTAACGTTACTTGGTCGCACCAAACAAAATGCTTTACCCCTTCGACGCGGAAACCGAATAAAAAAGGTAGAGAATCTATTTATTATCTCTATCTTTGCACCCGATGAAAAGTAAAAAGATTTATATCACGGGGTTATTGCTTCTGGTATGCCGGATTGGTTTTTCTCAGGAAGTACGGATTCAGGGAAAAGTGACCGACCGGTCGACGGGGGAGCCTCTCATCGAAGCCGTTGTTTTTATTAAAGGGACTACCGTCAATACAACCTCTGCTGCCGACGGAACATATACGCTTACCTTGAAAAAAGGGACATATACGATTGCCGCATCCTATCTCGGATACTATCAGAAAGACACCGTCGTCCGGGCCGAACAGGAACAGCGGCTTGACTTTGAACTCGAAATGAGTACGCAACTGGCGGAAGTGGAAGTCACGGCACATGCGATGGACGAAAAGGTGACAAGCGTCCAGATGGGGCTTGAAAAACTGAGCGCCACGGAAATCAAACGGATGCCGGCGCTGATGGGTGAAGTAGACGTTCTCAAGGCGATACAGTTACTTCCCGGCGTACAAACCGTATCGGAAGGCGGTTCCGGATTCAGTGTGCGGGGCGGCTCGCCGGATCAGAACCTGATTCTTATCGACAACACAACCGTTTATAATGCGTCGCATCTGCTGGGCTTTTTCTCGGTTTTTAACAACGATGTCCTGAGCGGTTTGTCGCTGTACAAAGGCGATATTCCCCTGAAACATGGCGGACGGCTGTCGTCGTTGCTGGATGTACAAACCAAGACCGATGCGCCCAAACGCTTACAGGGCGTCGGCGGCGTTGGGTTGATCTCAAGCCGTTTGATGCTGGAATCGCCTGCCGGAGAAAAAACGTCGTGGATGATCGGCGGACGGCGCAGTTACGTCGATTTGTTTCTCAAACTCTCGGCCGAAGAGGCTTTACGCAAGTCTTCCATCTACTTTTACGACCTGAACGCGAAAATCACCCACCGCCTGACGGACAGAGACCGGCTGGAACTGAGCGGATATTACGGAAAGGATCATTTCGGCGCCGCTATGGGGGAATTTCATTATGGCAACGGCGCCGCCGCATTGATGTGGGGACATATCTTCTCGGAGCGGTTATTATCCAAAGTGAGCCTGAACCTGACAAGTTATGACTACGGGCTGGTTTCCAAATTAGAAAGCATGGAAGCCGGCTGGGTATCCGACATCACGGACTGGACGTTTCGCCTGGATTTCAATCAACCCCTCGGCGACCTGTGGAACCTGAGCTACGGCATGGTAAATACGTTGCACCGGTTTAATCCGGGGATTGTCACCATGCAGGGCTACGAAGGTATCCGGAAGCAACGGAACAATGCGCTGGAACATGACCTGTACGTGTCGAACGAGCAGAAGCTTTCGGAACGCTTCAGCGTCAAATACGGCCTTCGCTGGTCTGTGTTCCGCAACATCGGAAAAGCTACCGTAGCCGGATACAACGAAGACTATGAGATTGTGGACTCCACGACGTATGCCGCCGGACAATTCTATCATACGTATTCGGCCTTTGAGCCGCGCGTCGGGATGGTGATGAAACTTACCGACGCCTCGTCCGTGAAAGCAAACTATGCGCATAATGTCCAGTTTATTCAACTGGCGAACAACTCCGCCTCCGGTTCGCCGCTGGATGTCTGGTTTTCGGCCGGGCCGAACATCAAACCGCAAACCGTCGACCTGTTTTCGACCGGTTATTTCCACAATCTGGCAAACAATACCTACGAAGCCTCGGTGGAACTGTACTACAAAAACCTGTCCAACGTGATTGATTTTGCCGAACATTCCCAACTCCTTTTAAACGACAACCTGGACGGCCAGATACGCGCCGGAACCGGTCGCGCCTACGGAATGGAATGGATGCTGCGGAAGAATGCAGGCACGCTGACCGGCTTTGTCAATTACACGCTTTCGCGTTCCGAACGTACCATTCCCGGTATCAATCAGGGAAAAACCTATCTGGCGCCATACGACAAGACACATGCCCTGAACGTCGTAGCCAACTACGCTTTTTCGGACAAATGGAGCGCCTCGGCCATCTGGGTCTATGCAACGGGCAATCCGACGACGTATCCTTCGGGGCGTTTCGAGATCAACGGCGAATATTTCCCGATCTATTCCGGGCGAAACGAATACCGCCGTCCCGACTATCACCGGCTGGACCTCTCGGTCAATTACATCCCGCATCCCCGTTCACGCAAACGCTGGCGGAGCGAATGGAATCTTTCGATCTTCAATGCCTACGGGAAAAAAAATCCCTGGATGATTACCTACGATCAGAACGCCGATACCGGACTGCCCTATGCCGAAATGCTGTATTTATTCGGAGTTGTTCCCTCCATCACGTATAATTTCAAATTTTAATCCTCCCTATGACACACGTTATCAAAGCGCTCTCCGCCCTTCTGTCGCTTGCCGCAGGCATCGCTTCGTGCACAGCGCCGATCGAACTGGAGACGAACGATTCGGCGCCGGTGATTGTCATCTACGGCGTGCTGACGGAATACGTCATGTACCAAACCGTCCGGCTGTCCGGTTCATCGCCCTATTTTGAAGAGAAACAGAATCAGCCCGTTTCGGATGCGGAAATGACGATACAGGCTTCCGACGGACGGACGTTCGAGATGGAAGAGATTCCCCACGAAAAAGGGATTTATCAAACCCTGACACCCATGTCTGCCCTTCCGGGCATCACGTACCGGTTGATCGTCCGGGTGGATTTCGACGGAGACGGGCAGATCGAAACCTATGAAGCCTCCACTACAATGCCCGCGCCTTTTCACATAGACTCCATCACCGTCACACCCATGGACTTCATGGGATACAAGCATTATGCCATCAACCTGTATGCGCCGGAAGAACCTCAGGAAGACTTTTACCTGACCCGTTATATTGTGAATGATACGCTGGCAGACTATCAAATATCCAGTTATTCGGTCTTTTCCGACAATGCGATCAATAACCAATATATAAACGGAATGTCGTTGATGTATTTCGACGACGTAGCCAACCGGAATAACGGCATCGTAGAAGAGGAGGGGTGGACTTACGTGCAATCGGGCGACAAAATCACCGTGTGCATCAGCCGGATAGAAGAAGGCTATTATGATTTCGTCCGGCAATGCCAGTCCGAAAAGCGGGGCGAGAATCCGTTCTTCGGCGGCCCGGCATCCAATATCGCCACCAATATCCGGCCGGGCGGCGCAGGCTATTTCGCGGCTTTCACTACCACCATCACCGATGTATACATCCCGTAAAGGAATGGAGAATTTTTATCTGTATGGAAAATGAATTGAATGAATGTACGCAAGTACGCGAGCTGTCGACGAGGAAGATAAAGAAGTCATTTTATAGTCAAAAAGTGAAATTATGCCTCTTGCAGTTGCAAAAACCATTTTTTGTATTCTATTTATGCCTCTGACAAATGTCGGAAGCATAAATACGGTAAATTTGTCATGTCGGTCAGTTGTCGGAAGAGGCCTTATGCCAATTTGTCACCCTCATACAACAAATCCCAACAGGTTTTTGAAACCTGTTGGGATTATTCATCAAAGAGGAAGGAACATTTAGCTATTGAAACCGTCGTTAACGAGAGAAGATGTAATCATAACTCTTAACTCATAACTCTTAACTCTTAATTTCTTCAAAAGCTGAATCCGTTGATCCAGTCGTATACCGAACTGAGGAGGCCGAAGGCCAGGATTCCGGTGGCGCAGAGGAGCAGGCTCAGCTTTGTATAGCGGTCGCTACGGAAGGCGGGGAGTGGTTGCATGTTCGGTTGGATATACATGGCTTTGACGATCAGCAGATAGTAATACAGGGAAATGATCGTATTGAGCAGGGCGATAAAGACCAAAAGTTTGAATCCGGCGTTGAAGGCTGCCCTGAAAATAAAGAATTTGCTGAAAAACCCGGCGAAAGGTGGGATGCCGGCCAGCGAAAACAGGGCGAGCGTCATGAGCAGTGTCAGTTTCGGATTCGTTTGATAAAGGCCGTTATAGTCTGCCAGGTTTACTTTGCCGTTCGTTTGCTGTTCGATCACGGCGATGATGCCGAAGATTGCCAGGTTGGCTACCAGGTAGACGAGGGCATAATATACGATCGACGTCATGCCGGCCGCATCGCCGCCGATCACACCCAGCATCAGGTATCCCGCCTGCGAGATACTGCTGAAGGCAAAGAGCCGTTTCAGGTTTCGCTGACGGATGGCAAAAAGGTTGGCCACGGTGATCGTGGCTACCACCGTCCAAGCAAGCATATCCTGCCAGAAGGCCATCATCGGCGCAAAGACTCTGATGAAAATCACGAACAGGGTAAAGACGGCCGCGCTTTTCGACACGACCGACAGGTAGGCCGTCACATGGGTCGGCGCTCCTTCGTACACATCGGCCGTCCACAGGTGAAACGGGACGAGCGATATCTTGAACCCCAGCCCGGCAAAGAAGAATACGAGCGCCAGTATCTGCAACGGCGTGCCCGTCAATCCGGCCGCCATATCGTCGAAGTAGAGCGTGCCCGTAGTTCCGTACAGGAAGGAGAGGCCGTACATCATCAGTCCGGACGAAAACATGGCCGAGAGGATATACTTCGCCCCGGCTTCGGCCGAATGATGTTTGTATTTGTCGAACGCCACCAGACAGGCCAGCGGTATGGAAGCCAGCTCCAGGCCGATCATGAAGAGCAGGAAATGCGCGGCGCCGATCATGAACAGCATGCCCAGCAGCGTGAAGAGTGTCAGCACATAAAATTCGCCGCGTTTATGTTCCGTTCCTTCCTTTTTCAGCCAGGGTTCGGCCATCATCATAACGATCAGCGTCCCGGCAGACAGGAGGGCTTTGACGACGCCCATCATCGGGACATTTTGATACATGCCTCCGAAAACGCTTCCCGGCGTGAGCGACGGAAGCAGGCAGTACGCCGTTTGGGCGGCCAGCGCCAGACATGCTACCGGATGGAATGCCTTGCGTGCTTTCGCACCGGCAAACAAATCGTACAGGAAAAGAAAAACGATCACGCACATCAGCGACAGTTCGTTACGCATCAGTAAAAATTGACTGTAATCCATTATATTCGTTTTTTAAAAAGGTTTGTTTATGGAGGAGGCGACGACCGGCCATACGCTATCGCCAATCATGCGGCTGATACCGAAGGGAAGCAGCCCCAGTCCGGCAACGGCGACGATGAGGCATATCAGCGTCAGGCGTTCGTCCCACGTGGCATCCGTTAGTTTCAAATGTGCGGCGTTTCCCACTTCGCCGTACAGTATTTTCCCGATCAACCGCAGGATATAAACCGCCGTAATCACGATGGAGGTAGTGGCGATAAGAGTGAGCGTGCGGTGGAACACGTCGTTCACTTCAAAGGCTCCGACGAAGATCGTCATTTCGGCTACGAAGCCGCTCAGTCCCGGCAGTCCGAGATTGGCCAGCCCGGCAATCACGTAGCCGACCGAAAGGAAGGGCATTATTTTCATCAGTCCGCTCATCTGACGGATGTCGCGGGTGTGCGTCCGGCTGTAAATCATACCGATCAGCGCAAAGAAAAGCGCCGTCATCAGTCCGTGCGAAAGCATTTGCATCACCGCGCCCGTCATGGCCGTCTGCGTCATCATCAGGATGGCGAAAAGTACCAGGCTGCAATGCGAAACCGAAGAATAGGCATTGATGTATTTCAGGTCTTTCTGCACGCAGGCCGAGAAGGCGCCGTAGACTACGCCGATGGTAGCGAGTATCAGGAACAGCCATGCCTGCTCGCGGGCGGCTTCGGGCATCAGGCCGATGGCAAGGCGGAAACATCCGTAGCCTCCCAGCTTCATCAATACGCCGGCATGTAGCATGGACACGGCGGTCGGCGCCGACGCATGTCCGTCGGGACTCCAGGTGTGGAAGGGAAACAGGGCGCCCAGCACGCCGAAACCCGTAAACAGCAACGGGAAAAAGATGCGCTGTTCCTCAATGGGCATGTGCGCCTGCGCCAGTTCCGTGATGTGCATGGTCGTCGCCCCCGAACCGAAATAAACGCCCAGGATTCCCATTAATATCAGCGCAGAACCGCCCATCAACATCAAGGTCAGTTTCATCGCGGCATATTCTTTCTTTCCGCTCCCCCAGATGCCGATCAACAGATACATCGGGATCAGCGCCACTTCGTAGAACATGAACAGGGTAAACAAATCCAGCGAAATAAAGAAACCGAACACGCCTTCGCTTAACAGGCAAAACCAGAGGAAATATTCTTTCGTTTGGACGTTCATTTTCCACGACGCGAACGTGCCGGTAAATACGATGATGGCCGAAAGCAGCAGCATGACGACGGAAATGCCGTCTACGCCGACCGCGTAATGGATGTGAAGCGGAGCATACCAGACCCGGCTGTCGGTAAACAGCATGGCGGCGGTATCGCCCCCGGCGCGTCCGTCTGCATAGAGAAACGCCAGTGCGACGGCAAGCGCCAGCAGCGCGGATGCGCCCGTCACCATCACGGCGCGTATTTGTTTTATCCCCCGGGCTAACCACAGCCCAAGCATCATCAACAACGGTATAAGTACAAAGCAGGATAAGAAGTTCATATGATTATAATTCAAAGATTCAATAATTCAAAGATTCAAGTAACAGGAGTATAATTAAAACCAGTACGCCGCCCAGGAAAACAACCGTGTATTGCTGGAGGTTTCCGCTTTGCAAACCCTTGATCCGGTCGCTAACCGCATGGGTGGTGCGGGCAATCAGATTCATGCACCCGTCTACCACGTGGCGGTCAAACCACGCAAACGGTGAGGAGATATAACCGAAGATGATCGTATGGGTGACGAACTGATATACCTCGTCAATATAAAAGCGATGGCCGGCGGCGCGATACAGACGCGGGAACCTCGTCTCCGTCCGTTGTTCGGTCGCCGTTTTATACATCCGCGTGGCAAGCGCAATCGCCGCAAGCGCGACGCAAACGCTGGCTACGGCTACCGACAGGTTCAGGTGGATGGCATACGCTTCGCCGTTGCTGCTTACAAACTTTCCGAAAGGGATAAACCCTGCCGCACACGTAAGCGCAGCCAGGAAGATCAGCGGAAAGGTCATCGTGCGCGGCGCTTCGTGCGGAACGTGGGAACGGCTTGCCGCCGCGTCGTACGTTTTTCCCCAGAAGATGCGATAATACAGCCGGAACATGTAAAAGGCCGTCAATGCGGCAATGAAACTCATAAGTATCCCCATCGCCGGACTGAACCGGAAACAGGCCGTCAGTATCTCGTCTTTCGAGAAGAAGCCGCTGAAGGGCGGAATTCCCGAAATCGCCAGGCAAGCGATCAGAAAGGCGGCGTGCGTAACAGGCAGGTATTTCCGCAGTCCGCCCATGTCCTTCATTTCGTTGGAATGAACGGCATGAATGATCGCGCCGGCACAGAGGAACAGCAGCGCCTTGAACAGGGCGTGCGTGAAAAGGTGGAACATGGAGGCCATGTAACCCAGTCCGCCCTCGTGCGGGTCGGCAGAGGTGCAGACGCCCAACGCCACAATCATGAAACCGATCTGCGAGATGGTGGAAAAGGCCAGCACCCGTTTGATGTCGGTCTGTACACAGGCGATGACGGCGGCAAACAAAGCCGTAAATGCACCCACATAACCGGCCAGGTGTAATACATCGGGCGCGTATCCGATAAACAGCGGAAACAGGCGGGCGACCAGATAGACGCCGGATACGACCATCGTAGCCGCATGAATCAACGCGCTGACCGGCGTCGGGCCTTCCATCGCGTCGGGCAACCAGATGTGCAACGGAAACATGGCGCTTTTTCCGGCGCCGCCGACAAACATCAGCCCCAAGGCCAGCGGAATCATCGTCCCGGCGGCAACAAGCGTCTGCTCTTGCGGGGTGAAGGAGAAACCGCCGGTGTAGTATCCGTAAATCAAAATACCGATCAGGAAGCCGAGGTCGGCAAAACGGGTGACGACAAACGCCTTTTTCGCCGCCGCCACCGCCGCCGGACGCGAATAGTAGAACCCGATCAGCAGGTAGCTGGAAACGCCCACCAACTCCCAGAACAAATACATCTGGAAGATATTGGTGGCGGTCACCAGTCCGATCATCGACAGCGTAAAGAGCGACAGAAACGCGAAGTAACGCTGAAATCCCCGTTCGCCCTTCATGTATCCGAGCGAATAGACGTGCACCATCAGCGAGACGGTGGTAATAACCACCAGCATCATCACCGAAATCGGATCGAGCAAGATGCCCAAGTCGATATGCAGCGTTTCGGAAAACGGCAACCAGGTGACATTAAACGGCATCAGCGTCGGAAAAGTTCCGTCTGCACCGCGTCCGCCGCCAAAGTAAAGCGCGGCGGTCAGCCAGGCCAACCCCGTCAGTATGGCCAGGGAAGCCGTCCCGATGATACCAGCCGTGCGGGGCTTCCAAAACGCGCTCCCCAATCCCAGACACAGAAACGTGCCGAACGGAAGAAGCAGTATCAGTATTGTATATTCCATAACAATTACGAATTACGAATGATGAATGAATACCGAATCATTGAATCATTTAATGTTTCAGTTCATTCATGTTTTTCACCTGAATATTCCGCAGATTGCGGTAAATATTAATGATAATGGCAATCGCGACGGCCGTTTCGGCGGCCGAGATACCGATTGAAAACATGGCGAAGAAGAAGCCTTCGAGTTGTTCGGGGAAAAGAAACCGGTTGAACACGGCGAAATTAATATCCACCGAATTAAGGATCAGTTCCACCGAAATCAGGATGGCCAGCAGGTTGCGCCGCGTAAAAAAACCATAGATGCCAATAAACATCATGAGCGTCGAAACGATCAGGTAATACTCCAAATGTACCATAAACTTTATCTTTTTCTTGCAATTAAAATAACTCCGACAATACATGCCAGCAACAAAATACTGATCACCTCAAAGGGCAGTATGTACTGGTATTTCTCGACTCCCATCAGCGCATATCCGATGGTACGCACGTTCAGTTCGCCGTGGTCAAGATGCGACGGCGGGAATGTATTCTTCAAAACGACGACAAGACAAATAATCAGCCCGGCCGCAGCCGTCACGATCCCGGCCAGCATCTTCGACGGTTTCAGTTTCTCCGCATAATCTTCGCCCTGCTGACCGGACGTCAGCAGGATGGAGAAGACGTAAAGCACCGTAATGCCTCCTGCATAAATAAGCAGTTGTATGGCGCCCAGATACGAGTAGTTCAACTGGAAATAGATGCCGGCTATGCCGAAAAGAACGAACAACAGGTATGTAGCGGCACGCAATATCCGCTTCGTGGTCACGGCCAGTACCGAACTCACGATGATAAAAACGGCCAGCGCCGTAAAAACAATCAAATCAAACGTCATAATTCATACTTCATTTAGTGTTTTTACTAACTTTTCCTTCGTATACACGGCATGTTCAAACGCCGTGCCGAACCGGATGGCGTCGCTCGGACATACATTGACGCACAGCTGACAAAACAGGCACGAACCCAGGTTGTATTCATATTTCACCAGCGTCTTTTTCTTTTTCCCGCTCTCCTCGTCGGTCACCGTTTCGGTTTCGACCCGGATCGTGTCGTTCGGACACGTCGCGGCGCATAGGCCACAGGCGATACATTTGTTCTTTCCCGCCTCGTCGTGAGGCATCACGAGCGTCCCCCGGAAACGGTCAAACATGACGAGCGTATCCCGGTTCTCCGGATACGTCTCCGTCGTCTTCCGCGTAAAAAACTCGGAGAAGGTCACACCCAATCCCGTAACCAACGAGCCTATCCCACGAAATATGCGACTTAAGTAACCGTATCTTTTCTCTTTCTTTAATTTCCGTATCATTGAATCGTTGATTTAAAAATGCCATCCGAATACGACGCAAGCCGTCATCACCAACAAATTGACCAATCCTGCGGGTATCAGAATTTTCCATTCCAGCGCAAGCATCTGGTCGATGCGCAACCGGGGAAACGTCCATTTAATCCACATCAACAGCCATACCACAAAGAACGCCTTTCCGAAAAACCACACAAAGCCGGGCACATAATCCATCACCGCATTGACCCCTTCCCATCCCCGTATATGAAGCGGCATCCATCCGCCCAGGAAAATGGTGGCCGAAATGCCGGCAATGATAAAAAGGTTCACAAACTCCGCCACATAAAACAATCCGAAGTGCATCCCCGAATATTCCGTATGATACCCCGCCGTCAGTTCCGATTCGGCTTCGGGCAAGTCAAACGGGCCGCGATTCACCTCCGCATTCCCGGAAATCAGGTAGATCACAAACGCAATCAACGCCGGAAGATGTCCCTTGAAAATAAACCATCCGTCGGTCTGACGCGCCACAATCTCGCTCAGTTGCATCGTATCCGTCAACACGACAATGGTCAGGATCGATATTCCGACCGACAATTCATAACTCACCATCTGTGCGCCGCTTCGCATCGCCCCGATCAGGGAATATTTATTGTTGCTGCTCCAGCCCGCCAGCAAGATGCCGACTACGCCGATAGACGACGCGGCCAACAGAAACAGCACGCCTACATTGAAATCCAGTATCTCCAGTCCCTGGCCGACCGGCAGACAACTAAACGCCAGCACGGAAGCCACTATCACGATGTACGGCGCCAGATTGTAAAGGAATTTATCGGCATGGCGAATGACGATAATTTCCTTGATAAGCATCTTGATGATGTCGGCAAACAACTGGAAAATGCCGAACGGGCCAACCCGGTTAGGGCCTAAGCGGCACTGGAAAGCCGCGCACACCTTGCGTTCCATATAGATCATGATCACGGCAATAATGGCGTACATGACCAAGATCGCGATCCCCACAAACACACACTCGATGAATACCGCCACCCCGGACGGCATCAACGACGTGAGCCACGCATGTATCCAACTTGTAACTGTACTGAAATCAAACATCGTCAATAAGAATTATGAATTATGAATGAATACCCAATCATTGAATCTTTGAATTATTGAATCTTTTCATCTGTCTATATCCGGGACTATGTAATCCAACGTTCCTCCGATGGCAATCAAGTCGGCGATCTTGGTGCCGCGGGTAAGGGTGTCCATGCACGATACCAGCGGAAGCCCCGTACTGCGGAACTTCACGCGGTAGGGATACTTCTCGCCGCGACTTTCGATATAAACGCCAAACTCGCCGCGGCTGCTCTCCACCGCCGAATAATAACGGCCTTCGGGAATCCTGAGTACCGGCTTCATCTTTACCTGACATTCTCCTTCCGGGATATGGTCTATCAGTTGTTCGATGATACACATACTCTCCACGATCTCGTCCATCCGCACCATGTAACGCGCATAACAATCGCCCTCCCGATAGAGGACTTCGCGAAAGTCCACCCGGTCATATACCCCGTAAGGCCGGCGTTTGCGGACATCGCAGGCCCAGCCCGAAGCGCGTCCGGTACCGCCCGTTGTCCCATACGAAATCGCATCCTCGCGACTCAACCGCCCGACGCCTTTCATCCGCTGCCGGGCAATGACATTCCCCGTAAAGATCCGGTGGTATTCACGCAACTGCGGACGCAAGTAGGCAATGAAGTCTTTGACCCGCTTCACGAAGTTGGGATGAATATCCGCCTGCACGCCTCCGATGGTATTATAGTGAAAGATCAGGCGTCCGCCCGTTGTTTCTTCCAGTATATCCAAAATCTTTTCGCGGTCGCGGAAACCGTAAAAGAACGCCGTCAATGCTCCCAAATCCATGCACAGCGTGGAAAAGAACAACAAATGCGAATTGATCCGCTGCAACTCGTCCATAATCGTGCGGATGTATTTCACGCGCTCCGACACTTCTACCCCCAACCCTTTTTCGACGCACAGGCAAAAGGCATGGCGGTTCTGCATGGCCGACAGGTAATCCAGACGGTCGGTAAGCGCCAATATCTGGGGATACGCAAGGCTTTCGCACATCTTTTCGATACCGCGGTGGATATATCCGCAGTGCACATTCAACTTGCGGATGTACTCGCCTTCCAGCGATACGCGGAACCGCAAGACGCCGTGAGTGGCCGGATGTTGCGGGCCGATATTGATCACGTATTCTTCGTCGTCGAACAAAACATGGGTTTGCTTGAAGGGATGTCCGTATTCGTCCGTCTCGAACGTAGAAACCGTATCGATCACAATTTCGTTCGTCATACGCACCGGATTGATGTCCCGGCTGTCGTTGTAATCTTTGCGCAGGGGATGCCCTACCCAGTCGTCGCGCAGAAACAACCGGCGCATGTCCGGATGATGGGTAAAACGAATGCCGAAATAATCATACACTTCGCGTTCGTTCAGTTCGGCCGTCTTCCAGATGTCGGAAACCGTAGGGAGTTCGGGATGCTCACGGTCAACGGTCATGGTACGTATGGCCAACAGGAATCCATAAACGGTAGATTCCAGGTGATAGATAACGCCTAATCCTTCTTCGCCCCAATCCATGCCGGTGAGACTGCATAAAAAGTCGAACTGCAACGCATCGTCACCCTTCAACGTTTCCGCCAGCGCATGGAGCGAGGACGGGGCTACCGTGACGGTCGGCCATTCCGTCGGTTCACCGGAGAAGGAGGCGTCCGGAAAACGGTTCCGTACGATATTTTCAATTAAACTGTTCATTGTTTTTTCCGGTTAATACCTGAATGGGGGCTGCCGTCGGCGGTGCACAGTCGGCGACGCCGGACGGACAGGGGTTGTAATCGTCTTCGCCGAGGTGTTTGTTCACACCGCCGAAGAACTTTTCCAATTTTACTTTCCGCTGCAACTGGATCATGGCATACAGCATGGCTTCCGGACGGGGCGGGCATCCGGGCACGTAGACATCGACCGGTAAAATCCGGTCAACCCCGTTCACTACATGATAGGATTTCTTGAACGGCCCGCCGGAAACCGCACATGAGCCGATAGCGATCACGTATTTCGGGTCGGCCATTTGTTCGTACAGGCGTTTCAGCACCGGCGCCATTTTATCCGTGATGGTGCCTGCTACCATGATGAAATCGGCCTGGCGCGGGCTGGCGCGGGTGACTTCAAATCCGAAACGGGCAAAATCGTAGCGGGCGGCGCCAACGGCCATATATTCGATACCGCAGCAACTGGTGGCAAACGTCAGAGGCCAGAGCGAATTGCTGCGTCCCCAGTTGACGACGTCGTCCAGCGCACCCATCACCACATTGGCGCCTTGAGCGTTCAGTTCGCGAACCATCGTTTCGAGGTATTCGTTATCATTGAAATCCTCGTATTGCATGGATTTGATCCGGGGCTTTTTTATTTCCATTCCAATGCTCCTTTCTTCCAGGGATACGCCAGTCCAAGCGCCAAAATAGCGATAAAAAACAATACGCTGACCAGTCCGCCTATGCCTAAATCCTGTACCACCGACGCCCAGGGAAACAGGAATACGGTTTCGACATCGAACATCAGAAACAGGATGGCAAAGAGGTAATATCCTACCTTGAACTGCATCCAGGATCTGCCGCGCGTCGGTATGCCACATTCGTAGGCCTCGCCTTTCTGCGGATTGTATGAGCGGGGCGAAATCAGTCTAGCCACGCCCAGCGCAGCAACAACTAAGAGGATAGCAGTGATTAATGATACAATTAATAGAATAAAAGACATAACATATTCCTTATATGATTGATATTTTCTAAACGGAACAAAGATGAAAATATTTCGGGCGGATTATTTTTTGAAGCGTTATTTTATTCTAAGGGATGGCAAAGAAACAGCATAATAAACACTTTGGTAAATTGGGCGACCGTTCCGGGCGGCGTAGAAAAATTTCACGGAGGCCGGCTTTTAGCTGCGACGTAGCGAAAGACGCTACGCCGAACGGGGGGAATCCGAAGGATTCACATGTTTATAGCACAATCCATCAACATGTACGGACGTGGCGCGCCGCGTCTCTACAACGGCAGGACACGGCGACCGCACGGTATCGCGACATACATTCGACCCTTTTGGGGTCGTACTTCTCCGGTCATGGCGGATGCTATAAACATGCGACCCGCCGGGTCGTTGGATTCGCCGGCATACTCTTTTTGATCTGCGTAAATCCGCGTTTGAATCTGCGTCATCTGCGTGCAATAACATAACTCCGTGCCGCCATGTCCGATATGATTAATGTAATCATAACTCTTAACTCATAATTCTTAACTCTTAATTCCTTTGTATAAGCGATTGCGGGTCAAGCCCGCAATGACGCGGTTGGGCGGATACCAATCTACGAAATCTGCGCCCAAATCCATTTAATCTGCGTGAAACGCTTCCCTGCGCCCCTTAAATAATCCTAAATCCTCCTGCTCCGTCGCACAGCCTCCTTATGCGCCGGCGCAACCCTGTTCCGACGCCTGCCCACGCATGGGCAAGCGCTTCCGAACGCTCCCGACGGCCTGCCCTGCTTTGGGCAAGCGATCCCGAATACTCCAGCCGACTTGCCCAACTGCGGGCAAACCTCTCCGAGCCTTCCCGTCGCCTTGCCCAACCATGGGCAAATACTTCCGAACGCTCTCAACGGCCTGCTCAACCTTGGGCAAGCGCTCCCAGACGCTCCCGACGGCCTGCCAAAGGTTGGGCAAGGCCTTCGGAACGCTTTACGTCCGGCAATAACGCAAATTATATTAATCAAATAAACAATATGTATCTATGAAACGAACAATTCTTTTATCAATCCTTGCACTGGCAGCCGTCATCTCGACGAACGCCACTACGTACTACGTCAAGAGCGTCGGCGGCACGCCGGCAGTCCAATCCCCCGTATTTTTTCAAATAGAGGTAAGCGTCCTGTATATTCATCTTGAATGCGTTGACAAATTCGGGAATGATGAAAGCAATAAAACTTACTTTATCACTCGTTTCCTTATCTAAGGTACAAAAACAATTATGAATTATGAATGAAAATGAGGGAATGAGGTTGGGGGGATCATTGAATCGTCAGAACCCAAATTCATCTACTTCTACCTCCAGGGCTTCTTCCTCTTTGGGTTTTTCGGCCGGCAGATGCGTTGCGTTCGCTTCGATGATAATGGCGCGTTTGGGACGTACCGGACAGATGGATTCACAGCCGCCGCATCCCACGCATATTTCCGCTTCCACACGGGGGATGGTCAACGTCCCTTTGTAGGGAATCATATGCACGGCCTGTGTCGGGCAATGTTCGGAACAGGCTCCGCAATCGGTCTCTTCCGTGTTGACAATGCATCGGTCGATAAAGAAACGGGCAATCCCGATTTGCGTCGTTTTTTTTTCATCTGCCGTAACCGACAGAATCGCCCGTGTCGGACATATTTCGGAACAAACCACACATTCGTAATTGCAATAGCTGTCGAGATACGACATGTGCGGCTTCAACAGATAATCAAATCCGTATTCCAACCCCGCCGGTCGCAGCACATGGCTTGGACATCGGGTGACACAGAGATGGCAAGCCGTACATTTGTCTTTGAAACGTTCGAGGTTCAGCGAGCCGGGCGGGGTGACCGGCAGCGGACGGTCGGTGTCCGGCTTGTCGCCTTTCGCCTTCAATGCAGCCAGCGGGAGCGATGCCGCCACGGTGACGCCGGTTGCGATAAATGCCCGCCGGCTGTTTGGCGCCGAAGCAGCGCCCTCTGCCGGCGTCGCTTTTTCTTTCCGAAAGACAGGCCGCGTTTTCAACGCGCCTTTTTTACATGACGAGAGGCAATTAAAACAACCCACGCAACGCGACATGTCCACCTTCATGTCTTGCGTATGAATGGCTTCGGCTTTGCAGGTGTATTCACAAGACCGGCATTGAATACAGGCCTCTTTGACGAACACGATGCGGAAAAGCGAAAACCGTGATACCAGACTTAACAGTGCGCCTACCGGACAAAGCGTGTTGCAGAAAAAGCGCCCGCGGAAAATAACCATCACCACAAATATGCACAGCGCCACGCCGGCGGTGACCAGCGACACGGTTGTAACGGAACTGATCGTGACATGATAGAGCGAATAATTACCCATTTTACTTAATCCGTCGGCCAACAGATTATTGCCCGTGATCACAACCGGCCGGAACAGGTTAGCGGCTATCCGTCCGAAATTGCTGTACGGATCAAGCCACAAGCAGAGACCCAAAAATCCGGATACGGCTAATCCGGTCGTGAGAACCAGCAGGACGTAGCGGAGCTGGTTCAACGGCCGGTGATAACGAAACCGGCGAACGCCATTTTTCTTTTTCTTTCCGATGCAAAAGACACGGTTGATCAGGTCTTGCAGAATGCCGGCCGGACAAATCACGGAACAATACACGCGACCGAACAGCCATGTCAGCAGCAGCAACGCAAGGACGATGGCATAGGCGCCGCTTAGCAGCGCCGGAATCATCTGTAGGTGCATCAATCCATGTACCCGGTCAGGCAGTTTGCCTGCAATGTCGACAAAAAACAACAGGATGGGACTGAAAAAGAGGATGGCCAACGTGACCCGCAATGCCTTTAACGGATGGATATGTTTCATTGTTGGAATGGGCAATGAAACGTTTTATAACTTGACTCGTTTGATTCCGATTTTATCGAGGTCGGTTGTTCCCAATTTAAGCGATTCCCCTTTCCCGATATGTCCTACAGCCTCAATATCCAGCTTTTTCACTTGATTAAAGAAGCGCAACGCGGCTGTATCTGCCGCCACAATGTCGGTCGAAGCAATCAGTGATTTTACGGTAGCGACGTCGGCGGCGCTTTTGCCCTGCGGCCCGTTCTGGTGCATGATCCGGTAGGCGTCTACGATATTCAGTACCGGCTTCTTCGTCCAGGTACAAATGTCGGCAATACATTGTTGCAAATCATTCTGATGGAAAATGCGGCGATCCCAGACGATTCCCATATAGTTCTTCATCGCACACGACAGTTTGGCTCCTCCGTGATTTTTGAGAATCGGCACATTAAACCAAATATCCGCATCTATCATGGCTTCGTGTATCTTCGCTTTTTTCAGGGTTACTCCTGACGGCAACGTGATTTCACTGCTGTAATAACGTTCGTCGTTGGCCGGTACGATTGTGCCGCCGGCCGCTTTTACGGCCGATTCGATACCGCTTGAGGCGTAGCATTTCTGCCAGTTGTCGCACGTATGGTCGAACACCGTTACTTTTTGTGCGCCGGCCTCCAGACATTTCTTTACTAAGGAACTGATCAGTTTCGGATTGGTATTGCCGGCTAATTCGGGCGTACGATCCCATCCGATATTGGGTTTTATGACGACCTTTTGTCCTTGTTTGACAAACTTCCCGATTCCGCCAAGCTCTTTCAGGGCTTGATCAAGCATCTCTTCCGGTTCTCCGCCCATGATGGCAACTAATTCCGGCGCTTTTTCTACGGAAACCGCATGTGAGGCCAATGCAGCCTGCAAACCATTAAAATTCAGTGTTAATGCGGCTCCTGCGCTTGCCACTGCACCTGTTCTTAAAAAATCACGACGTTTCATCTTCTTTTCGTTTTAGTTAAATAAAAACCTAATCTTCAAACGGCAAATGTACAAACTCATAACCACATATGCAATTTATTTATTTCATCACGAAAAAGAGTATTTCCAAAACGAAAAAGATTCGGTATTCATAATGGTTTTCGTTTGTCCCGGAAGAAATTTTTCATTAAGTCGGCACAGGCTTCTTCCATGACGCCCTTTTTTACAGCGGTTTTCGGATGTAACGCATGGGGGGCATAGCGTTGAAAACCTCTTTTTTCGTCGGAAGCGCCATAGGTCAACATGCTGATTTGCGACCATCCGATCGCACCGGCACACATGACACAGGGTTCCAACGTCACATATAACGTGCAATCCGTAAGATATTTTGCGCCCAACAGGTTGGTTGCCGCCGTAATTGCCAACATTTCGGCATGTGCCGTCGGATCGTTCAGGCGTTCGGTTTGATTATGAGCGCGTGCAATGATTTGATCGCGACATGCGACGATCGCTCCGACAGGGATTTCGCCCTCTTCGGCTGCCATACGGGCCTCTGCCAGGGCTTGTTTCATAAAATAATCGTCTGTAAATGGATTCATTCGTGCGTACGAGAGCGTATCTGTTTATCTTCTCATCTCATATTCATTAAACAAGGTCGGATAGTCTTCTTCCATAACCTTTAAAACATGCGTCATGAGCGTCGTGCGATACCAGTTCGACTTGTTAGTGATTTTATATTTCGACAGATGCCGTTCAATGGCCTGATATTCCTCATCATTAAGCAGAAAAGACACCCGGCGTTCACGTTTACTTTTCGGTTGGGAAATTATTTTCATTTGCTGCATTCTCATATTCCACTTTTTTTCACGGCGCAAAGATAAAAATTAATGTCTGTTGAATGAGAAAAAAGAGAGAGAAAATGAGTATTTTCCAAACCGGCCAACTTTTTTTGCTGTGTTTATCCTGTCGATTTGGATATTGTAATTATCTTTGCGACGGATTTAACAAATGAACTTTTGACGCTTCCTGAATTACTGACTGTATACGCAGCCCACCCGCAAGTGAACGCCATCGGTGCCCTCGGCGAAGATGTAAAAACGAAAAACATGCTTCTGAAGGGACTTAACGGCTCGGGCGCTGCAATGACGATCGCTTCGCTTTTTCTGAAATGGGGCGGGGTCTATTTGTGTATACTTAACGATCTCGAAGAGGCCGGCTATTTCTACAACGATTTGACTCAACTCTCCGGTCGGCAACCGTTTTTTTTCCCCTCCGCCTATCAGCGGCACATCAAATACGGACATGCCGATCCGGCTAACGAAATCCTCCGGACGGAAACGCTCGGCGCCATACAAAACGAGGCCTCCGGACTTGTCATCGTCACTTACCCCGACGCGCTGGCCGAAAAAGTGCTGTCCAAAGAAGCCTTCCTGGCAAGTACGCTGAAGATCAGCGTCGGCGAAAAGGTCGACAACCTGTTTATTTCCGATGTGTTCGATTCCTTAGGCTTTGAACATACGGACTACGTCTACGAACCCGGCCAGTATGCCATGCGCGGCAGTATCATGGACGTCTTCTCCTTTTCGAACGAATACCCCTACCGGATCGACTTTTTCGGCGACGAAGTGGAAACGATCCGCACCTTCGATGTCGAAACGCAGTTGTCCAAAGATAAATTAACGTCGGCAACCATTGTGCCGGAGGTCAGCCGGCAGTACGAAAACATGGTATCGCTGCTCGACTTGCTGCCGCAGCAAACGTGCATCGTCACCCAAGACCTGTCCTGGTGCACGGAACGCATCGGCAGTCTGTGGGAAGAAAAACCGGTGGGAGGAAGCGACGAAACGCCGTTTCCGTCTGCGGACGAAATGCGTAAAAGATTAGTCCGGAAAGAGGATTTCCTGCGTTCGGCGCTTTCGTTCCGCCGGATGCAAACAAGCGCCAACGCCTTTGATACGCCCCATGCAACCCTTGCCTTCGACAGCGAACCGCAACCGCTCTATCAAAAGAACTTTGATCTGGTTGGCGAATCGTTTCATCGCTACCTTGCGGAAGGATACACCCTGTACCTGCTGACGGACAACGAAAAACAGGCCGAGCGCGTCCGGACGATCTTTCATGACCGGGGAGACAACATCCCTTTCACGGCCGTAAACAAAACGCTGCACAGCGGCTTTGCCGACCATACGCTGAAGATTTGCGTCTTTACCGACCATCAGGTCTTCGGTCGCTATCACAAGTACAACCTGAAAAGCGACAAGGCGCGGAGCGGAAAAATCATGCTGTCCCTTAAGGAACTGAACCAGTTCTCGCCCGGCGACTATATCGTACACATCGACCACGGCATCGGGCAATTCGGCGGATTGGTGCGCACCGAAGTCAACGGGAAAATACAGGAAGCCGTCAAACTGATTTACCGCAACAGCGACATTATCTTTGTCAGTATCCATGCCTTGCACAAACTCTCCAAATACAAAGGCAAGGAGGGTGAACCGCCGGCGCTCCATAAGTTGGGCAGCGGCATGTGGGAACGGATCAAAGACCGCACCAAGAAAAAAGTCAAAGACATTGCCCGTGACTTGATACGCCTCTACTCCCAGCGTCGCCGCGAGAAAGGTTTCGCCTTCAGCCCCGACAGTTTCATGCAGGACGAACTGGAAGCCGGTTTTATCTACGAAGATACACCCGACCAGGTAAAGGCCACGTCCGACGTCAAGGCCGACATGGAAAGCGAACGCCCGATGGACAGGCTGATCTGCGGCGACGTCGGTTTCGGCAAAACGGAGATCGCCATCCGGGCAGCCTTCAAGGCCGTTGCAGACAACAAGCAAGTCGCCGTCCTGGTGCCTACCACCGTGCTGGCCTACCAGCATTTCCGGACTTTCTCGGAACGGCTCAAAGACTTTCCCTGCACCATCGACTACCTCAGCCGGGCGCGGTCGATCTCCGAAACAAAAAAAATACTGCGACGCCTTTGGCAAGGCGAGTTGAACATCCTGATCGGTACGCACCGGCTGGTAGGTCGCGACGTCGTTTTTAAAGACCTGGGACTGCTGGTCATCGACGAAGAACAGAAATTCGGCGTCGCCGTCAAAGAAAAACTGCGCCGGATGAAGACCCATGTCGACACGCTCACCATGACGGCCACCCCGATTCCGCGCACCCTCCAGTTCTCCCTGATGGGCGCCCGCGACCTGAGCCATATCCATACGCCCCCGCCCAACCGCTATCCGATTCAAACCGAAGTGCAACGCTTCCACCCGGATATTATCCGCGAAGCGATCCGGTTTGAAATGGGGCGCAACGGACAAGTCTTTTTTATCAACAACCGTATCCGCAACATTTACGAGATGGAGAAACTCATCCGGCGCGAAATGCCCGAGGCACGCATTGCCGTTGGACACGGACAGATGGAGCCTGAAAAGTTGGAAAAAATCATCCTCGACTTTGTCAACTACGAATACGACGTGCTGCTCTCGACGACCATCGTCGAAAACGGACTGGACATTCCGAACGCCAATACCATCATCATCAACGATGCCCAACAGTTCGGACTGTCGGAATTGCATCAGTTGCGGGGACGTGTCGGACGGAGCAACCGCAAGGCTTTTTGCTACCTCCTCTCCCCACCGCTCTCCACCCTGACGCCCGAAGCGCGCCGGCGCTTGCAGGCCATCGAAAACTTTGCCGAGCTGGGAAGCGGGATCCATATCGCCATGCAAGACCTGGACATCCGGGGAGCGGGGAATATCCTCGGCGCCGAACAGAGCGGGTTTATTGCCGACCTGGGATACGAAACGTATCAGAAAATCCTGGAAGAAGCCGTCGACGAACTGAAAACCGACGAGTTTGCCGAACTTTTCGCGCCGGACGACGGCCGGCCGGACACCGGCGACGCTTATGTGCGCGAAACCTTTATCGAAAGCGACCTCGAACTCATGTTTCCGCCCACTTATATCCCGAACGATTCCGAACGGATCGGTATCTATCGGGAGTTGGATGCGATCACCGACGAAAACCGCTTAGCCGGATTCGTGACCCGCTTGAAAGACCGTTTCGGGGCGATCCCCTCCGAAGGTGAAGAACTGATTCGCGTCGTCAGTCTGCGCTGGCTGGCCAGGAAGCTGGGAATCGAAAAGGTGATCCTGAAAAAAGACATGATGACCCTGTATCTGCCCGCAGACCCCGAAAGCCCGTATTATCAAAGCCACGCCTTCGGCAAAATCATCGCATACATCCAGCAGTATCACCGCATCTGCAACCTGCGCGAACAAGGCGACAAACGGAGCGTCTCCGTCAAACACATCACCAGCGTAGCCGCCGCCAGCCACAGCCTGAACGAAATCAACCGGATGGACTGACGCATGAGGAGTTTTTTTATTCGTTTTTGATAATTTTCTCTCCGGCCACTAATTGTGAAGGGCTTTTGGCGTGTTTATCAATTATAGTGCCATTTTCATCGACCAATATATACCATGGAATACTTAGCATTCCATTTTGATCAAAAATTTTTCGCAAATCCGTGTCAAGTAATTTATTGGCACATATATGATTCCCTGTCAGATTATAAAATTTAATCATATCTTTCCATTGTTGGTCTCTGTCTTTATCTATGGAAATATAAAGCATTTGAATATCATTTTCGGCTAAAATCTTTTTCAACGCCTCGCTGTTTTTAAATTCCTCTTTACAAGGACTGCACCATGTTGCCCATACATCAATATATATCTTTTTGCCGTTAAACGGTTTTATCGCTTCAGCCAAAGTGTTGATTTCTTCGTAACTATCTACAAATCGCATATTTTCATTGAATGGTTGTTCTATAGTTTGATGATACTGAACTATTTTATCAATTAGTGGTCTGATATATTTTGAATATTCACTTTTCGGATAATCTTTTTCATATTGTTCGAACAATTCTATCAGTTCTTTTTCAAAATCCATCTGAATGGCTGTAAAATAAATATGTCTTGCCTGAAAAAATTCAAGTTCTTTTCCTGTTAGCTCTTTTTTTGATTCATTGATTATAACGGCATTGATTGTTCCACCTTTCGTCAATTCCTGATATTTTTTCAGACCATCTTTTTTGCGGAGTTGCTTATAGTCATTTAGATAATATCCGGCATATTCGCCCCAAAAATTAGAAGAAATCCAATCGGGATTATTGGGTGGATATTGTGTATAAACTTTCTCCATGTTTTCAAATAAATCCTTTCCTTTTTCCGACATATCAGTATCTTCGTTTCGCATAAGCGAAGGTATTTTCATTAACGAAACCAATGCTTCCAACGAGGCATAATAGCAATCTCTGTCTATTTGAACCATACTGTAAAAAGATTGCGATATATCCTTATTATCAAGTAATTTTTTAAATTTGACCAACTCGCCTTGTTTTGCCTTTTCGATTTTTTCATGGATGGATACCAAAGATGAATCATTTTGTAAAAACTTAAACAAAGGATTACGCCCTAATGCTCCAACATATTCGGGGAATCATCGAATCCCGTTATTCCTTGTTTTTCCCGGAAGAAATTGTACTTTTGTGCACAATTGAATCATCAAAAAGATACCGATCATGAGATTTCTTACCCACCTTATCCTGTGCGGAAGCCTGCTTTCGTGCACATCCTCTTCCGACAAGGCGTTCCGTGAAGCCTTCTTGAATCCGGACAATTCGCGCAAACCCATGCCTTTCCTGCACGTCAACGGGCGGATGACGACCGGCGGCATCGAAACGCTGCTGACCGACGCACAACGGTTGTCGGGATACGGCGGCATCGCCGTACTGCCCGTCAGTGAAGGAATGCGATGGGGTGGCACGACGATGAGTCCCGGCACGGAACCGGCGTACTTGAGCGACGAATACTTCGACCGCTACGGCGACATCCTCTCCATCTCCGCCCGCCTCGGCATGGAGGTCGTGCTCTACGACGACATCGACTTCCCCAGCGGGTCGGCCGGCGGAAAACTGCAACGCGAATACCCCGCTTACACGCGGAAATACCTCCTCAAGGAAGAAACCTTCTTCAAAGGCCCCGGAAGGGTGCAGCTCGAACGCGCCGATACCTCGCTACTGCTGATGGCCGTCTCGGCTATGGACACGACCACCCGCCAAGTCGTCGGTCTGGCGCCCTTCATGCACGGCAACCGCCTGGATTGGGACGCGCCGGAGGGCCATTGGCGGGTGATGTTCTTCAACTGCAAGTTCAACATCAATTCGCTGGTCGACTACATGCAGCCCGAAGCGGCCGACAAGGTCATTGAAATGACTTACGGCGAATACGGCAAGCGTTTCGCACAGTATTTCGGCAACGTCATCACACGGACGTTCTACGATGACGTCGGCTTCGTCCACCAGGAAGAAACCTGGACGCCTGCCATCACCGACCTGTTCCGCCGGAAGTACGGACGTGATCCGGCGCTCTACTACCCTGCCATGTATTACGATATTGGTGAGGAAACACAGCCCGCCCGCGTAGCCTTCTACGACATCCGCTCCGAACTCATGGCCGAAGGATACGTCCGCAAGGTCGCCGAATGGAACGCCGCGAACGGGCTGCGGAGCATGGGGCATCCGCCCGAAAACTACAGCCCGAACACGATCGTGGCGCACGGCGACATCCTCAAATATTACCGCCACACGCAGATACCGCTCATGGACGCGATCTTCTTCTACGGCCGCGGGCTTCACGGTTTCAAGCAGATCAGTTCGGCTGCCGACCTGGGCGACAAGCCCGACGTGGGCGCTGAAATCTATGGCGCCTTCCCGGACAGCGTCATCGACATGCGGATGCTCTATCGCACCGTGATGGAGATGATGGTACGTGGCGTCACGCTGGTTGTGCCCCACGGCATGTGGTACACGCCCGAAACGGAGAAGATACGCATCCCGCCCCTCATCTCGCACCATAATCCGGCGCTCGACGACCTGCCGCAATACAGCGCCTACGTCGGACGGGTATCTACCCTGCTGCACGGCGGCGTGCACGTCTCGGATGTCGCCCTCCTGTGGCCGATCACCGCTATACAGGCCGAATCCTACATCGATCGCGACAAGACCTCCGGCCTCCCGACAGCCAACTGGCTCCCGCCGCATGTCTGCCATCACGTTCTGAGCGATCTGCTGACCAACGAGCTGCGGCGCGACTTCACCTTTGTTCATCCCGAAGACCTGCACAGCGGGAAAATCACCGCCGAAGGTCGCGAACTGAAGCTGAACAATACATATAATATACAACGTTACAAAGTCCTGATCATCCCCGGCGGCGAAGTCATCTCGGCCGAAACGCTCCACGCCATCAAGCGCTACTATGATGGCGGCGGGCGTATCATGGCCGTCGAGGCGCTACCGACACGTTCGTCCGAATTTGGGCGCGACGCGGAAGTGCAGTCACTTGTCCGCGACATGTTCGGCGCTTCCGGCGTCTACGCCGACGACATCTCGGCAACCAATGGACAGGGCGGACAGGCGGTATACATCCCCCGGGCTGATAAGGAAAGCCTCCGGCGGGCGTTCGACCTGCTCGGCTTGCAGCCGGACGTGGCCTTCGACGAGAGCCGGATACCCGTCGCTGAGACGTTCTCCTCGCCGCGGCATCCGGCCGACCCGGTTGTGTACCGTATGGGCTACGTCAACTACCTCCACAAGCAGAAGGAAGGCAAGGAGATTTATTACTTCACGAACTCGACCGACCACCGGCTGGCGACAACCGTCCGTCTGCGCGGCGCCATCCGTCCCGAACGGTGGGATCCGTACACGGGGACAATCGAACCGCTGACAGAATACGAACGACTGGAGGTCGGCGGCGTACACTACACGCAGTTCGAACTTGACCTCGATGAGGTTTCGTCGGTCTTTATTGTGGGAAATCATTAGAATTGAAAATGAGGATTACATTTCTAATTCCTAATTTCCCCGCCTCCGTGTTTGATATGATTATTGTATTCATCATTCTTTCATTTGTCTGAACTGTGATTTCAATATGATTTGAATGATTGGTATGATTAAGAGATGAAAAATAAACAAGTTAGAATAGATGGCAAAACAATCCCATTAGGGATGGCATGTTATTTATTTTTCATTCCTAAGAAGAATCACATTTGAAGTTCAAGAATTTAAACACGGAGGCACTGAGCACACGGAGTTCTTTTTCTCCGTGTCTCCGTGTTCAATATAATTATTGTATTCATTCTCAATTCTCAATTCCTTTAGTTGTTTTGGGCGATTGCTTTTGCCGTTCCTGCGGGACTGCGACGTAGCGAGAACGTTACACCGAACGGGAGAATCCGAAGGATTCATATGTTTATAGCACAATCCATCACTACATACATTCGACTCCTTCGGAGTCGCACCTCTTCGGTTATGGCGGTTGCTATAAACAT
>JAITPV010000191.1 GCA_031289275.1 Tannerella sp.
AGGCACAAAAAGTTTTATCGAAGAATACAGTGAAATACCTGCCCTTTTGTGTACAGGCAACGATTCTTTCAGACGAAAACAGGTAACAAACACTGCCAAGCCCAATATTCCGAGAAAAATAAAAATTCCTTTCCAATTGGTAAACAGCAATAAAGCCCCACCCGCAACAGGCGCTGCTATTGGGGCAATTCCCTGAACGGCTGCAATTAGCGCAAGAAATTTCAGCAACTCCTTACCCGAAAACCAGTCGCTTGCCACCGAACGCGCGATGACAATACTTCCCGCGGCGCCAAATCCCTGCAACAATCTACAAACGATTAACGTTTGAATATTGGGCGACAGAATGCAGGCAACCGTGGCAAGCAGATAAAGGAAAAATGAAAGAAAAAGCGGGTGGCGGCGACCCAGTTTGTCGCTGATGGAGCCGAAAAACAGCTGACCGAGCGCAATCCCCAACATGCTTGTTGAGATGGTGAATTGCACCATCGAGGCAGAGGTCTTGAAATAGTCGGTCAGCGCGGGCAAGGCAGGCAGATACATGTCTGTCACCAGGGGTGCAAAGGCTGTCATTGCCGACAGTGTAATGAGCAGGTAGAGCCTGCTGTTTCGTCCGTTTAATTCGGGCGAAGTTTGATAAGTTTTCGTATCATTCCGTATCATAAAAAACGTGAGGCTGTATGACCTCAATTCGGGTGTAAAGCTACAAAAAAAATATTCGATTGTAACCTCATAAAGCGAAATTATCTTTTGTTTATATGCTATAATATGTTATTTTTCAGTAATATATCGTTTTTTGGCTACTTGCATCTCAATCAACCCCCTCCACCGTATATCTCGGATGATGGAAAATCGTTATTTCCCGTCATCTTCTATGTAATGAAAATATCGGCATCCAGGGAGCATCTGGGGGTATCTTACATATAAAATTGTGAGATTTACAAGTGTGAGAAATAAAAATCGATGGTGTTCTGCGTTCTTTACTGTTCACGATCAAGATTATTAAAAAGGCGAAAAGATAGGCTTGATTCGATTATTTTGTTTACATTTGCAGCATAAAACATATTAAATAGACAAAAACAATGGATACACCGGTAACAGAAAAAAGTACAAAAGCCGAAATACTAAAAGCTTACGAATCATTATTGAAAGATATTCAAAATGCGCAGGCGGATATTCCCAAGCAAGTACAAGAGGGAAAACAGAAAAAAGAAACCTTGGAAAAAGTGGCGGGAATAAGCAACGATGGAATCGTAAAAAGCATTGCCGGACTTAAATCAAGTCTGAATAACTCATTGGAAGATATTTTGCAAAGTTTATCCAACGAATTTAAGAAACTGGAAGAAATACGCGCCGCCATTGTCTTGGAAAAACAATCGCTCGAAGACTTGTATTCTTTGTCGGCCAATACCGATTCATTAGCCGCCATGTTGCTCGTTCAGAAAGAAAAAAAGGAAAGTTTCGAGAAATCCATGAAAGAAAAGGAAGAGGCCTTTGTCAATGAAATGGCTGAGAAAAAAAGACAGTGGGAACTCGAAAAAGCAAAACAAAAAATAGAAGAAAAAGAATATTCCGACGATTTGGCGAAACGCCGGAAACGGGAAGAGGAAGAGTATCTGTATAATCTGAAAATCAAACGTCAGAAAGAACAGGACGAGTATGATACACAAAAAATTCAACTCGAAAAAGAATTGATTGACAAAAAAGCGAAATTTGATCAGGAAATATCCAACCGGGAAGCCGAGTTGAAAAGTGCGGAAGCCGAATTGACCGAACTCCGGAAAAACAATTCGGAATTTCCGGCTAAATTGGAAAAAGCGTTGAAGGACAAAGACGCGGAAATCACCAAGCAACTCCGAACACAATACGATTTCGACATCAAATTGATGGAAAAGCAAAACGAAGCCGACATCCGTCTGAAAGATCAGATCATTGCCTCGTTACAGGAGAAAATCAAGGAACAGCAAGCGCAATTAAAAGAATATACCGACAAAGCCAATCGCGCCGAAGCCAATGTGAAAGACATTGCAGTAAAAGCCATTGAAAATTCATCGAAAGTACGGATGTTTACAAGCAAATCCGAAAAAGAAGACAATTAATGTTTTCGTCTTGATACTTGCACGATTAATCATAGAATGTCATGGTGAACAACAGAAAATTGCCTGTCGGCGTACAGGATTTTGAGAAACTCCGCACAGAGGGATGTTTGTATGTAGATAAAACAGCATACATCTATCGATTAACGAATGGAGTTGCTCCCTATTTTCTCGGACGTCCGCGCCGTTTCGGTAAAAGTCTGTTGTTTTCTACGCTGAAGGCCTACTTCCTGGGTAAGAAAGAACTCTTTGAAGGTCTTGCCATAGCCGGACTTGAAAAAGATTGGGTCGAACATCCGGTGTTTCATTTGGATATGAATTTGGAAAGTTACACCGGATTGGCATCACTCGAATCCGCACTGGGCAGTAATTTGCGCCCTTTGGAAGAGCGCTGGGGAAGAAATTGTGAGGAAAAGACTTCGCCTGCCCGCTTTGCCGGTCTTATCCGTCGTGCCTGCGAACAAACCGGCAAAAAGGTTGTCGTACTCATCGACGAATACGACAAGCCTTTGATAAATACGATGGATGACCCGGACGTGCATGATGATATACGCAAAGCGCTGAAAGGCTTTTACGGCGTACTGAAAAGCGCCGATACTTATTTGCGTTTTGTGATGCTCACGGGAGTTACCAAGTTCTCGCAAGTAAGCGTATTCAGCGACTTGAACCAATTGCAAGACATTAGTATGAATGAGGATTATGCCGGTATTTGCGGCATATCCGAATCGGAATTACTGAGTGTATTTGAACCGGAACTCCATGCCTTGGCCGATAAAACCGGAGAAAGTTACGAGGATACCCTTGCCGAAATGAAAAAGCGTTACGACGGTTATCATTTTGCCAAGAACAGCGAAGGCATGTACAATCCGTTCAGCGTACTGAATACGTTTGCCGGCATGGAATTTCGTGATTACTGGTTCAAAACAGGTACGCCGACCTTTCTGGTCAATCTGCTCAAGCGGGAAGATTTTGACATACGGAATCTGAAAGGCGACGTTACGATTGATGCACGATCCATTACCGATTACCGTCCGGAAAATAATGATCCCGTACCTATCCTTTATCAAAGCGGTTATCTGACCATCAAGGATTACGATAAGGAATTTAACGAATACGTGTTGGG
Source organism: Tannerella sp. (assembly GCA_031289275.1). Classification (GTDB taxonomy): domain Bacteria; phylum Bacteroidota; class Bacteroidia; order Bacteroidales; family Tannerellaceae; genus Tannerella. The sequence continues at coordinate 3,217 of JAITPV010000191.1, forward strand.
ATTTCCCAACGGAGAAGTGGAATATGGCTTCCTGTACGAACTCTTGCCGGCTTTTGCACCGCATAATATGACAGGCGATTTTTCCGCAGGGAAATTTGTGAGAGACCTGTTGGCCGGTAATGTGGATGCTTTCATGACCCGCCTCCGCGCCTTCTTTGCCGGTATTCCTTACGAATTGAACGATAAAACGGAACGGCATTACCAGACCGTATTTTATTTGGTATTCAAACTTATGGGTCAGTTTGTTGAAGCGGAACAGCACAGCGCCACCGGTCGCGCCGATGCCGTAGTCATCACCGCCGACACGGTCTATGTCTTCGAGTTCAAACTTTCCGGCAATGCCACTGCCGAAGACGCCTTGAAACAAATTGACGACAAAGGTTATCTAATTCCATTCACCGCCGGCAATCGCAAGACCGTCAAAATCGGTGCCGAATTTAATGCTGCGGAACGCACGTTGAGCCGGTGGCTGCAAGCCTGATACCGAACATTGATTTCCATTCGTTAAAGAAATCCGGGCTGGAAGGTTCAAACACGCCATCGCGCGTCACAAACAGCTGGATAGTTGAGGCGGTCAGCACTAAAGACCCGTCTGATTCCTTGCAGATGCGGTAATCGAAAATCAATTTCCCGCCCGGCGCAGGCCGGTAGGTGATTTCTACCGACAAGACGTCGTCTATGGTTGCCGTCTGTTTGTATTGCAACTGCATGTCTACGAGCGGGGCTACATAACCGCTGTTGAAAATGTGCATGTATTCCAGTTGATATTTACGACCGAACGCTTCGCGGGCGTCTTCCATATATTGCACGTAATGACCGTGCCACACGATACGCAGGGCATCTACTTCGCTGAAGCGTACCTGGACACGGATGGTTTCACGCAGGTCTTCCATAGGGAATGATTATTCTCGGATAAATATTTTCATTTGACCTGCCGCCACCACTTCGCCGCCCGATTTTGTTTCGGCCGACAATAGTGATACGTTCATCGCTTCGGAAAGTATCCGGATGGATGTACGCAGGGATTCTCCGGTATCCGGAAGGCGGAAGATACGGAATTTTTTCACCTCGCCGATATAACCTGTCGGCGCCGGCTGTTGTTTTCGGAAAGCCTTGTATCCGGCCAATGCCGATGCCGACTGGGCGATATGCTCAATCAGTCCCGGTTCGGTCAGCCGGCCGTCGTCCGAGCAAAACAGATTGCCGGCACGCACGGTTAAACCCGTAACGGCATCGGTATCGCTTCCTTCAAAAAAAGAATCCAGCATCACCATCGGCGCACGTTGCGGAATGAGCGCATGGATTTCTTCTCCTTCAAAAAGTACATGGGCTGTCATTCGGCAGTCTTTCGTTCGTGAATGAAATCGTATAGATTTCCGAAGGTTTGTATCTGAATAATTTCGGTTCCCTTGATTTTTACATTAAATGCAGATTCAATCAAGGCCACCATGTCGACTAAGCTCAGGCTGTCTAATTGCAGGGTGTTTTTGATATTTGCATCCGGCAGAATCGTTGATACTTCTATTTCAAATTCATTGGCCAAGACATCGTTTATTTTTGTAATCAATACTTGTTTTTCCATTTCCCATTTATAGTTTACAATTAATAATCAATTATACATTCCTTATCACTAACGTTGAGTTCGTTCCGCCGAAGCCGAACGAGTTGGACAGGAACAGGTCAAACTGTTTTTCCACACGGACTGCCGGGATATTCAGGTGCACGGAATCCTCGTCCGGATTTTCAAAATTCAGATTCGGGGCAACAAAATTATTTTTCATCATCAGCATGGAATAAATCACTTCGCTGGCGCCGGCCATCCACATCTCGTGGCCGGTCATGGACTTGGTCGAGGTCGTTTCCGGTTTGTGATTTCCGAAGACCTGCAAAATAGCCTTGGCTTCGTTGCGGTCGCCCACCGGCGTAGAGGTGGCGTGCGCATTTACATAGCCTATATCGCGGATGTCGATACCGGCTTCGCGGATGGCCATCTGTAACGAACGGACGGGGCCGGCTACGTTCGGCACGGAAATATGGTCTCCGTTGGACGAAAAACCGTATCCGCACACTTCGCCGATAACAGGCGCACCGCGTCGCACGGCCGATTCGTAGCTTTCGATAATGACCGTTGCCGCACCGCCTCCCGGCACTAACCCGTCGCGATCGCGATCAAAGGGACGGGAGGCTTTGGTCGGCTCGTCTTCGCGTACCGAAAAGGCACTGATCCCGTCAAAACTGCCGATCGAATACGGATTCACTTCCTGTGCGCCGCCGCAGACAACACATTCCTGCAACCCGTTCCTGATGAGCAGTGCGCCCAGGCCGATGGCATGTGAACCGCTGGCGCAGGCGCCGGATATGGTCAGGTTGATGCCCTTCAACTTGAAGATACAAGCCAGATTCATGGTCACGGTCGAGTTCATGGACTGGAAGATGGCGCCGGAGCCGATCAGCGTCGTATCTTTTTTCTCGCGCATGGTATCCACACTCTTTACGACCGCGTCGGCGCTACTGTCGTTCCCGTACAGAATGCCTGTCTCGTGCTGTTCGAAGTATTCGGCATCCAGCCGGGCGTTGGCCAGGGCTTCGCACGTAGCCATATAGGCATATTTAGCCTGCTCCGGCATGTATACCCGCTGGTTCCGGCTCAACAGCCCTTTTAGCTCCGGCATTTCAATGGAGGCGGTCAATGCCGAACGGAATCCCATTTCCTTGCGCACCGGATCGAAAACGATGCCTGACTTGCCACTGTATAATGAAGCCCTGACTTCGTCCAGGTTTTTACCAAGACACGAATAGATACCCATTCCGGTAATTACTACTTTCTTTTCCATATTCACTGTTCATTTTAATTCATCCAACCGGTTATACAAATCGGTTCTTATTTTTTTCAAAGCCTGCAACTTTTCTGTTTTCCGGTGGATATGATAATGCCAGGCCTGCCGGGTTTCCATGAAAAATTTCCGGTAATACCAGGCAAACAATCCCCAAAAAGGCAATGATACAAGATAAATCAGCGCTATCCATAGATTCACATAGATCCATGTCAACACAAAAGTCAATGTATAAAAAACGGGGATGGTAATCAATACGCTCAACGCATATATAAATGTCCCGTAAAACATTTTGTCCGTCATGCGGCGCTGGAGAAGCGCCGGAGCGACGAGATGCAGCACATTCGGCCATAACGAAAACAGCCATACCGGCAGCAGGAGGACGAGCAGCAGCGACCGCCCGGCGAGGGCGCCCCATGTGAAGGGACGGTCGAAAAGGCGGTTGTTGATCTTCATCTCCCGGATACCTTCCTGTAGTGTCAGGGCGTCGCTGTATATTTCACGTACCGCCGCCCCGTCGTTGGTTTGTGCCTGCGCCAAAGAGGCTACCAGAGCACGGTCGGACAACAGGCGGCCGGGCAAGTCTTCGGCGCCGGATAAAGCGTTTCTGTCGGCAACGGCTTTGCAGACAAAATCAATGGCCTGATAGTTGTCCAGGTCGCGGATGTCAAGCATTAAGTCTTCAATTTGTTTGCGCACCAGGGTGTTTACTTCCCGCTGAGCCGTGCGCGGCTTCGTTTTATACAACTCATAATAGGGTTTAATCGAAATCGGCGTTCCGAATTTCACTAACATCTGTTCCTGAAGTTGGAAATAGTCGGCATAATGATTGCATGAAGGCAAAATAAATATCTCGGTACGGAAGTTGCCTAACGCAGCCGCCTCGAAGGCTAACCGGGTATATCCGAAAGAAAAGGCGCCCAGCCAGTGTTTATCCTGATGGCCGGCTTCGGGATACATGACGACGGTGCGCCCGTTGAGCAGTTCGCGTCCGGTATGCCGGAGCATTTCTTTGTTTTTATTCAAGGCCGCTTCGCCTTCGTATGCGATACGATACGCCGGAAGCATCCCGTTGGCATACAAAAATTTCGCCAGTAACGGATGGTAGGTAAATACATCGGCACGCGCGATAAACGCCGGTTTCCGGTCGCGAATGGCAAAGAGGATCCCTAACGGGTCGTGCCCGCAGTTCTGGTGATTGGATACGATCAGCAGCGGCGTTCCGTCGACCGGAATATGGTCGGTTTGCAGGCTGTACGTGCGACGATAATATATACGGTCATAAAAAAAACGAAGATAGGCCTTAAAAAGGCGATAGAGAATACCCGGTTTATTTGTTAGTATCATTTTTGACATCTTCTGTTAGTGACTATTGTTTTGTCATGAAAAATTTGTTCAAACACCGGGGGCAAAAGTAAGTGGTATAAAATAAACCGAAAAGGTGTAATACATTACAGAATTAGTCAAAATCGGCCTATGTACCTGTTTTATATTTTAATTTATTCCCCCGTTTTCCGGCGCAAAAGTAAAAAAAAAATCCGAACGGAGAATGAACTTCGGGTGGTTTTTTAAAAAACACTATCTTTGCATCATTAAAAAAAGAGATATGCAGTGGAGACAATTACTTTCCGGGAAACGATTAGGGATAGAGGCCTATCATGAACGCAAGCATGAACGGACGAATTTTCAGCGGGACTATGACCGGCTGATCTTTTCATCACCTTTCCGGAGGTTGCAGAACAAGACGCAGGTATTCCCCCTGCCGGGCAGTATTTTTGTACATAACCGGTTAACACATAGCCTGGAGGTATCGTGCGTGGGACGGTCTCTGGGAAATAACGTAGCGAGCGGATTGATGCAAAAATATGAGGGTATGGCTGCGGATTTTGCAGAAATCGGCTCTATCGTGTCGGCGGCTTGTCTGGCGCATGATATGGGTAATCCGCCGTTCGGCCATTCGGGTGAGCGAGCGATTTCCGCTTATTTTATGGAAGGCGCCGGCAACCGGTTGGCGGACAAAGTGCGTTCCGAAGGAGGGCGCTGGGAAGATTTTGCCTGTTTTGAAGGCAACGCCAATGCCATGCGCCTCTTGACGCATCAGTTTGTGGGACGGCGCAAGGGCGGATTTGTCCTGACATACGGCACCATCGCCTCAATCATCAAATATCCGTTCGCTTCGACGCAGGCGACCAAAGGCAAGTTCGGTTTTTTCCAGACCGAAGAAGATACCTATCTTCGCATTGCGGAGGAGTTGGGGATTCACCGGATAGACCCGGCGAGGGATATTTATGCGCGTTATCCGCTGGTTTACCTGGTGGAAGCAGCGGATGATATTTGTTACCAGATTATGGATATTGAGGATGCACACAAATTGCGCATTCTGACATCGGAAGAAACGGTTGCGCTCCTGCTCTGCTTTTTTGAAGGCAAACGGCTGGACAGTATCCGGAAAACGTTGCAGATCGTGGACGATACGAATGAACGGATTGCCTATTTGCGTTCCTGCATCATCGGCATGCTGGTGGACGAGTGCACCCGTATTTTTCTGGAAAAAGAGGAGGAGTTGCTGGCCGGGACGTATGACGAACCGTTGATCAACGGCATTAATCCCCGGGCGAAAGAAGCCTATCAGGCATGTTCGCGGACAGCATATCAAAAGATTTACATTGCGAACGAAGTGCTGGATATTGAACTGGCGGGCTATCATATCTTCAGTTCCCTGATCGACATCCTGATCGAGGCGGTGATGAATCCCGCCAAAGCGTATAGCAAGTTGTTACTGAATCGCGTTCCGGAGCAGTACGACGTCTGCGCCGCCACGACATACGGAAAAATCCAGTGCGTTCTGGACTATGTTTCCGGAATGACGGACGTGTATGCGCTTGACTTGTATCGCAAAATTACCGGTATGGGACTACCCTGATCAAACAATTTCCATATTGCACGCAGATGAAGAAATTAAGAGTTAAGAATTAAGAGTTAAGAGTGATGATTACAAGAGGAATTGAGAATTGAGAATTGAGAATTGAGAATGAATACAATAATTATATTGAACATGGAGACACGGCGGCACGGACGGCCTTGTACAGTGGCGTGCCGCGTCTCTACAACGGATGAACACGGCGGCCGCACGGTATCCCGTACAGACGGGGCGCGCCACGTCTCTACAACGGCAAGCACGGCGGCACGGACGGCACGGACGGCGGAAGTCCGTTCCACCTCGTCATTGCGGGCTTTGACCCGCAATCGCCCATACAAGCGTATGCTGAGGCCGTAAGCTGAAGCATACGGTTAATAAAGTGTCGTCCCCTGCCGTCACTGCGACGTAGCGAAGCAATTGCCGAAGCACCATATCCATTGCTTGTATAGGCGATTGCGGGTCAAAGCCCGCAATGACGACGTGCAACGGATACCCATTCATAATTCTCAATTCTCCATTCTCCATTCTCCATTCTAATGTAATCATAACTCTTAATTCTTAACTCTTAATTCTTACCTTAACTCTCCATTCTCCATTCTAATGTATTTTTTTTGTCTCCATTTGAAATTTAACTCGAAAAACGTTTGCCGGAATAGAAATAATCCTATATCTTTGCCCGCATTGAAAAATAATTTAACGAATACGTTCAAAAAGCAGTAATGTCGTGATACAGTCTACCATTTTAACCCGCTTCCCGTTGGATATTATTAACGAAACGTTGATGATAACCCCAATTTATGTTAATGGGGGGGGGG
>JAITPV010000230.1 GCA_031289275.1 Tannerella sp.
CCGAAGGGGTCGAATGTATGTCTTTGACGAATTGTGCTATAAACATGTGAATCCTTCGGATTCTCTCCGTTATCGCGAAGAACAGCCTCGTCATTGCGAACGTAGTGAAGCAATCGCCTAAACAACCGATAAATTGGTGTATTGGCGACTGCTTCGTACCTCGCAGTGACGACAGTTGTATTGAGAAAAGGCATCAGACCCCTAAATCCCCTAAAGGGGACTTCTGCCCGCTTCACCAAAGTCCCCTTTAGGGGGTTGGGGGTCAAGAACATCCCTCCGAATGGACGGCGAACAACGCAGTGAAGCAATCGCCTATACAACTGATAGACTTGGTGTATCGGCGACTGCTTCGTACCTCGCAGTGACGACAGTTGTATTGAGAAATGGCATCAAAAACCCTTATCTTCTCCGGCGTCCTTAGTAGCCGTAGCGATGTCGAACAATACTCGAAGCGTGGTCGAAGAATGTCATTTACCGGATAAAATTCGTGAACACTTTTTCTGTTTGTTCAGGTTCCATATCTTTGGCCTGTTCTTTCATTTTCAGCATCCATGCCATATTTTTGCCCAGTATTTTCATGACTTGTACCCCTTCTTCATCCTTTGCCGCCTCACCGGGAGCGCGTCCGTGGATCACATTCCAATAATTGGACGTAGGGATAAGCATTTCCGACAGACTTAGATAATGGTTGAGGGCATTGAATGTCATGCTGCCTCCCGAGCGACGTACCGCCACTACGGAAGCTCCGACTTTGTGCCGGAACCATCCGCCGTTGGCGCTTGCCACATAAAAAGCGCGATCTAAAAAACATTTCATGGCGCCTGCTATCCCTGAATAATACACCGGAGAGGCGAGGATAATTCCGTCGGCTTCTTTCATTTTCACCAGCGAATCGTTCAGCAGATCGGTTGTGGTAATGCACTTCCCATTTTTATTTGCGGAACATTTGTTACAGGCCAAGCAACCCCGTATGTTTTTCCCGCCCACCTCCAATATCTCAAAGTCGATGCCTTCGTCCCGAAGCACATGCCCGATTATATTCAACGCATACGCCGTATTTCCGTTTTTTCGCGGACTGCCGTTTATTGCTATTACTTTCATTCTTTTATTGTCTTATTCGGTTGTCAGTTCAAGTCCATAGGTTCGTCCCTTTTGAGTGGCGGGAACGCCGTCTTTCATCCACACCGGCATCGGTGCACCCAGGAGGTAATGATCGAAAAACTGTTGCAGGCGGATGCTCAGGTCGCGCATGTTACGACGTTGCGTCAGGTTATGTTCTTCGCCGTTGTATTGCAGCATCCAGACGGTTTTTCCCAGCCGGCGCAGGGCGGTGAAGTATTCGATGCCCTGATACCAGGGTACTGCGCCGTCGTTGTCGTTGTGCGTCATCAGGAGCGGCGTTTCTACCTTGTCGGCAAAGAAGAGGGGCGAATTTTCGACATACAGATCGAAGCCCTCCCAGAGCGTTTTCCCAATGCGGCTTTGCTGGCGTTCGTACTGCATTTGCCGGTTCAGGCCGGTACTCCAACGAATGCCGCCGTAAGCGCTGGTCATGTTCACCACCGGGGCGCCGGCGCCGGCTGCGGCAAACATATGGGTCTGGGTAATCAGATACGCCACCTGGTAACCGCCCCAGCTTTGTCCCTGGATACCGATGTGCTCCTTGTCCACCCAGGGGTATTGGCAGAGCATTTCGGCGCCGGCGATAATGGAATTGCAGGCGCTGCGGCCGGGATGCCCGTCGACGTAATGAATATTGGGCGTAAAGACCAGATAGCCCCGGCTGCAAAAGAAGGGGATATTGATAATGGAACGGCTCGGCAAGGGGGCGAAATAACGGTACAGTTCGTCGGCGTGTTTCTCGTAAAAATAAATCAGGAGAGGATATTTTTTCTCCGGATCGAAATCTTCGGGTTTATAGAGAATGCCTTCCAATTCATACCCATCCTTGGACGTCCAGTATACCGGTTCGGGCGTGCCCCAGAGATACTCTTTCATCTGGGGATTGATATGACTGATCTGCGTTTCCTGTTTCCACAAGTCGGCGGTCTTCCACAAGTCGGGAGGCGTCCGAAAATTGGACTTGGTGTAGATGAATACATCCGCATTTTTCGCCTTGACGGGCGTGGAGAACGTATATTTCCCCTGGATTTGCCGTTTGAGACCCTTGCGCGGCGAAAGGGTGAAGAAACCGCCTTCCTTGGTACGGTTGTCGAAGGCGGAGAAGAGGAAAGGCTCCTTGTCATCGACGTATTCATATTCATCGCTCAGGCGGATGTTACGGAAGGTGATCCCGTTTTCGCGCCCGTAACCTTTCGTGATGCGTTGGGGGGCGATTTGGCCGGAAGGGTCGAACTGCCAGATGTCGTACATATCATATATATATACGTAACGGTCGTCGCGGCTCCATCCCATCGCTCCGAAAGAGCCGGGACGGTCGGGGAGTTCGCGGCGGGCGTCTTGAAATTCCACGCCAAGCCCCTGGGTGAGGCAACGGGTTTGACCGGTGGCGAGGGTGTAAAGATACCATTGCGCATCGGCCTTGTCGAACCAGAGAAGGTATTGACCCGTGGTTGAAAATCCGGGGCGCCCGTCCATTGCTTTGGCGAAGACGGTCTTTTCGCCGGTTGGGAGATGAAGGAGGTAGACGTCGTTGCGCGTCGTGCCTGTCCATTGCGATTCGATGCGGTAGTCGCGGGTATCGAATCCGAGGGCATAGTCGCCGTTTCCACGATCGGCGGTAGCGATGTCGGCCATTTCAGGCGAGCCGAGGCGTACGAAAGCGCCGGGGCGGTCAAGGTGGAAGACGCAGAGATAGGGACGCTTGAGTTCGTTGTTAAGCTGTTTCAACTGAACGGTCGGGAGATAGTCGTCGTTGTAGTGCCAGATGTCGAGAAGCACCTTTTCGCTTTCGCTGACGGTCGTGTCTTTGGGTGGCAGAAAGGGGTAGATGCTGAAGTACAGCCTGGCGCCGTTGTGACTGAACCAGGGGGCGTGATGGGGATTGACGCCCCACTGTTCGGGCATCTGCGGCGAAAGCGTGTCGGCGGCAAGACGTTGCAGGGCGACGGGGCGGGTGGCGGTATAGTAGAGGTCGAACGCCTTGTATTCGTTTTTGGTCGTATCGGAAGTGGCGCAGAACGCAAGTTGCGCAGCTTCTTCGTCGAAGACAGGCGCCTTGTATTCGCCCTTACCTTCATGCAAGAGGGTGGATCGGCGCGTGGCGGGGTCGTAAAGGTAGACGCCGGGCAGGGCGACGCTGTCGGCGGCGGACGGTTTGGTGACATAGGCAAGGTATTTGCCGTTTTTCGGGACGGCATACTGGGCAACATAGGCAAGCGTGTCGTGCGTATGACCGGCCAGGTGATGGACAATCAGGTAGTCGTTCCGTTCGTCTTTGGGTGCGGCGCTGCTCGTGTCTTGGGGCATGGGCGCGGTGTAGGCGAAGTAGACGGCTGCTTTTTCGGGCATCCTGTAGCCGCCGGACACGCCGCTTTTATGCACCTCAAGGGCGGGCAGCGTGATGTATCCGAGACTGTCCTTTGGCATTTCGTCGGCTTTTTTCTTGTCTTTCTGCGCCTGTTTCTTTTCGGCTTGCGAAGGCTTGATCTGAAAGACGAGGATGCGGGAGTCGGCGCTGAATTGTGGCTTGCAACCGCGCTCCACGCGCACGGTGGCGAGCGTGCGCAGATGGGTCACTTCCAGCAGGCTGTCGCCTTCCTGAGGACTGACGAGGTGGGCGGCGTATTGGCCGTCGGGGCTGATGCGCATGTCTGTGACGCTTTCCCAGGCGTCGTATACGTTGTGATCAAGGGGCTTTTTTTGTGCGATGACGCACATCGGCAGCAAAGCCAGCGCCGAAATAACTGCTATTTTTTTTCTGTTCATCTATTTATCGAATTTTTTTGAGCTTACTTCATTTCCATTTTCATAGACGGCCTCTTCCTTCGCTTTGCCGTCGACGTCATACTGTGTCCACGTGCCCTGCTTGCGTCCCTGTACATATTGGCCTTTGGTCTTGGTTTTGCCGCCTTTTTCCCAGATTTCGGTGTATTCGCCGTCGAGTTGTTCACGGGCGTTATAGTTGCGCCGTTCAAAGTAATTGTCTTTGTTGCCAAAGCCGGTGACATACTCTTTCCTGCTCTTCAGGACGCCGTTTTCATAAACCTCTTCCTTGCCGGGAATTTTGCTGTTGGGAAAGCCGTATGTCCATTTCCCGTCCTTCTTGTCGTTCACGTACAAACCTTTTGATTTGACGGTCTTGTCGTCCTCGTAAAGTTCAACAAATTCACCGTCTTTCTTGCCGGCTTCATTGTAGATGGCATATTCGTAGTAGTAACCGACCTGGTTGCTGCTGATGCGTCGTTTTTGCTTGCCGAGCAGTTTGCCGTTCACAAAGTTTTGTTCGCGCACCAAATAGCCGCCGTCGAAGGCGTATTCCTTTTCCACGCCATGCTTTTTGCCTTCCGCATTGAAGGTGGTTTCCGTGCTCACGCTGTTGTCGGTGTAGTACGTAATGCGTCTGACGACTTTCCCGTTCGCAAATTCTTCGGAAGAGTTGTACACGCCGTCGCGCTTGAAGGATTCCCACAGCCCGTCTTTCTGTCCGGCCTTGTAAGCGCCTTTCGTCTTGACGGCCTTTCCGTCGTCGTAATATTCGATGACTTCGCCGTTCAGGAGGCCGTCGGCATAATGTCTGATGTCGACCGGCACGTTATTTTTGAAATATTTCCATTCACCGGTGGCATAGCCTTTGGTAAATTCCGCATCCGTATATTCGGTCGTATAGCCGGTGATCATCCGCACCTTCCCGTCGATCGGCGTGTCCTTGTCCTTGCTCAAGGTAGCATACAGTTTCCCGTCGCCAAGATTGATAATCTTAATGTCCTCCAATTTGATGGACTCTTGCCCCCGCAGGGTGAACACGGAGGCGGCTATACACAGTAACATAATTAACTTTCTCATGATTGAATGAGTCATTAAAAGGATTTGATTCGCGAAATTACGTAAAAGCACGGAGAATGAAAAATAAAATTTCTGTTTCGCGCAGATTTCTGTCATTCTCTATTCCGCAAACTTGTTACTCGTGTTCATCCCGGAAACAAAAATGATCTGCCTTTTCAAAAAGCCAGGCCATGTTACGGCTTGCAGCGATGTAGAACCAGGCTATCGGTACAAACGTAAACATCAGCCGCTTGTAGGAAAATCGCATGATGGCTTCCAAAGAGTCCCAGACGAGTTGGAGCTGATAAATCAATCCCGTGCAAAACAGTATTACGAGCAGAAAAAGAAGCAGGGTTATGACGTGGTCCCTGCGTTTGTAGATGTGCCACAAATTGGAAAGGAATACGAGGAGACAGGCCACAAACGTAAATCCGTAAGAGGTTGTGTTTTTCAATAAATCCCACTCTTCCCTCAGAATAGAAGAAAGTTTGGCGCCGTCCCAGAAAGGTTTGGTTATCAATACGGACACGGCATCCAGATGATGCGCTTTCAGGAACACGGTGTAGAAAACAAACGGAAACGCACACAAGACGCTATAAAGAATGAGAGGCTTGTACTGCTTGTTTTTCAGGCTATACCATAGCAGGATGCAGCATGTCGCCGCTGCAAAAACAGGGCCTTCGTTGCGCGTCCATATATTCAGCATCAGGAAAGCGGCAGACAGCCAGAGGAAGGAGGGAATTTTCTTGTAATACCAGGTTATGAAATATAAAATGCCGAGCGAAGCAAACAAGGCATGGGTAAAGTTGATACCCGACAGGGATGAAAATCCCAGCATTTCGGGCGTAAGGAGTACAAACAGCGTTGTGAGCGCGGTGAGCAAATGCGTGGCAAAACGGCTCAATGCGCCATAGAATGTAAGGATGAATGAAATAAATATCAGCGCATTCACGATTTTCGAAGTCGCCGCCCCGAGCATGTAAACGTATGCGTACGCTAATTGTGAATACGGCGGATACGACATGTACGAAGCCGCCCCGCGCATCGAGTAGTTGACGTCGGTAAACAGGCTGAGCGACTTTATTGTTCCCTCGTGTCCTATCGCCAGGCCGATAAGGTTGTAGCCCCGTACGCTATCGGTATCAAAAGTGGGATAGTACAAGGTTTTGGTGACGTTCACTACCGTCACCGCGCCAATTACCGCTATGCACAATAACCATGCCCAGTTAAGATGGGGATAGCCGGGCGTTGAAACGTATCGGAACCATTCCTTCAGGTTCTCACGGTGAAAAAACAAACAGGTGCACAATGCTGCGATGAGTATCAAGGTGGCAAGAATAACCGACCCGGCCGTAAGTTTAATACCTACCCAGTCGAAGCACACCATCAGGAAAGTTTGCACGCCCATACCCAAAGGGAAGGCTAATCCCAAAACTTCAATAAGTTTCAGTCGCTGCGAAATACATAGCGCCAAGCCGATGCCGGAAAGTGCTGTAATGATTAATCCGAAAGTTATCATATAATTACAAATCAAATATTATTAGTCTCATTATTTCATCGTCTTGGATAATACGGTAAAGGCAGGTTGCTGTTGCACTCTGTAATTCAGGTCTTCATATCCATGCGAGGCGCAAACGGCAACGTGGGTTACTTCGTTGTACAACGGATTGGTTTCCGCCTCGTTTTTATAGAGAATGCGCCGCGGATACACGAAGTGTGTCACCCACATTTTGGTTGTAACGTTATCGGTAAGTTGCATGTTACCGCTTTTTTCGGTGACATGTTCCGGTAGCGGAAACAGGATAACGGCGTCTTCGGGCGTATTTTGCCGTATGAAATTCAAGAATCCGTAATCGAATCCCAGTTTTGTTTGCAGACGTTCATCCGGAGTCGCGTTGGAGTGTTGCCGGATGAAATCCCAGTTGCTTTCCAGATGTTGCCTTGTCCACGCATAGCCACTGTTTTGGGTAACGCTAAGATTAATGCCAAGCGCCACAACGCCTGCCACTAATATGCTCCGCAAACCAAACGCCCTGCCGAGCCATTGCTGCACGGGGCGTTGCACCGGCGCCGGGTTCTGCGGCGCCGGCCGGGATAGCGGCTTTTTGGCGTGCCTTGCCGTCGGCGACACGTGCGGCGCAGCAACCGTCTTTTTTGTATGTTTTGCCATATTGCTTATTGCTTAAATTTTAGTGTTGTTTTTTGACAGATAGTCCCGATTGAGTAATTAACGAACCTTCCTGATAATTATCATAGTCTGTATTGACTGTCCATAAATCATAACCGGCATTGTGTAATACGTTTTGTGCCAGCATCCATCCCATCAGTATAGAATGATCTTGATTATTGTATTTAAAAGCGCCATAACGCCCAATAAAATGGCAGTGTTTGATGGTTTGCAAAAATTCTTCAATTGGTTTTATATCATTCTTATATCCTCGATGATAGGTGGGGTACGATTTGGATATTTTGTATACAAACCCATCTAATATTTTATTGTTTTTGAGCAAACCGGTTTGTTGAATCTCGGTAGCTGCTAACCGGATAAACTCTTCTTCACTGTACTTCCATAGCTCGTCGTAGTCGTAGCACCAATATTCTATTGCTAAAATGGTATAATCATTTTTACTGTACAAATCCGGTATCCAATTTCTAAAATTAGTAATACGCCCCATTTGCAATTTGGGTGAATGAACATATAACCAGTTGTCAGAAAATAAATCGGTACTATCTATTTTTAAATATACAATAACCGTGTTGCGGTATTTTAGTTTTGTCACTTTTCCCCGAATGGCGTCCGGCACATCTCTCATGCTGTTTACTGCGTCGGTAAGCGGCATGGTCGAAACAATTTCATCACATCGTTCTATTGTTTTTCCGTCATTTAATAAAATACTTGTAGCCTCCCCATTTTCTACACAAACGCCTTGCACTTTATGGTTATAATGAATACGACCACCGTTACGAATAATTACCTCAACCATACGCTGATAAATACGCCCTGTACCGCCTAACGGATAAGCAAATTCATCTACTAATGTTTTGTGCGTAGTTTTACCGCCTTTAAAAGCATTAGCGATAACAGCAAGTAGCGATAATTTTTTAATGCGCTGTGAAGCAAAATCATCATCTAAATCACGACAGCTCATGCCCCAAAGTTTTTCACTATATGTTTTAAAAAACATCTGGTACAACTTTTTCCCAAAACGGCGCATTACCCATGTTTCAAATGAGCCATCCTGTTTTACAGGTATAATCATCTCTTTCAGATAGCTGCATACACATTGTGCAGCTGTCCGGAAACCTGCTTTTTTTAACGCGTCGAAAGGGGCTATGGGATACAGAAAAAATTGTTTCTTATAATAAATGCGGGTAAAACGGTTAACCATTTTATAATCTTGCTGCACAACTTCCAACCATAGTTTATTTACACGGGTGTCATACGAAAAAAAACGATGGGGTCCTATATCTACTATGCAATTCCACAAATGTAAACTTTTACACATGCCACCTGGTGTGTCGGTCGCTTCAAATACATCTACTTGTATAGAAGGGTCTTTTGATAGTTCATAAGCCGCCGTAAGCCCTGCCGGACCAGCCCCGATGATAATAATTCTTTTTTTCATTCACCCGATAATTTATAATCAGACATCCTTATTTCTCAAAATATATCACTGAAAAAATAAACCTCCCCAAAAAACTCCGGACAATGATAGTTCGGTTTTGGCAGGTTGATCGGACGCTGTCCTTATGTCAGTTCTTAAATTTGCAACATTTTGAAATATGCCGGAAGTCGAAACGGGAAACTATTTTCCCGTTTCGCTCATCCGGTCATCTTACGATTCAATCTTCTTGTTCAGAAAAATATGGCCGATGTAGCCAAACACTATCAAAAACAATCCGACTAAAAGATACGTATTAGTCAATTCTCCCCTTAAAGTGGGAACGGCAAGTATTGCTACGCCGATAAGAAGAACTAATACACCCACATACTTTAATACACTCATGGTTGAATAATTTTATATTGGTTAAATTATACGCGCAAATAACGCAATAATAACTTGATCAGAAAAATATTTTCTCGAAAAAATGATGAAAGGATGCAATTTAGCCTGTATATTTGCCCTCTGAAAGCATAAATGATATGATACGGATACTTTTTTCATTCTATTTTTGGTTGATAGTCATGCCGGTTTTTTGTGTGTCAACCATCTTGACGGCATTAATTGTAATGATCGGTTGCCTGTTGGGAGGCGAGAAGTTGTTTGCGTTTTATCCGGGGATGTATTGGTCGCGACTGACGTGTTGGTTAGCCCTGTGTCCGGTAAAAGTGCGTGGTCGGGAGCATCTCCGGCCTAAACAATCCTATGTGTTTGTGGCCAATCACCAGGGCGCATTCGACATTTTTATGATTTACGGATTTTTGGGTTATCCTATCAAATGGATGATGAAGATCGGACTGGCCAAAATTCCGTTTGTGGGAGCCGCCTGTCGTGCCGCCGGATTTATTTTTGTGGATCATTCTTCGCCACGCGCCGCCCTTCGCAGCATTGCGGAGGCGAAACTCCGGTTACAGGGCAAGGCTTCGTTAGTCGTTTTTCCCGAAGGGTCGCGGACAGCGAACGGCCAAATGTCGCGTTTTCACAAAGGCGCCTTTCAGGTTGCCCTGGAGCAAGGCCTGCCGATTGTTCCCATCACGTTAAACGGGCCTTACAAGGTCTTGCCCGTCGGTTCCATTCGTGCGCATCCCCACCGGATGGAGATGGTGATTCATCCGCCGATACGGACGGACGAACAGGCGTATGCCGAAAAAGGCGGTTTGCAGGCACTGGCCGACCGGACGCGGGGTATCATCGCTACGGCGTTGTGGGAAGAATTTAAAGGATAAAGGCTGTTTTATCCCAAATTAGTATGTCCCGATTGACGATTAGTATGTCCCGATTGACAATCGGTATGTCCCGATTGACGATTGGTATGTCCCGATTGACAATCGGTATGTCCCGATTGACGATTAGTATGTCCCGATTGACGATCGGTATGTCCCGATTGACAATCGGTATGTCCCGATTGACGATCGGTATGTCCCGATTGACGATTGGTATGTCCCGATTGACGATCGGGACATACCGATTTACGATCGGGACATACTTATTTGCCATTTTCAGACCCTGAATGTAGATAGATGATTTTCCCACTGTCGTTTTTTTTTGTACTTTTGCGCAACTAAAAATGAGCACGCCTTATTTTATACGGAAAACGAGGCGCTATACATTAATAACAATATGTATTTATGAAATATGCATTAGTGACCGGAGGTTCGCGCGGCATTGGCCGGGCTGTATGCGTGGAGTTAGCCGCGAAAGGGATTCCCGTCCTCATCAATTATGTGTCGAACGAAGAAGCCGCTTTGGAGACGAAACGGCTGGTGGAAGCCACCGGCGGAACAGCCGGACTGCTGCCCTTCAATGTAGCCGACGGCGAAGCTGTGGACAAAGCCCTGGACGAATGGACGACGCAGCATCCGGACGATTATATCGGCGTGTTGGTAAACAATGCCGGGATACGGCAGGATGCCATGATGATTTTCATGCAGGACGCCCAATGGCGCGAAGTGCTCGACATCAGCCTGAACGGATTCTTCTATGTCACCCGCCGCGCCCTGAAAGGCATGTTGATGAAGCGCAACGGGCGTATTATCAATATCGTTTCCCTTTCCGGATTGAAGGGAATGCCGGGGCAAACGAATTATTCGGCCGCCAAAGCCGCCATCATCGGCGCCACCAAAGCGCTCGCCCAGGAAGTAGCCCCGCGCAAGGTGACGGTCAACGCCGTAGCGCCCGGATTCATCCTCACGGATATGACCAAAGACCTGGACGAAGCCTCGCTCAAGGCGAATATTCCGCTGGGACGCTTCGGACAACCCGACGAAGTGGCAGCCCTGGTCGGCTTCCTTGCCTCCGACCAGGCGGCCTACATCACCGGAGAGGTCATTTCAATCAATGGCGGTATCTATTCCTGACGAAAAAAAAACAACCCCCGGGGATCATAGAAAAATAGCACAAACAGTAAACCTGACATATGGAAAGAAAAGAAATCGAAGCACTCGTCCGGAATTTTCTGATAGAAGAAATGGAAATCGAGACCCATGTCATTACGGCAGCGGCAAAATTGAAAGAAGACCTGGGTCTTGACAGTTTGGACTTCGTAGACATTGTTGTCATCGTAGAAAGAACTTTCGGATTCAAAATCAAGCCCGAAGAGATGGCACATGTATTAACGGTCAAAGAATTTTACGATTATATCGAATCAAAAGTGAATGTACGGTAAATCATGGTGAAAAAGGAAAAAGAATGGAAAGGGGTGACCGGAGGGCATACGCTGGGGCAAAAAGCGTTGAAGGTAACCTTTTCGATCGTCAACGTGCGTGTCGGATACGTAATCATGGCCATTGTAATCCCCTTTTATATGCTTTTCCGGCGGAAAGGCTACCGGTCTATTTATCACTATTTCCGCGACCAACAGGGCTATGCCCCGCTGAAATCATTTTGGAAAACATACCGGAACCACTACTTATTCGGACAAATGCTGCTCGACCGTTTTGCCGTTTATGCCGGTCAAAAAGACATGTTCCGGGTTGAGAATCCGGATAACGACTTTTTCCTGCCGCTGCTGGACGCACCCGGAGGCTGCATCATTGCCGGTTCGCATGTCGGCAATTCCGAACTTTGCGGCTATTTGTTGAAGCAGAAGAAAAAGCGTATCAACTGCCTGATTTTCGGAGACGAGGCCAAAGAGGTGCAAAAGAACCGTTCCGAAATACTGGAGAGCAATTATGTACGTCTGATTCCGGTAACAGAAGATTTGTCGCATATTTTTGTGATTCATGAAGCGTTATCGAACGGAGAGATCCTGTATATGCCCAGCGACCGTCACTTCGGAAGCGACAAAAGCGTTGAATGCGACTTTATGAAGGGAAAGGCGGACTTTCCTGTCGGAACGTTTGTCCTTGCGGTGCAGTTTCGCGTACCCGTGCTGGCTCTTTTTGTACTGAAAATCGCCACGTCATGCTACCGTATCCATGTCGTCCCCGTCACGTCCCCCTCCGGCGGGTCGAAAAGAGAACAAATCAACGAAATGACGAAAGCGTTTGTCCGCGAATTGGAACGCATCGTAAGAATGTATCCCGAACAATGGTTTAACTTTTATAACTTCTGGAAAAAATGAAACTGTTTCCTGCTTTAGAAAAAAAATACGCCAAAGAGAAAATGAGCGTGATTGAGGCGCAGCATCGCGCCCACGAAATCTCTTTTGCGCCGGTCGTCTTTCAGGTATCGCGCCTGATGGTCAAATTCGGAATCCTGCAAATGCTGGTCGATTCCAAAAATGGACTGACATTGGATGAAATTGTGGAACGAACCCACTTGTCACGCTATGCCGTACAGGTTTTGATGGAGTCGTCGCTAACCATCGGCACCGTGCTGTATGCAGACAACCGCTATGTGGCATCCAAAGTCGGTTGGTTCCTGCTTTCCAACCCGATGGTAACTACGAATATGGACTTTACCCACCAAGTCAATTATTTGGGCTGGTATCATCTGGAAGAAGCCTTGTTGAACGGAAAACCGGAAGGCCTGAAAGTCTTCGGACAATGGAAAACCATCTACGAAGGCTTGTCGGAATTGCCGGAAGAAGTGCAACGAAGCTGGTTCGGCTTTGATCATTTCTATTCCGACCACTCGTTTGACGAGGCGTTGAAAATCGTCTTTGCACATCATCCGGAAACACTGCTCGACGTCGGGGGAAATACCGGCCGCTGGGCCTTGCGTTGTGTAGCGTATGATGAAAACGTGACCGTCACCATCATGGATTTACCGCAACAACTCGAAATGATGAAAAAACAAACCGCCGGGCAAAAAGGCGCAGAACGGATTTTGGGACATCGTGTGAACCTGCTGGACGAGAAAGAAGCCTTTCCCGGTTCGATGGACGCCATCTGGATGAGTCAATTCCTCGATTGTTTTTCGGAAGCGGAAGTGACAAGCATCCTCCGGCGGGCAGCCGCATCCATGAACGAAACGACGTCTCTTTTCATCATGGAAACTTTTTGGGACAGGCAACCCTTCGAGACGGCGGCCTTCTGCTTGACGCAAATCAGCCTTTATTTCACCGCTATGGCCAATGGAAACAGTAAAATGTATCATTCCGAAGACATGATCCGTTGCATAGAAGCCGCCGGGCTACACGTCAGCGAAATCCATGACGGGCTAAGCGGCGGACACTCCATCGTGGTTTGCCGGAAATCCTGAAAAAATGTGCAAAGAAGGAACGGTAAGAAGGTGGAGCGGAGGAAAAGAGCGAATCCGGAAATCCATATTTAATTCTCAATTCTCAATTCTCAATTCTCAATTCATTACGTCCTTTGTGCAATCCGTTCCTTTGGTGTTCGGCAAAGAGGGACGGAGTATTCACAAGCAACGGAACGAAATCAAGGTTTTCGATGTAAACGGCGTGCCGGTCAACGTCAAGCAATACAAAGTGCCCCATTTCCCGAATCGCGTGGTTTATACTTTCTTTCGTCCGCCCAAAGCCGAACGAGCTTATCGGTATGCGTTAAAACTACTGTCGCTGGGGATTAAAACTCCGGAACCCATCGCCTATATCCTGACGAAAAAAAACGGACTGCTTCATGTGTCCTATTATGTCAGCGAGCAGGTAGCTTACGGACATACGATGTATGAATTAGGCCGGGGCGGCATTTCCGGTCGTGAACCGATACTGAAAGCCTTTGCCGAATACACGGCCGGACTGCATGAATCAGGCATTTATCACCGGGATTATTCACCGGGAAACATCCTTTTCCAATATGAAAACGGCGAAACACGGTTTTGCCTGATCGATATTAACCGGATGCGCTTCGGCCGCGTATCCGTCAAAAAGGGATGCGCCAATTTCGCCCGCTTATGGGGACAGGAACCGATGTTCCGGCTACTGGCACAACATTATGCCGCCGCTCGCCGGGCGGATCCGGAAAAGTGTATCCGGTGGATCATGTATTATCATGCCCGTTTTTGGAAGGTGTGGGCACGCAAACACGGGATGCCGTTCGACAGGGAAGTTTGAGTTATGGAACGCGGATTTTTACTCATAATTCTTACACGGTTCTTACATTCTCAATAATAATCCCTACATTTGTGGTATCAAACTTGCAAGGAAGGATGTATTACAGCGAAGAAGATATGGTCGGCTATTTGGATTATCCGGCTTTTCGGACGATTGCGGAAGCGGCCGGGGAACTGGGACAGGAAACGTATGTCATTGGCGGTTTCGTGCGGGATATTTTCCTGCGCCGTCCGTCCAAAGACGTCGACATAGTGACGCTCGGAAGCGGAATTGAACTGGCGCGGACGGTTGCCCGGAAATTGGGGAAAAAGACGCCGTTGACGGTCTTTAAAAATTTCGGCACAGCGCAGGTCATGTCAGGCGAAATAGCCTTGGAGTTTGTCGGGGCGCGAAAAGAATCGTACACCCATGACAGCCGGAAACCGGTGGTCGAAAACGGCACGCTCGAAGACGACCAGAACCGCCGCGATTTTACAATCAATGCGCTGGCATTATGCTTGAACAAAGAGCGTTTCGGAGAGTTGATCGACCCGTTCGGCGGGTTAACCGATCTGGAAGATTTACGTATCGTCACGCCGACGAACCCGGATGTGACCTTTAGCGACGATCCGCTCCGGATGATGCGGGCTATACGCTTTGCCTCCCAGTTGGGCTTTTATATCGACCCGGAGACATTCGATGCCATCGTCCGCAACACTCAGCGCCTCGAAATCATTTCCGGAGAACGCATTGCCGACGAACTGAACAAAATCATCCTCTCTCCCAAACCTTCCGTCGGATTTGAACTGCTGGAAGCCTGCGGGCTGCTGGAACGGATCTTCCCGGAATTATGCGCGCTGAAAGGCGTGGAAACGAAAGACGGCATCGGGCATAAGGACAATTTTGCACACACCCTGATGGTGCTCGACCGGCTGAGCAAAACCACCGATAATCTGTGGCTCCGCTGGAGCGCCCTGCTGCACGACATCGCCAAGCCCGCGACCAAGCGGTTTGACAACCGCCTGGGATGGACGTTTCACAATCACAATTTTATCGGAGAAAAAATGATTCCCGGTATCTTTCGGAAAATGAAACTGCCGATGAACGAAAAGATGCGGTACGTGCAGAAAATGGTCACCCTGCATATGCGCCCGATTGCGCTGGTCGACGAAGAGGTGACGGATTCGGCCGTCCGTCGGCTGTTGTTTGACGCCGGAGACGACATCGACGATTTGATGAAACTCTGCGAAGCGGATATTACGAGCAAAAATCCGGAAAAAGTACGCCGTTTCCTGAACAATTTCCAATTAGTGCGCGAAAAGTTAGTGCAGATTGAGGAAAAAGACCGCATACGCAATTTCCAGCCTCCCGTTTCGGGCGAAGAGATCATGGCGACGTTTGGCTTACCGCCATCACGACCGGTCGGAATACTCAAGGAGGCTATTAAAAACGCGATCCTCGACGGACTGATTCCCAACGAATACGAGGCGGCCATACGGTTCATGCACGAAAAAGCCGCGCAGATAGGACTGAATGCAAAGATTCAAAAATGCAATGATTTAAAGATTCAAAATGCAAAGAAACGATTATAAATTATATTGATTACTTATTTAAAAACACATCTTTATGAAGACAATTTCAAGAAGAACCGCCATCAAGACGGCGGTAGCAGGCAGCGCCCTATGGGCCGCCACAGGATTAGAGGCCGCCACAGGCCAGTCACGGAAAAAACCGGCGAAAGAACCGGTCAAGGAACCGTTGAAAGGGAATATTCGCCACTCCGTGAGCAAATGGTGCTTTGGCGATTATCCGTTGGATGAATTTTGTAAAATCTGCAAGACGATCGGCATCGCATCCGTCGAACTGTTAGACCCGAAGGATTGGCCGACAGTGATAAATAACGGATTGACCGTGGCGCTGGCGCAGGGCGCAGGGCTGGGGATCGACCGCGGATTCAATGATCCGTCGGCACATGACGAACTGGTGGCCAGCTACGAAAAGGTCATTCCGATGGTGGCCGAAGCCGGACTGACCAATCTCATCTGTTTTTCGGGAAGGCGCAACGGCGTCACCGACTTGCAGGGATGGGAACATTGTGAAAAAGGCCTGAAACGCATCACGCCTGTCGCCGAGAAATACAACGTCGTGCTCACGATGGAACTGCTCAACAGCGTCGGACACCGGGATTATCTGTGCGATCATACCGTTTGGGGTGCGGAACTCTGCAAGCGGGTCGGCTCGCCCAATTTCAAACTGCTGTACGATATTTACCACATGCAGATCATGGAAGGCAATATCATCGAAAACATTTACAACTATCACGACTATTTTTCCCACATTCACACCGGCGGCAATCCGGGACGCGGAGAAATCGACGAAACGCAGGAACTGTATTATCCGGCCATCATGAGGGCGCTTATCGAAGTCGGCTATAAAGGCTTCGTCGGACAGGAATTTGTGCCGAAGCAACCGGACAAAATCGCTTCGCTGGAGAAGTGTATCCGTCTCTGCGATGTGTAATCAAAAACAATAGAAATGATCCAAAGAAAACAGAAAACAAAAGAAAAACAACACGGAAGCGGAACGGGCAAAAAGAAACGGATGAAAAAAGAAGCGCTGGTTCAGGCCATCCTGAACGCGCTTCAGTCCAATCCCAAAGCCGTTCATAACTATAAGCAACTCGGCAAGCTGATCGGCGTGGAAGACCACGCGCAAAAACTGCTGGTGTCGGACATCCTTTACAGCCTGGCCGGCGAGGGCATTATCACCGAACTGGAACCGGGACGCTTCCGTTACAACAGCCTTGGGACGGTCGCCGTCGGGATATTCCGGCGGCGCAGCAACGGGAAAAATTCGTTTCTCCCCGAAGACGGCGGCGAGCCGATCCGCGTGGCCGAACGGAACGCCAAACATGCCATGGACGGCGACAAAGTGCGCGTGCAACTCTTTGCGCGACGCAAAGGCGCCGAAGCGGAAGCGGAAGTGACGGACATCCTCGAAAACAAAAAAAGCACGTTTGTCGGAAAACTGCAAATCGCAAGAGACGTCGCCTTTTTAGTTACCGAAGACAAAACGCTGGCCAACGACATCTTTATCCCGAAAGACCTGCTGAAGGGCGGAAAAAACAATGACAAGGCCGTCGTCCGCATCATTGAATGGCCGGAGCACGTCAAAAACCCGACAGGCGAAGTGGTCGACATCCTCGGCGTATCCGGACGGAACGACGCCGAAATGCACGCCATCCTCGCAGAATACGGCCTGCCCTATGTCTATCCCGCTCACGTGGAAGAGGCCGCCCGGCACATTCCGGACGTTATTACCGCAACCGACCGGGACGGGCGGGAAGATTTTCGCCAAGTCACCACCTTCACGATCGACCCCCACGACGCCAAGGATTTTGACGACGCACTTTCACTTCGCAAGGCGGCAAGCGGAAACTGGGAGGTGGGCGTTCATATCGCCGACGTCACCCACTATGTAAAGCCCGACAGCATCCTCGACAAGGAAGCCTTCGAGCGCGCCACGTCCGTTTATCTGGTAGACCGTACCATCCCGATGCTCCCGGAGCGGCTCTCCAACCAGCTTTGTTCGCTGCGTCCGCAGGAAGAAAAACTCTGCTTTTCCGTTGTCTTTGAACTGGACGATTCGGCCGCGATTCAATCCTCGCGCATCTGCCGCACCGTCATCCGGAGCGACCGGCGGTTTACGTACGAAGAGGCGCAAGCCGTGATCGAAACAGGAGAAGGCGATCTGAAAGACGAAATCGGGACGCTGAACCGTCTGGCACAGCAGTTGCGCAAGGTGCGGTTCGAACACGGCGCCATTGATTTTGACCGGTATGAAGTGAAATTTGAAACCGACGCCAACGGAAAACCCCTGCGCGTCTATTACAAGGAATCCAAAGAAGCGAACAAGCTGGTCGAAGAGTTCATGCTGCTGGCCAACCGGGCGGTGGCCGAATACGTCGGAAAACCGCCGAAAGGCCGCCCGAAAAAGACCTTTGTCTATCGTATCCACGAAACGCCGAACCCGGAAAAAATGGAGAATTTCGCCACCTTTATCCGTCGTTTCGGATACAAACTGAAAACCGACGGCAGCAAAAGCGAAATCACCAGAAACATCAATAAATTACTGGACAGCGCCAAGGGAAAACCCGAAGAAAACCTGATTGAAACCCTGGCCGTGCGTTCGATGCAAAAAGCGCGGTATTCCACCGGAAACATCGGTCACTACGGACTGGCGTTCGGCCACTACGCGCATTTCACGTCTCCCATCCGCCGCTATCCGGACATGATGGTACACCGTCTCCTGGAGCGCTATCTGGCCGGCGAGGCAAGCGTGCCCAAAGAAAAGTACGAGGCCGCGTGCGACCATTGTTCGGAAATGGAACAGCTGGCCGCCAATGCCGAACGCGCATCCATCAAATACAAACAGGTGGAATTTATGAGCAACAAGATCGGCAAGGTCTTTGACGGCGTCATCTCCGGCGTCACCGAGTGGGGGCTGTACGTCGAACTGAACGAAAACAAATGCGAGGGATTAGTCCCGATACGCGATTTGGATGATGACTTCTACGAATTTGACGAGAAAAACTATTCCTTAGTCGGCAAACGGCGCAAACGCATCTACCGCCTGGGCGACGCGGTTACCATCAAGGTCGTCCACGCCAACCTCGAACGTAAACAACTGGATTATGCGTTAGCATAAGAACATGAACACAATTATGAATTATGAATGAAAACGAGGGAATGGGGTGCATTTCAAATGGTCACGGATTAAAAAAACCTTATCTTCCCGAGGTTCCCTTAGTAGCACAGGAGCAGGTCTATTTTCCCCCCTTATTCCTTATTTTCGGAAACAATCAATAAGGGAAAGGGCTATCTGCTCCTGTGCTACTAAGGGCATCGGAGAACGAGGGGCGGTATCCATTCCACCTCGTCATTGCGAACGCAGTGAAGCAATCGCCCATACAACTAAAGGAATTGAGAATTACATTTCTGATTCCTGATTTCTTTACAGACAGGGCATGCACAGTACGGACGGAGCATGCTCCGTCTCTACAAAGAAAGCCGCCATACTGCCGATCCTCCGTGTCTGATATAATCCTTGTTTTCCTAATTCTCCATTCTCCATTTCCGAAAGGATGTGATTTTACTTTTTTTGCGCCTCTCCCAAAAACCTTTTATCTTTGTGGCCGTTAATATAAAAATGAAGATGAAACTTCGTTTGACAACCAACCGTGATAACACAGACATCCCGTCCCGCAGGATAAGCCGGAAGAGCATGCAGATGACGCAGATTGAACGGATTTACGCAGATACAGGAAACAAAAATCCGCGTAAATCCGTTCAATCTGCGTCATCTGCGTGCTAAAATAGCACCGTAAAGTCATAGACCACGCCAATCACAAAATCATTCGCAACGTTCAAAAATAAAAAACAAAGAAC
>JAITPV010000041.1 GCA_031289275.1 Tannerella sp.
GATTATTGTATTCATTCTCAATTCTCAATTCTCAATTCTCAATTTCTTTAGTTGTACAGGCGATTGCGGGTCAAGCCCGCAATGACGGGGCTGGACGGATTTCCGCCGTCCGTGCCCCCAAGCCTCCGTGTTCGATCCGATTATTGTATTCATTCTCAATTCTCAATTCTCAATTTCTTTAGTTGTACAGGCGATTGCGGGTCAAGCCCGCAATGACGGGGCTGGACGGATTTCCGCCGTCCGTGCCCCCAAGCCTCCATGTTCAATATAATTATTGTATTCATTCTCAATTCTCAATTCTCAATTCTCAATTCCCCTTGTATTCATAACTCTTAACTCTTAATTCTTAACTCTTAATTCACTCAAAAGCTTCCTGTACAAATTGGGATACCTGGCGGGCATATTCCTGTGCCAGTCGGGTTTCTTCGGCTGCTCGGCGCATGGCCTTCAGTCGGGCGCGGGAGGCGCTGTCCTCGTCAATAATGTACCATACCTGATACGCTTTACCGGAGCCGGTGTTTTTTTCCAGCGCCAGACTGAACTCCAGTTCACCCTTTATCTCTGCGCTCACTAAGCGTTCGTAGGCGGCATAAAACTTGTCAAACTCCTCCGGCGCATCGGCCGAGGCGTTGTTCATCATGTCGGACGTGATCCTGCCCCGCACATACGAACCGGCGCTTTGCGCATACTCTATCAACGCATTGTTCAGCGCGGTCGACTTGCACACATTCAGGGATTGGCACATGGAAACATGGGCAATCAGTTCCCGCTTGCTCTCATCCGCCCGAAGGGTTCGATAATGCGTCATCAGCGCGGCCTCCAGGGTCAAACTGGTGCCACTGACCTGCCATTTCTGCTTTTTCACTTCTTTCATTTTGGCTTTATACACCTTGTTCATTGTTTTTTGATACTGTCTATCACTCTGTGCCTGTACGCTCAGGCTGATGCAAAACAATGAAAGCATCATCATACGCATTAAAATTCTTGTTTTCATTTTTCTATTATTTAATCATTTATATTGTCCGAACCATGATTTACAGGATTAAAGGATTCGCCTGATAAAACAGCCATCCCGAAAATCCTTTCATCAGGTAAATCAAGGTTCGGACATTATTCACTATTTTACAGCTTATTGTCCGAACCATGATTTACAGGATTAAAGGATTAGCCTGATAAAACATCATCGGGAAAATCCTTTCATCAGGTAAATCAAGGTTCAGACACTATTCACTATTTTACAGCTATATTGTCCGAACCATGATTTACAGGATTAAAGGATTAGCATGATAAAACATCCATCCTGAAAATCCTTTCATCAGGTAAATCAAGGTTCGGACATTATTCACTATTTTACAGCTATATTGTCCGAACCATGATTTACAGGATTAAAAGATTAGCTTGATAAAACATCATCGGGAAAATCCTTTCATCAGGTAAATCAAGGTTCAGACATTATTCACTATTTTACAGCTTATTGTCCGAACCATGATTTACAGGATTAAAAGATTAGCCTGATAAAACATCCATCCTGAAAATCCTTTCATCAGGTAAATCAAGGTTCAGACACTATTCACTATTTTACAGCTTATTGTCCGAACCATGATTTACAGGATGAAAAGATTAGCCTGATAAAACATCCATCTTGAAAATCCTTTCATCAGGTAAATCAAGGTTCGGACATTATTCATCCGCCGCCTTACTTCTCCTCTTCGTAAGTAATACTTTTCAGTACTTCTTTAAATTCGGCTCCGGGAGTAAAAATCACCTTTACACCCTTGATATGCGTGGCGGTAAATTCTTTGTCTTCGTCTACGCCTTCGCTGGAGAGATTGAGTCTTAACGTACCGAAACTGCCTAACTGAACGCTCATCCCGATCTTCAGGAACGTGGGCAGTTCATCCAGAAAGTTAATTAATACGTTCTCAATATCTCCGCGCGTCAACGACGACCGTCCGGCTATTTCCTTTGCAAAGTCACTCAAGGTGAGCTTGCCTGCATTTACCGGATTGGCATACTTCTTTTTCGACCCCTTCGGATCCCGGGGATTTACTCTTTGAATTACTCGATACTTCATAGGCTTACATTTTAAATTGTTATTTGATTTATTTTAAACACACATAAGATTCCATTTTTTGTTTGCCGGCGTGCCGGTAATTTTCCATGAGCATGGAAATTTATTTCCATGAGCATAGAAATTTTGCGCGATGAGGACGGAAAAATATTTCCATGAGCATAGAAATTTATTTCCGTCCGCATAGAAATTTGGCCGGATGCGCATCGCGCTGTCGTCCCGACCTGCCGGTCGGTCGGCGCACGGCGTAATCGGCTGAGATAAAGCGTAGAGGGCTTTATCCGGATTGTTTTCCGCAAAAGTGCAAAAAAGTAAATGTGGGGCGGTGGCCTTTGGGTGAAAATATATAAAAGGTTGAATGACGGACGTACCTTTAGCGGCAAGGCGTTTTCCCTTTCGGACGGGCAGAGGGAGGTCTATTCCGGTGCAACTATTCGGCGAATAATACCAGTAACTATTTGAATAATAGGGGTTTACCCCCCCCCGGAAGTTAACAAATGTTTATGCGCAGATGCGTGTTGCTTCACAAGCATCGTACCCGGCCGTCTTAAACTATTTGTTCTTGTATTCATCTGTTTTTTCGTATCTAATTTTTTAAGATCGACAAAAGTAATACTTCTTTTGCCGGAAACAACATGCTTTTTTGATCTTTAACAAAACAGGGTTAGATGAATCCTTTGAATCCCGGGATTGTGAAGAAATAACGTGCCGGAACAACAAATAGTTGGATGTTTCTTTCTTATCTTTGCCGGGAATTAGAAATGAAAATGAACCGGTATTTCATCTATTTGGCCTACAATGGTACGCCGTATTGCGGGTGGCAGAACCAGCCGAACGGCTTGAGCGTACAGCAATGTGTTGAAACGGCGTTGGCTACGGCATTGAGAAAACCGGCGCCGGTGGTGGGCGCCGGACGTACGGATGCGGGCGTACATGCCCAAAAGATGGTTGCCCATTTCGATTGGGAAGAACCGCTTGCCGACTTGCCGTCGTTGACGGAAAAACTGAACCGTTTGTTGCCGAAAGACATTGCCGTCCGTTGCATAACGCCGGTCAGAGAAGATGCACACGCCCGTTTTGACGCGCTATCGCGTACCTATCAATATAGCGTTACCGACCGGAAAAATCCGTTCAATCGGGAATGGGTCTACCGCATGTCTTTGAAAGAGATGGATTTTGCGTTGATGAACGAAGCCTGCCGTGTGCTGTATGAATACAGGGATTTCACGAGTTTCAGCAAGTTGCATACGGATGTAAAAACCAATCTGTGCCGTATCTTCCACGCCGGGTGGGAACAGGAAGGGGAGCTATGGATTTTCACTATTCGCGCCGACCGTTTCCTGCGTAACATGGTACGCGCCATTGTGGGCACGTTGTTTGAGGTCGGCCGGGGGAAGCGTTCCGTCGCCGACTTCCGTCGGTTGATTGAGGCCAAAGACCGCTGTCAGGCCGGCGCCTCTGCGCCGGGCAAAGGACTGTCGCTGGTAGATGTCGCCTATCCGGATCACATCGAGCGGGGATGATTCAAAGATTCTCCTGTTTTCTTTTTGTTTTTTTCTCCGTGTCTCCGTGTCCCCGTGTCCCCGTGTTCGATATGATTCATGTAATCATCACTCTTAATTCTTAATTCTTAATTCTTAATTTCTTCGTCACTGCGAGACCCTATAAAAAAATTCAAACAAGTAAAAATGACGGTGGTCGGCAGAACACGAAGTGTTCAATATGAATAACCCCCAATGAAGCGCAGCGATTGGGGGTAGCGAATATAATACTCTCACTTACAACCCGTAAGGGTTGAATAAAAAAGAGCAGAATTATTCAACCTTTCAGGTTGTAGTATGTATGTATGATCGCTTATCCCCCAATCGCTACGCTTCATTGGGGGTTATTCACATTAAGACCTCCGGTCTTTTCCCGACACACCCACATTCCCTGACTATCCCACCCGTCATTGGTAGGTACGAAGCAGTCGCCGATGCACGGAAGAATTTAGTGTCTCCCTTTCTATGTTTATAGAAACCTCTAAAAATCATTTTTCATGCTTTCTTCCTAACGATTACACAACCCCTACCGTTACATCTTCGCCCTTTTATCTTTTTTATAGACCTTGCCGTATGTGTGGAAAAGAAGTTTTGTACCTTTGTCATCAGGAAAATAACAGGAAATGAACAAGCGCGTAAAAAAACGGATCAAAATTATCGGATGGGTTTGCCTGATACCGGTCATGTTGATATGCGTCGTGACGGCTCTTTTATATATCCCTTCCGTACAGCGTTTGGCCGTGAAGCAGGCTTCGCAAATGATTTCCGCTTCATCGGGATTGCAGGTCGAGGCCGGCAGCGTGCGGCTGACATTCCCACTACATCTGACGCTTTGCGATGTCTCCGTAATCTCGCCCGCACAAACGCCGGACACGCTCTTCTTCATCCGGCGGGCTAAGCTGCACGTGCGTCCGCGCCCTTTATTAGGCAAAGAAATTTCCATAGACGGTTTTCAACTGGAGGATGTCCGGCTGTCTCTGATGTCTGGGGTGGAAGGTGTGGAAATCACCGGGCGGATCGGACGGTTGACGACTTCGGGCGACCGGATTTTCCCGGAAGGGGAGGAAATCCGGTTGAGCCGTCTGACACTGTCGGATGCCGCGGTCACGCTTCGGATCGACTCCGTTGCGCCGTCCGATACTTCCCGGACGGAAAATCACTGGATAATAGGGTTGGATGATATTCGGTTGCAGCGCGTTTCCGTTGCCCTGCTGATGCCATCCGGTGCGGAACGGTTTGCTTCGGGCGTTGAACAGCTTGTGCTGACGGACGGACGGGTGGATTTCGGCGCCGAACAGTATTCCGCCGCGCATATCCGGCTGTCGGACGCTACGGTGAGTTACGATCTCGGCGACCGACCGGCCGGCAAGGGCTTTGATCCCTCCCATATCGCCCTGTCGGAGATACAGGTCGGGCTGGATTCCCTGTTTTACCGGGGCAAAGAGCTACGCGCTTGTTTGCAGACCTTCTCCGCGCAGGAACAATCGGGACTGGCCGTCACTTCCATGAACGGGACGATAGCAATGGACACGGCGACGCTGCATATTCCCCGGTGGTCGCTGTGCACGCCTTATTCAACGGTTTCCATGCACGCGGAATTGCCCTTATCGTCGGCGCCGGCAGAGATGTCGCGGCGTATTTTCCGGGCACAGTTGGAAGCGTCGCTGGACGGGCGCGACATGCTGACGCTGCTGGGCGAAGACGCCCGGAGTATCGAACGTTACTGTCCGGATACCCTTCTCACGCTGTCCGGGCTATTGGAGGGCACGACGGAGCGCATGTATCTCCGCCGGCTGCAAGGTGAGCTTCCCGGTATTTTCAGGATGGAGGCCGACGGTTTTGTCGATCAAATCGCGAACCGGGCTTTGCGTGCGGGACAATTACATCTGACCGCCTCTACCCTTTCCGGAAAGACTTCGCCGCCCGGCCTCTCCGCCGCGCCGTTCGCTCTGCCGGCGGACTTGCATGCGGATTTGCAGGCGGCTTTGACAAAAGAAATCTTCCGCGCCGACTTGTCACTGACCGGACAACAGGGCAACGCGAGCCTCTCCGGACATTACGACACGAAGCGGAAAGCGTATGCCGTCGCCCTGTCGGTAGACGGTTTGGAGCCGGGGCGATTCATGCCGGGCGATTCGACGATGCGCCTGACGGCCTCCCTCCGCGCCGAAGGGAAAGGAACGGATTTCTTTGCCGATTCCACCCGTGCGCAAATCGAAGGCGTATTGACGGAAATGCGCTACAGGAACATCACCTTCTCCGGCCTGTCCGTTGACGGAACGTTGAAAGACCATCGCTTGCAGGCTTCTTTGGAAAGCGAATATCCGTATGCGAAAGGAACGGTCACGCTGAATGGCGAGGTGCGGCGGGAGAAATGTACCGGCCTGTTGATTGTAGATATGGATTCGCTGGATTTATATGAATTGCGGATGACGGATCAACCGTTTGCACACTCATTCCGGCTATTCGCGGAGTTGGAAACCAACGGCCTGAAGCATCATCGCGTAGACGTGACGCTGGGAAACTGGGAAATGGATATGGGTATGCAAAAGATAAATCCGGAAACAGTGACGCTCCATGCCCACGGAGACGAAGACACGACGCGGCTGTCGTTTCATGCCGGAGACTTGGGCATCACGCTGGCGGGCAATACGGACCTGGAGACTACCCTCCGCAAACTGAACGCCGTGCCGGTCGGTTTCATGCAACAAATCAGAGAAGATTCCCTTGTCCGGCTGCAACCGCTTCGCGCCTTGCTGCCCGATGTATCCCTGCAAATAACCGCCGGACGGGATAATCCGGTGTATCATTATTTGCAGGAGAAAAGTATCTTCTTTGACCGTTTTACGCTCGACGCATCCGTTTCGCCCGCCAAGGGGGTGCGGATGGATGCGTTATTGCTTTCGTTTATTCAAGATACGATGAAGATCGACACGATACGGATGGCCGTGCGGCAGGATACGACCGGCATACACTGTCTGGGCGAAGTGATAAAAAACAAATTCCGCCGTCAGGAACCTTTCACCGCCGGATGGAACGGCGACTTGCAGGACGGAAAGGCGGGACTGGAGATGTATTATCGCAACGGGCGGGACGAAACCGGACTGTACGCCGACCTCCGCGCCACGCAACAACCGGACGGCATCCGTATCCGGCTCCTGCCGGAGGTGGTGATCGCCTTCCTGCCCTTCTCCGTGAACCCGGACAATCAGGTGTTCGTGAAAAGCGCGAAGGATATTTCGGCCAACCTGCGTTTGGACGGAGAAAAAGACGCTTCCATCCGGCTGTATTCGCAGGAGGAAGAAGCGACGATGACGGAATTGTCTCTTGAGATCAGCCGGATCAACCTGGCGCACGTCACGCGGGGCTTCGGCGACCGGATGCCTCCGCTGCAAGGCCTGGCCGATGTTTCGCTGCGCTATGTGCCCATGAACAATACGTATATGATGGTTATGGAGGCAGGTGTCGACAACCTGATTTATCGGAACGGCTCCGTCGGCGAGCTTTCACTGAGCGGTATTTATCTGCCGGTAGACAGGGGAGAACATCAGATCGACATGCACCTTTTCCATGACAGGAAGGAGATTTCTACGCTTTCGGCGCTTTATGAGCCGGCACAGCAGGGACGTCTGACAGGCGCCGTTGAAATGAACCGGTGCCCGTTGGCGATGTTCAATCCGTTTTTTGAAGGAACGGCGCAGCTGAACGGCGCCTTGCAGGGACGCATGTCCATTGAGGGTACGGAGCAAAATCCGTTACTGAACGGTTATTTGCAGATGGACACGGCGGCCGTCTACATCGCGGCGGCCGGCGCCCGGCTCCGCTTCGACGAACAAAAAGTGGAAATAAAAGACAGTCGCGTGCAGTTTAATAACTACCATATCCATGCCGCCGGAGATAATCCGTTTGTGATCGACGGCGCCATCGACATACACAATCCCGTGCGGGGAAAGGCCGATTTGAAGCTGACGGCAAACAATATGCAACTGTTGGATACCCGTAAAACGGTCGAAAGCCTGGTTTACGGCAAGCTGTCCGTCGACCTTAATTCGACGCTGAGCGGGGCGTTAAACTCGCTGACCATGCGGGGCTATCTGCATCTGTCCGGCAATACGAACCTGGCGTATGTCATGAAAGATTCTCCGCTGACGGTTCGGGATCGCATGGCCGACCTGGTGACGTTTTCCTATTTTCATGACACTATTCCACGCCGCACCCGGCGGAGTTATGCGGGTATGCCGCACGAATCGGCGCCGGCATACGGAGGGCTGGACATGCAGCTGACCGTCCGCGTAGACCCGACGGTGAAACTGCGGATCGACCTGGACGACGCATCCTCCAACCGGATCGAACTGGATGGCGGCGGCGCTCTGTCGCTCCAATACACCCGGCAGGGCGACCTGTTATTGTCCGGACGTTATACGCTTTCGGGCGGACTGGTCAAATACAACATGCCCGTTATCGCCAACAAGACATTGACGGTGAAAGAAAACAGTTACATCGAATGGACGGGCGATCCGATGGATCCTTACCTGAACCTGAAAGCGACCGAGCGCATCCGTTCGTCGGTCGGCACAGGCGGCACGCCGCATATCGTGAATTTCGATGCCGGCATCGAAGTGAAACAACGTCTGGCGAACCTGTCGCTGCAATTCACCCTGGATGCGTTGGACGATGCCACGGTGCAGAACCAATTAATTGCCATGGGGCCGGAAGAACGGGGCAAACAGGCCGTCAGCCTCCTGCTTACCGGCATGTATCTGGCCGACGACGGCTCCGGGAAAAAGAAAATAGATATGGGCACCGCCCTGAACAGCTTTCTGCAAAGCGAAATCAATCACATCACCGGCAGTTTGCTGAAGGATGTCGACTTCAATTTCATCATGGACAGCTACGACGGCGCGGAGGCCGGCAGCGGACGGCGGACGGATTATGCGTTCCGCTTCTCGAAACGGTTCTACAACGAACGGATCAACGTCATCCTCGGCGGGCTGGTTTCGACGGGCGCCGCCGCCGATCAGAAGAATACGTTTATCAACGACGCTTCCGTCGAATACCGGTTGGATGCGGGAGGCAGCCGCTATGCCAAGCTTTTTTACAACCGGCAATATGAAAGTTTGCTGGAAGGAGAGATTACGAAATACGGGACGGGCATCGTTTTCCGCAAGAAGATGAGGCATCTCTACGACCTGTTCCTGTTCCGCAAGCAACGCCTGGCGCCGGTCACGGAAAAAGAAAAGAAGGAGAATGAAAAGAATGAACCGTAATCCGCTCCGCATAAAGTGCGCACCGCTCCTGTGGGCGCTGATAGCCGTCGGGACAGGGATGTCGTGCTCGACGACGAAACATCTGCCGCCGGGCGAACGGCTCTATACGGGTATCCGGAAGATCGAAGTGACGGACGAAGACCGGTCGGAAGCCGGCGATGAAGCCATGACCGAAGTCGAAGCCGCCCTGGCGTTTCCTCCGAATAATGCGCTTTTCGGCAGTTCGACGGTACGCATACCCTTTCCCTCCGGGTTATGGATGTACAATGCACTGATGGATAAACCGGGCAAATTCAACCGGTGGCTGTTCCGAAGCTTCGCGGCAAAGCCGGTATTACTGTCGTCCGTCAATCCGGAACTCCGGACGAAGATTGCGCAGAACTTGCTGCACGAACATGGCTATTTCAACGGCACGGCCTCGTATGAAGTCCTTCCCGATGCAAAAGATTCTCTGAAAGTAAAAATATGCTACACGCTGACGATGAACGAGCCTTCTACGTATGATACCATCGAATACCGCCGGATGCAACACCGGGCGGACACGTTGCTGAAGCTCTCGGACGAAGACCGGCTTATCCATGCGGGCGACCGGTTCAACGTTATCCGGCTGGAAGCGGAACGTCAGCGGATGGCCGCTCTGATGCGGAACAACGGCTATTATTATTATCATCCGGACTATATCACCTTTCTGGCCGACAGCACGTCGGCGCCGCAGAAAGTCAGCCTGCGGGTCGGACTGGCGCAGGGCGTCCCGCCGACGGTCTTGCGTCCCTGGAAAATCGGCCAAGTGACCGTGCGGCTGCATGGATATGCCAACGAACCGCCCACGGACTCGCTGCTCTATGAAGACATGGTGATCCATTACCGGGGAAAGCCGCTCGTGCAGCCCAAAGAACTGTACCGGAACATCAAGTTCAAGCCGGGCGATCTTTATTCACAGGCGAAACAGGAGCAAACGCTCTCCGGGTTGAATCACCTGGGTGTTTTCCGCTACACAGACATGCAGTATGTTCCTCAAAGCGACTCCCGCCGCTGCGACACGCTGAATGTGACTCTCCGCGCGATGTACGACTTGCCGCTGAACGGCGAGATGGAGATCAATCTCACGGCCAACAGCAATAAACGCCTCGGCCCGGGCGCCGTGTTTTCTCTGGCTAAGAACAATATCTTCGGACGTGGCGAATCGTTGTCCCTTAGCCTGAACGGAACCTATGAATGGCTGATCGGCGAAAAGCGGACGGAATCCAATGCTCTGACGGATAATTATGAATACGGCGCGACCGGGACGCTTACCTTCCCGCGCGTGCTGCTGCCCGACTTTTTCAAACGGGAGTATGATTTCCAGGCCTCCACGACGTACCAGTTATACGCAAACCGGTTGAACCGGGCTGAGTTTTTCCGCCTCATGTCCTTCGGCGGCAGCGCCACCTACGACTTCATCCCCAATCCTATCCGTCACCATGCCTTTACGCCCTTCCGCCTTTCGTTCAACCGGCTGGAAAGAACGACCGAGCGTTTCGACCATATCGCCGCCGGCAATCAACTTTATCACAGTCTCAGAGATCAGTTTATCCCGGCGATCAGTTATACTTACACCTTAGACAACGCGCCGGTGCGGAAAGGCCGGCACACGACCTGGTGGCAACTGTCCGTCACCGAATCGGGCAATCTGTTTTCGGCGGCCTACGCCCTGGCCGGAACCGGCTTCAACGAGCCGAAGACGCTGTGGGGGAATCCCTTCTCGCAGTTCCTGAAACTGACCACCGAATTGCGCTATAACCACGTCTTAAACCGGAACCACCGCCTTGTCGGGCGGCTGGCGGGCGGCGTGATTTACAGTTACGGCAACTCGACCATATCGCCTTACAGCGAACAGTTCTACGTGGGCGGGGCGAACAGTATCCGCGCCTTTACCATCCGCACCATCGGGCCGGGACGTTTCCGCCCCGACAGCGACGACCGTTTGGCCGACCTCGACCATACCGGAGATATGAAACTGGAAGCTAATCTGGAACATCGTTTCCGCCTGGTCGGCGATCTGGAAGGCGCCCTGTTCCTGGACGCCGGCAACGTCTGGCTGCTGCGCGACGACGAGGCATACGGTCGCTCCGGCGGACAGTTCGCCTGGCGCCATTTGTTGACCGACATTGCCGTAGGTACGGGCGCCGGTGTCCGGTATAACTTCGAGGTATTAGTTGTCCGTTTGGATGTGGGTGTCGCGCTGCATGTCCCCTACGACACGGGCAAACGCGGTTACTTCAATAAAACCAAAGACGACGGCTTCGGGTTCCATATTGCCATCGGGTATCCGTTCTGAAATAAGACAACACACGAAAGAGGCTCCCTCTTCGGGAGTTCCGGAATGGGGGCTTATTTGTTCTTCCGGCTTTTGCAGATCGGAACGAAGACAATGATCGCCGATGCAACGATCACAAAAACGGTGTAGAAATCAATGTTTTTGCTATACGTCAGCATCAGGTAGCAAAGGATAAACCAAAGGCTAATGATGCAAATGGCTTGGCTGGTTGTGATTTTGCGACGCGCCATACGGTGATGAAGGGTTAGATGGTTTTACTTGACAGATAAGATACGAGGTAAACGAGGATGGCCAGGAAACCGCCTGTCAACACAAGCAGGATGACCAGCTGTTTTTCAAATGAGAAATGGCGCAAGACCGGAATATAACGGGCTAATCCGCTCGGTTCACCGGCCGTTTCGGCGTTGTCTTCTTCTGCGAACTGAGCGAATCCGCAGTCGTTCATGATTTCAAGTGCGCGAGGCACGTCGCTCTCCAACAGTTCTACCCGGGCAACAATAATGTTGGGAAGCACCCTGCTACTGACTTCGTTGCGCACATAGCTGTCGATGCCTTCCGATTTTAACAGACCGACCAACAGTTCCGCTTCTTCGACTTGTTGGAAATGTGCGATTTCAATCATTTTTTCCATCTTCATATATAATTAGCTTTTCCATGTTTCTCTATAATTCAATCTCTTTTCCCGATATTAATCCGTGCGTAATGGCATAAAATGTGAGACCGGGAATGGTTTTGATGCCCAGTTTGGCGGTGATGTTTTTCCGGTGCGTCAACACCGTATTCAGGCTGATGTACAATTTGTCGGCAATCTCTTTGTTGGTGATACCCGTAACAATTAATTGAAGTACATCCGTCTCGCGAGCGGAAAGTTCCTTACTCATTTCGATCTGCGGGTTAGCTGTGTTTTCGTCCTGCAGGATTTGCCGTAACTGTTCGATGATGGATTCGTGTGGGGCATGGATGCGTAAATAATGATACGAATGGATGTCGGGCGAATCTTCCGATCCGTACAGGAGGCAGATGGTTTTGTTACGCTTGGGCAAGAAGAAACCGGCATGGATCACAAAAAGTTCCGGCAGGGTGAAATAATAATCAAAGAAATCTTTTCCGGCCGGCGAAGAGGCGTCGAACGAAGCAAAGGACATGATCTCGACCGGCGGGAAATAATCAATCAACAAACTGCGCAGACCGATACTTTGCAACGTATCCGGCAATATAATAGCTATTTGTTTAGACTTGAGCATAGCACCTCAGCAACCACTTTTTTCCATTCCTGTCACCATGGGTTGCAGAATACGATAGCGAATGCGGTTATGTTGTTTAATATCTTTACTGAGTGTGCTTACGGAAAGGATGACGGCATGACAGAGGTTTTCGTCGTATTCACCCGACAGGTGTTTGATCATAATGTGTTTCAAATCGGTCAACAGCGCTTCACTGGGGTCTTCTTCCGTTTCGCCGGCCTCACTTTTCCCCAGCGTAAAAGTATTTTCTTCCGTCAGGTTTTTACTTAATGACAGGCAATAAGGAAACCATTCTTTGTCATCTTTTTTGATGCGCAAGGATAATTCGTCTTTAAAAGAGGAGAATATTTTCCAGATTAAAGTCAGTGAATTATTATCCGGATCGCTTTCGGAGATGAACGAACGCAAATGCCGTTCTATGTTCGGTAATTGATGCCGTTGATAATAATGATTGGTCTTCGTGAGGTAGTCTATAATCTGTGAAGTGTGAAAGCCCTGCAGTTTCTTTTCCGGAAAATAATCCTCGTTGAGGAATGTATTGATCATGGCCAGGAAGAAGTCCGTATCCAGATTCAGTTTTTCACAGATCGCCTGCACAGACTCGTCTCCCAATCCTAAATGGATGCCGAAGCGATGGATAACGGGAATGAGTGAGGGGGATTCTTCTACCACCTCACTCAATGGCATATTGGGATATACTAACGACATGTTATGCCAGTTTCCATTGGTCACGCAAAAGCTGTACGGCTGCCGTAACGGTTGCCGCACGGTCTTCGCTCTGGCAACCACATTCAAAACTGACGTACTTGTCGTAACCAATCATTTTTAATCCTTTGAAACCGTCTACATAGTTATCTGCCTCGCCGTCTTCGCCGGGCATCGAACGCCGTTTCCGGCTGGCCATGTGAACGTGTTGCAAATATTCTCCGGCAGAAAGGAATGCGCCCAAATCGGACGTTTCTTCCCGCGTCATGTGCCAGAAATCACCTAAGCACTTTACGCCCGGATTGTTGATGTCGCGACAGATAGATGCGGCATCCGCTACCAGACGCAAATAAAACGCTTCACCGCGGTTCAGCGGTTCCATAATGATGGTTGTATTATGTTGGGCGGCAAAAGTGCCCAATTTATCAAACTCTTCACACAAGAAATCGCGCGTTGCCTGCGTATGCGGTAACACCGGCACTTGGCCGTTGAACGCCGGCACGATAATCACGCCGGTAGAACCCAATTCGCCCGCAGCTACAAGGATTTCCTGCATGGAGTCGATACATTCTTGACGCACTTTCTCGTCTTCCGAAAGAATGAAGCCCGAAAAGCCGGCACAAATGGCGCTTACCTTGATATTACGTCCGTTCAAAGCGTCCTTAAATTCTTTCACGCGACCGGCCAGTCCCCTGCCGCCCGGCTCGAATCCAACGATGCCCAACTTCTCCATGAAATCAAACTTTTCCTGCAGGTTGGCGCCCGGAGGCGTGCCTTCCTGAAAAGAAAGATTCAGTGTCACCTCTTTTTTCCCTTTGCAGCAAGCGTTTTCGCTTTTCGTGCAACAACTTTCCTTTTCCTTACCTCCTCCACAGGCGGAAAAGGCGGCGCCGCCGACTGTTACGGCGGCCGCCCTTAGAAAATTCCTTCTGTCTAACGTCATGATTCTTTAACGTGTTTGGTTACCTTGGGGTTTTCCCGGAATGGGCACAATGAAAGTGCTGAAATCCATATTCTTTACCAAGTCTATATCTTTGGGATAATAGTCCAGGTCGGAAGCGGTTATGGCCTCGAAGGTTACTCTTTCACCGGTATAAGCCGATTCGCGTCCCATGATAGCGGCTATGTTCGCCACGGCCGTTCCTGAAGCCTGTTCAATCGGCTTTTTGCTGCGGATATGGTTGATCCAGTTCACATGTTCAAGCGTATAGGGGTCGGTTTGTTTGAAATTGGCTTTTTCCGCTTCTTCGTCGTATTTCCAGACCACATTTCCGGCCAGGTCTTTGATGACAGAACCGCTCCACGAACCTTTGGTGCCCTGGATGAACTCGCTCACGTTGTTAGCCGTACCGTCGATCTGGCGACACATGCTATGCAGGTGGATACCGTTCTCCATTTCAAAGTCGATGCTGAAATTGTCATATTGATCACCGGTGAGACGGCGCTGACGGGAACCGAAACCTAATGCGGATATCGGTTTTAATCCGGAGAACCAAGTAAACACATCCAGATTATGCACGTGTTGTTCAACGATATGGTCTCCGGAGAGCCATTTCCAGTTCACCCAGTCGCGAATCATCCATTCGCAATCCGTCCAACCGGGTTTGCGGTCGTTCGACCATAGCATGTTCTGATTCCAATAAACGATGCCGCCGGTAATTTCGCCGATAGCGCCGTTCATGATTTGTTTGTAAGACTCCACATAGCTGCGCTGGTGACGACGTTGCGTGCCGGTTATGACACACAACCCCTTCGTCTGCGCCTGTTTTGCCGCAGCCTCGATGGTGCGATACCCGTACGGGTCTACACAAATCGGTTTTTCCAGGAACGCATGCTTGCCCTGTTCAACGGCATACTTGAAATGGATCGGACGGAAATTGGGAGGCGTAGCTACGATTACCATATCCACACCACTGTCAATTACTTGCTTATAGGCGTCTAATCCTACGAAACGCTTGTCGGCCGGAATGTCGATGTTCTTATCCTTCTTCAAATCTGCGGCTAACTTTTCCAATCTGTCGCTGAACGTATCACCCAACGCCGTAATCGTAATGCCTTTGGCCGCGTTTAAAAAGTTGATAGCCGCACCGGAACCGCGTCCGCCGCAACCAATAACACCGGCTTTCAGTTCCTGACCGTCCATTGCTATGTCTACCGATAAATCGGGCACATAGTATGTTCCCGGTTCTTTCAAGGGTTTGGCTGCATCGCTACTGCCACCCGAACTACAACAGGATGTGAGCACGGAAGCTGCGCTTCCGGTTCCGACAACACCTGCCGCTCCGGCAAATGCGGAGCTTTTCAAAAATGATCTTCTACTAATACTGTTTTCTTTCTTCATGATTCATCTGAATTTAAATGGATACTATTTATATATATTTAGTTAGGTCTGATTGATTCGTCGGGTTCGCAAATAATCCGGAAGCCGATGCCACGGATGTCGGAATACCACCAAATGCTTTTGGGTTGTTGCGGGTCGGTCTTCAGCCACAAGTCGTGTTTGCTGTAATCGCGGGCTGCAACGCGCACATCTGCGGCGTCGGAGGTATAATTTCCTCCGCGTACCACCCAATCCTCTCCTTCGGTAACTAACGGGTCTGTCACGCTTGCGCCGCTTTTGCCGTAAGCTTCCGGGTCATATTTGTCCGCACAGTATTCCATCACGTTACCCAACATATTCTTCAATCCGAATGGATTCGGTTTTATTGCGGACGGTTCCTGTGTCTTGTTCTTGCTGTTCTTGCCGTAGACTACGAAGGTACTGATGCTGTCGGTTTTGGCATCGAAAAATTTACGCCAGAACCCCTGGTCGGAGAAGTCTTTCGGATTGCCGGAAAAGAAATAGGGCGTTTCCGTACCTCCGCGAGCGGCATATTCCCATTCGGCTTCGGTAGGCAGGCGGTATTTCTTGCCTGTTTTTTTAGAAAGCCATTGGCAGAATGTTTCGGCGGCATAATGGGTCATGGTAATCGCCGGTCGATTGCCGTAACCCCATCCCTGATCGGGGTATCCGAACGGGGGCGTTGGCCCGGAGATCGCGTCTACATTCGGATTGCTGTTGTTGGCATATACTTTTTCGGGAGGCGTACGACCTTCGCTCATGGTATTTCCACAGAACGTCCAGTATTGTTCCCACGTTGTTTCTACTTCGGCGATGAAGAACGAGCTGACGGTGACTTCGCGCACAGGCGATTCATCCGCCTTGTGGAAGGATTCCTTTTCGGGACTGCCCATCCGGAACGTGCCGCCCGGAATAGCTACCATGTTGAGTGAAACGGTGGTGCCGGGGATTTGTTCGGTATAATCGGCAAATGCCGTAACGGTCGTCGCTTCGGTAAAGACAGTCAATGTGCCACTTGTCGAGGTGGGGATTCCGGTCATCTTTCCGTGCGTGTAGTTCGGATTGTGATGCCCGGCGTCCAAATGGCAACTGATACATTGCAAGTCCAGTTTCTTTTCGTTTTCTTCGTAATATAAATGCGC
The DNA here is from genome assembly GCA_031289275.1 of Tannerella sp. Lineage (GTDB taxonomy): Bacteria > Bacteroidota > Bacteroidia > Bacteroidales > Tannerellaceae > Tannerella. The sequence goes on from JAITPV010000041.1 coordinate 16,629, forward strand.
GGTGATGCCGCCGTCCGTAATTCCTCCGGGAAAAAGGTTCCGATGACATTCCTTGCATGATTCGTTGGGGATGTATTTCACGGCGTGTTCCAACTCGGATTTCACGTCCCAGTTGAAATCGGCGCTGTCTTTGGTCAGGTATGACCATACGTCTTTTATGCCTAAATTGGCTTTGGCCATGTAATGGTTCAGCGTCTGATGTTTGGGGGGCAAATGGCAGTCTACGCAGTGTACCGTGACGCCGCTACGGTTGTTTACGTGTTTGGATAATTTCCAACTGTCCGTCGCATGGGGATGAACATGACAGGCCATGCAGGATTCGTCGGTAGAATAATAGACGGACATCTGATAAAATGCGATGAAGCAAATTACACCGAACAGGAAACCTGCGATAAAAACAAGTCCTTTCCTTTTTTTCTTAGGCTGAGAGTAATATGAGCTATATGACATTCTGCAAAAAAATAGTTTTAAATCCGGCAATAAAAGTAGTGTTTTTTTCTTTAAACAAGGCCATAAAAATCTGTTTTTTAGAAAAAGCCATGCAAAAAAGCATTTTTTATTGCCGGAGGGTAATATTTTACGGGTTGATCAATCTATCCAGGGTTGCCATTTAATATCGTTATTCCACCCGGCCGTTACCATAGTTTCGATGAACTGCATACCGCGTACGCCGTCGTATACGGTAGGGAAGTCGAGCATGTTTTCGGTCGGAGTTTCGCCGTTTCGCCTGGCTCTCACGGTGAGGGCGAAGTTACGGTATATGTTGGCAAAGGATTCAATAAAACCTTCCGGATGTCCGGCCGGTGTACGAACGTCCCATGCTGCAAAATCGCCAAGGAAGGTGTTGCTTCCGATGTGGATGAGTTCTTCCGGGCGATTGCCCCATTTAAGGATCAACCGGTTGGGATCCATCTGGTGCCATTCCATGCCTCCTTTTTCGCCGTAAACGCGGATGTTGATTGCGTTGGCTTCGCCGATGGCAATCTGGGAGGATGTCAGTACGCCTTTGAGTCCGCCGTCGTAATGGAGGAAGGCGACGCCATCGTCGTCGACCGGCCGACCGACGGCAAAGGTGCTGAGTTCGGCGCAAAGTTCGGTCACTTTCTGTCCGGTGATGTATTCGCTCAGGTGCCAGGCGTGTGTACCGATGTCGCCGACACATCCGGCTTTACCGGTCAGTTTCGGGTCTGTACGCCAGCCGGCATTGTTGCCGCCTTGCAGTTCGATGCGGTCTGCGAGCCAGCCTTGCGGATATTCCACGTACAGGCGGCGCAGTTTGCCGAGATCGCCGTTGGCAATGCGGGTTTTCATTTCTTTCACGGCCGGATAGCCGGTGTAGACATGCGTCAGTGCGAGTACGAGGCCGGTGTCTTCCACTTTTTTCTGCAACAGTTTGGCTTCTTCCAGAGAGAATGTCATTGGTTTGTCTACAACGACATGGAACCCGAGGTCGAGCGCCGTGGCTGCCGGTTCGTAGTGGAAGCGGTTAGGTGTGACGATTGTCACGAAATCCATCCGCTCGCCTTCGGGCAACTTGGATTCGTTTTCGAACATCTCCGCGTAGGTTTTATAAATCCGATTGTCCGGAAGATGGTATGAACGCCCGGAACTAAGAGATATTTCGGGGTTGATACTGAAGCATCCGCACACTAATTCAATTTCGTTTTCCATCAAGGCTGCACGCCGATGAATGGCACCGATAAAGGCGTCGCTTCCTCCGCCTACCATGCCCATTTTAAGTTTTCCGTTTCCCATGAATTTCTATTTTTATATACATGAATAAAAAAGTTTATGTAATTCAGCGCCTAAAAGTAGTGGTTTTTTTTGGAATCACAAAATTTGAAGCACATTTATGAATGAAATCATTGAATTATTGATTCCTTGTATCGTTGAATCTTTGAACTTTTATTGCCGGACAATGGAAAAATAGCTATCTTCGCCGAAGTAATATCAACGCGAAAGAAAGATGATAAATAAGAAAGACCGGATTTTATGGGCTGACGATGAAATTGATTTGCTGAAGCCGCATATTCTTTTTCTTCAGGAAAAAGGATACGAAATTATTCCTGTAATCAGTGGACAGGATGCGATTGACTGTTGCAGGGAACAGACGTTCGACATCATTTTCCTGGACGAAAACATGCCGGGACTGACCGGCCTGGAGACTTTGTCCGTCATTAAGGAAATCAACCCGACCGTTCCGGTTGTGATGGTCACCAAAAGCGAAGAGGAAAGTATCATGAACCAGGCAATCGGTAATAAAATAGCCGACTACCTCATCAAACCGGTCAATCCGCACCAGTTGTTGCTGTCTATCAAGAAAAATCTGCATCAGAACGATATTATTTCCAATACGACTACTGTCGGCTATCAGCAGGAGTTTGGACGCATCGGTATGCAGATCAATGATTCGCTGACTACCGACGACTGGATCGAGGTATACCGGAAAATCGTTTACTGGGAACTGGCGCTCGAAGAAAGCCCGGTGCATATGAAGGATATGCTCTACATGCAGAAGCAGGAGGCCAACAGCATGTTCGGCAAGTTTGTGAAGAAAAATTATCTGCATTGGATTCAGGATGCCGGACAGCGCCCGCTGATGAGTCCCGATCTGTTCAAGAAGAAAGTCTTTCCGCTGCTGGACAATGAGGAGAAAGTGTTTTTTATTCTGATCGACAATTTCCGGCTGGATCAGTGGTGGGTGGTCAAAAATCTGTTGTCGGACTATTTTACTTTCGACGAGAATCTGTATTACAGTATTCTCCCGACGGTGACGCAATATGCACGGAATGCTATTTTCTCGGGATTGATGCCGATACAGATCGAACAGCTGTTTCCCGAATTATGGGTGGACGAAGAGAGCGAAGAGGGTAAAAACATCAATGAAGCGCCTTTGATCCAGACGCAAATCGAACGCTTCCGAAAGAAATATTCGTTCTCTTATCACAAGATTTATGATTCGCAATACGGCGAACGGCTGTTGAACAACCTGGCGTCTCTTTCGCATAATCAGTTGAACGTGATCGTCATCAATTTTGTAGACATGCTCTCGCACGCCCGTACGGAAAGCAAAATGATTCGGGAACTGGCGCAAAGCGAAGCCGCTTACCGCAGTCTTACCCGTTCCTGGTTTCAACATTCCACCATGCTGGAACTCTTCAAGACGCTGGCCGGGAAGGGATACAAAGTCATCCTTACGACCGACCACGGTACCATCCGCGTAGACAATCCGGTGAAAATCGTAGGCGACAAAAACACCAATACCAACCTGCGTTACAAGACCGGCAAAAACATGAGTTACGATTCCAAGCATCTCTTTGAAATCAAGGAACCGGCCAAGGCCGGACTGCCGTCGCCCAACCTGAGTACACGTTTTGTGTTTGCCACCAATGAGTCGTTCTTTGCCTATCCGAACAATTACAACTACTACGTCTCCTATTACCGCAACACGTTTCAACACGGCGGTATCTCGCTCGAAGAAATGTTGATACCCTTTATCACCTTGCAACCCAAGTAAAGATTCAATGATTCAGCAATTCAATGATGCAATAATGCAAAGATTTCATTCCTGATTCCCGATTAAAATGATAACATTTACCATTCCTGATCTGCAAACGATCCGACAGACGGCCGAGGCCTTTATCCGGGCTATGGGCGACCACACCGTATTTGCTTTTTACGGCCCGATGGGTGTCGGGAAAACGACCTTTATCAAGGCTATATGTGAAGCGCTGGGTGTGGAAGACGTCATCAACAGTCCTACCTTCGCCATCGTCAACGAATACCGTAGCGCGACTACGGGTGAACTGATCTATCATTTTGACTTTTACCGCCTCCGGCATCCCGGCGAAGCGCAGGAGATCGGTGTCGAGGATTATTTTTACAGCGGTGCGCTCTGTTTCATCGAATGGCCTGAAAGGATCGAAGCCCTGCTGCCCGACGACACGGTACGCATCACCCTGGCCGAAATCGACAACGAACGCCGGGTAGTTATAAATGATTAATTCCGGTGGCATGAATCATAAATCATACGAAAGGGTTCCGGTTCTTCTTATACATTATATATATGTATAGATTCCTTGAGCGCAGGCCGTATTCCGGCCATTTTCTTGCGCGGGCGTCCGCGCAGGTTCATAGCGGGACCCCGCTCAGCCTTGTAGCGGGATCCCGCTTAGCCTTGTAGCGGGCGTCCGCTCAGCCTTGCAGCGGGATGCCGCTTAGCCTTACAGCGGGCGCCCGCTACAAGGCTGAACCGGCAACTATTCCGTATTACGGTAAAATACAGGTAAGGTATGATTTGAATACCCCCTGTGAGGCATGGCGTTAGGGGGTGGCAGGGTGTGAGAGAAAAGAGAGGGCGCCCGGAATGTGATGGCGCCCGGGGTTCTCTTTTTTCCTTATTTGGCATAACTGACGGCCCGTGTTTCGCGAATCACGGTGATTTTCACCTGACCGGGATAGGTCATTTCGTCCTGTATTTTCTTTGCTATCTCGATGGATAAGCTTTCCGTATCCTTATCGTCGATCTTGTCGGCCCCAACAATCACACGCAGTTCGCGACCTGCTTGTATGGCATAGGTTTTGACCACGCCGGGATAGGTCATGGCTAATTCTTCGAGATCGTTGAGCCGTTTGAGGTAGGCCTCTACAATTTCGCGGCGCGCCCCCGGACGCGCTCCCGAAATGGCGTCGCATACCTGTACGACCGGCGCCAGGAGGGTCTGCATCTCTATTTCGTCGTGATGTGCGCCCACGGCATTGCATATGTCCGGCTTCTCCTTGTATTTCTCACACAGTTTCATACCCAGTGCGGCGTGTGGCAGTTCCGGCTCGTCGTCCGGCACCTTGCCGATGTCGTGCAGCAATCCGGCGCGGCGTGCTTTTTTCGGATTCAATCCCAGTTCGGCAGCCATTACGGCGCACAGGTTGGCTGTTTCGCGCGCATGTTGCAACAGGTTTTGCCCGTAGGACGAACGGTACTTCATTTTCCCGATCATTCGGATCAATTCGGGATGCAAGCCATGCACACCGAGGTCTATGACAGTACGTTTACCGGTTTCTACGATTTCTTCGTCCACCTGTTTCCGTACCTTGCCGACAACTTCTTCGATGCGCGCCGGATGAATACGTCCGTCCTGAACCAGCTGGTGGAGCGCCAGCCGGGCTACTTCGCGCCGCACGGGATCGAATCCGGAGAGGATAATGGCTTCCGGCGTGTCGTCCACAATGATCTCGATACCGGTAGCGGATTCCAGGGCGCGGATGTTCCGCCCTTCACGGCCTATGACGCGGCCTTTTATTTCGTCCGAATCAAGGTGAAACACGGTCACCGAGTTCTCGATCGCCGTCTCTGTAGCCACTCGCTGGATGGATTTGATCACAATCTTTTTCGCCTCCTTGTTGGCCGTCATTTTCGCATCTTCCATGATTTCATTGATGTAGGAGGCGGCATTTGTTTTTGCCTCGTCCTTCAGCGATTCGGTCAAACGTTCCCTCGCTTCGCCGGCCGACAGGCCGGAGATGGTCTCCAGATATACAATTTCCTGCTGATGCAGTTTCTCCAATTCCTGTTTTTTCCGTTCGATCAGTTGCAACTGATTGTTCAGGCTTTCTTTCACGGCTTCGGTTTCGGCCACCTTCCGCTGCACCTCTTCCTGCCGCTGGTTAAAGATCATTTCCCGCTGTTTCAGCTTCGCTTCCGAAGCCTGAAGTTTCATATTCCGCGCCGAGCCTTGCTTCTCCAGTTCGGTCTTCAGGTGCAGATATCTTTCCTTCACTTCCAGCATTTTATCCTTTCTTATTACTTCCGTTTCCTTTTCCGCCTCCTCCAGGAGGGTTTTATAGCGGAATTTTCGCAGGAAACGCATCACGACCCCTGTCAGCAGCGCTCCTGCGGCAAAGGCTCCTATTGTTAAATATACTTCCATCATTATTTTTCACTTTTTCATTTTATATATAAAACGCACTACCCCCGTACAGACAATCGTACAAAGTAGTGCGTAGCAATTCATAAGTGCAAGACCGGCGGGTCTATTCTTTCAAATAGCTTTCCAACAGGTCTGTCAACTGTTGTATCTTGTAATCATACGGTTCCGTATCGTTTTTATTCTCTAATTGTAATACTTCCCTGGCCAGATGAATGAGCAGCATGGCTGATATTTTCTCATCGGCCACAAGGCTTTTCGGAAAACGTTGCCGGTATCGTACCCACTCCCGCTGAATGCGTTTGGCCGCTTCGCGATACAGAAACTCTTCCTGTTCGTCGCCCCGCTTCACCTTCACGGGTAGCACGGTGCCGAGAACTTCCAAGTTTATGTCAAACTCATTCTTATCCACAGTTATCCGTTTAACAGTGAGATGCACTTGTCTATCTCACGCACTGATTTCAACAACTTTATCCGCGCACTTTTCATCTCGCCGTCCGCATGGCCTGAAATGGCATGTGCCGTCAGCAAATAGCCGTATTTGGTCTTCAACGTCTGAAACTCCTCTTGCACTTGCTGCAGATTCGTTTTTTCCTGATCCAGTTCCAACTCCAATGCTTTTATTTTTGCCTTTTGTTCCTCGCACAAAGACAATACATCCTGTATTCTTACTTCAAATACAGCTAATTGTTTCTTCTGTTCTTCGGTCATTTCACACCCAATTTGCCGCAAAAATAAATACGGGAATGGAAAAAAACAATCTAAAACCGTTTTTTTCCAAGTATAAAAAGGATTCCCGTATCACGAAACCGTGACCTGCTCTCTGCCATGTCATAGGGCTGTTTTATACCAACCAGATAAAAACGTCGCCTTCGCTTTCGGAAACTTCGATTTTGCCTTCTTTGGCCAGCCAGCCAATGGCGGCATACACCTCTTTTTCCGTCCGTATTTTTGTCTCTTTCTTAAGGTCTTTCAAACTTACTCGTCCGGATTTACTCAACGCTCTCCAAACAAGACCTGCATTTGTTCCTATTAAATGAATCATACTCATCTTTTCTTTCTCCTTTCTCCTTATTTCATTTGAATTATATCGCAAAGGTACAACAAGAACCCGGATATTTATTTAAAAAAACTGTTTTTTCGTGCACTATATCGTCAATTTGTTATTCAATGTGCATTCCTGAGCGGAAATCACAACGCATTTTCCTCTTTTTGTAACTTAAAAGCTTTGCCGAGCATCCGGATAATATCTCCGGCGATCATCGTTTCTTCCGAAGCGTCGGCCGCTGCCAGATCCCCGGCCAGACCATGCAACCAGGCGCCCGTTACGGCCGCTATTTCCGGCAGGTATCCCTGTGCCAGAAGGCCTAAAAGGATTCCGGTCAGCACATCGCCGCTACCGGCAGTCGCCATCCCCGGATTGCCCGTCGTATTGATGTAGATGCTTCCGTCCGGCGTACAAGTCGCGGAATACGCACCTTTCAACAAAATACACAACTTGTGTTTTACCGCCATTTCCCCGGCTTTATGAAGCCGTTCATATCCGGAAGCACAGGCTCCGAACAACCGGTCAAATTCCTTCGGATGAGGGGTCAGCAGCGTTTGCGGCGGGAGCCATTCGATCCATTCCTTATGTAATGCCAGGATATTAAGCGCGTCCGCATCTAACACAAGCGGTTTGTCCACAGACTTCAGCAGCTGCTCCATCATCGCGATGGAGGACGTTTGTACGCCCAGTCCCGGGCCAACGCCTATCGCTTTATAATGCGTCATATCCGGCAACGTTGAGACGAAATCCGCATGATCATCCAAACTCAGCATCGCTTCCGGGATCGCCGTTTGAAGCGTCGTTTCTCCCCGTAGCGGAAGATGAACCGTTAATTGCCCGGCGCCGCTGCGCAGGCACGCTTTCGCCGCTAAAACGGCCGCGCCCATTTTACCTTTGCTCCCGGCAATCAATAACGCATGGCCAAAGACGCCCTTATGTGCAAACGTATCTCGGGGACGGATCATGCCGGCCATATCCTCGTCCGTCACCATCAGATAGGGCGTTTCCGTACTTTCAACGACCGCCGGATGAATACCGATCGGTAACACCTTCCATTTGCCTGTAAAGGGAGCATTTTCAGGCAAGACAAAGGCCAGCTTCGGAAACTCGAAGGTATACGTCCGGTCTGCCCGGATGATACTCCGGTCATCATTCAGCCGGTTGTCTTCGCCGAAAAGTCCGGAAGGAATATCAATAGACACAACCGTAGCTTCCGATTGATTGATATAGTCAATTACCGCCATATATCCGCCGCTCAGCGGGCGATTCAGCCCGGAACCGAACAAACCGTCTATCACTACGTCGCGGGCGGTAAGAATCGGCGGTGCAAAATCTTCAATCACCTCAATCAAACGGACTTTCCGCTCGCTCAACAAACGTTGTTTATTCAACTCGCAATCCGGCGACAAATGTTGCACCGGATTGAACAGGTAGACTTCTATCCGGTATCCTTCTTCACTCAACAGCCGCGCAATGGCCAACGCATCGGCGCCATTATTTCCCAAGCCGGAAAAAATGATTACCTGGTTTTGTTTCGTGAAATGCCGGCTGTATTCCTGCGTGAAAGCCCGGGCTGCGCGTTCCACCAAATCAATGGAATCGATCGGTTCATGGTCAATCGTATATTGATCCAGCTCTTTTATCTTCTTTGTTTCAAATATTTTCAACATGCCATCCAAATTATTTCTGCAAAAATACGCGATTTTATATCAATTACAAATTTTGAATCATGGAATCATAGAATTATTTTTTTGAATCACTGAATTTTTACGTAAGTTTGTCCCCGCAAAACATGGACATGGATGGAAAATAAAATCCGGCTGAAAGATAAGGCCTTTGAGCTATTTATCCCGGAAAAAGAAATTGTAACGATTATCACGGGAATGGCAGCAGCGATCCGGCGCGACATAGAAGGGCAAAATCCGCTTTTTGTAGGGATTTTAAACGGGGCATACCTGTTTACCGCAGAATTGATGAGTCACTTGCCTCCTGCCTGCGAGTTGACGTTTGCGGCTTATTCCTCTTATCAGGGCACCCACTCCAACGGCGTTGTACGGGAAACGTTACCTATTCGGGAAGATATACGTAACCGGTCGGTCATCCTGCTGGAAGACGTTGTTGATACGGGATTGACCATGCAATATGTGATACGGAAAGTGCGGGAGGCCGGAGCAAGCGACGTGCGTCTGGCAACAATGCTGTTCAAACCGGCGTCCTTGAAATGCGATCTGAAACCGGACTATGTCGGTTTGGAAATCGGAGAGGATTTTGTTGTCGGATTCGGCTTGGATTATGACGGCCTGGGACGTACCTCCCGCAATATTTATAAAATTCAAAGCGATCATTAAACTGTTTTATTTCAAATATTATGCTGAATATCGTTATTTTTGGCGCACCGGGATCGGGCAAAGGCACGCAAAGCGAATTACTGGTTGCCAAGTACGGTCTGGATTATATTTCAACCGGGAAGGCGTTGCGCGATGCCATTAATGAGGGCAATGATTTGGGACAAATCGCCCGGAAATATATTGATCGGGGGCAATTAGTGCCTGACGAACTGACCATTCAACTGATTTCCGAATTTTTAGATATAAACCGAAATTCAAAGGGAATTATCTTTGACGGGTTTCCACGTACCATTCCACAGGCTATTGCATTGAAAAAAATCCTGAATGAACGGGGTATAGACATTTCCATCCTGTTAGACCTCCAGGTGGACGATGAGGAATTGATCCAACGGTTATTGGAACGGGGTAAAAAATCCGGGCGTTCGGATGATCATCCGGAAACCGTTCAATCCCGGCTGGATGTCTACCATACGCAAACCGCCCCGTTATCTACCTATTATATCAGTGAAGGGAAATACGCGCCCATCAAGGGTACGGGAACCGTGGAAGCCATTTTTCAACGCATTGACGAGGCAATTGAAGCAATTATGAATTATGAATGAATCTTTGAATCTTATCGTATGTCCGAATCGAATTTTGTTGATTACGTAAAAATATATTGCCGGTCGGGAAAGGGCGGCCAGGGATCGTCGCACTTCCGGCGCGAGAAATACATCCCGCGGGGCGGTCCGGACGGCGGCGACGGCGGACGGGGCGGACATGTCTACCTGCGAGCCAACCGTAACTTCTGGACATTGCTGCACCTCAAGTACGAACGCCATGTCTTTGCCACCTCCGGCGAAGGGGGCAGCGCCAAACGGAGTACGGGGAAAGACGGCGAAGACCGCTTTATCGAAGTCCCGTGCGGAACGGTAGCCTACGACGCCCTGACGGGAGAATATATCTGCGACGTGACGGAAGACGGGCAATCCGTCAGGCTATTGAAGGGCGGTAAGGGCGGACGCGGAAACGTGCACTTCAAAACCTCCACCAATCAAGCGCCCCGCTATGCCCAGCCGGGTGAACCGTGCCTGGAACAGACGGTCGTCCTTCAGCTCAAACTGTTGGCCGACGTGGGATTGGTCGGATTTCCGAACGCCGGCAAATCTACGTTATTGTCCGTTGTATCTGCCGCCAAACCCAAAATCGCCGACTATCCTTTCACAACCCTGGAGCCGAATCTGGGTATTGTTCAATATCGCGACAACCGTTCTTTCGTCATGGCCGACATACCCGGCATCATCGAAGGCGCCAGCGACGGCAAAGGCCTCGGACTGCGTTTCCTGCGACATATCGAGCGTAATTCTCTCCTGCTTTTCATGATTCCGGCCGATACGGCCGACATCCGGCAGGCTTACGACATCCTCGACCGCGAACTGCTCAGATACAATCCCGACCTGGCCTCTAAAAACAGGGTGTTAGCCATTACCAAAAGCGATCTGGCAGACGAAGAACAACTTCAAACCCTCGAACAGGAATGGCCGGATATTCCCCGCGTCTTTATTTCGGCCGTCACTCAGCAAGGCATTCCGGAGCTGAAAGACATATTATGGCAGGAGTTAAACCGGGAAACCTTTCAGGATACCGCACAAATCGTACACCGGGATATGGAACCCGATTCACACGAGGAAGAATTGAAAATTGAGAATTGAGAATGATGATTACTTAATCATATCGAACACGGGGGGATGTATTTCTCCGTGCCTCCGTTACGTTACGCTCTTTGTACCCCTGAATCCCCGCCCCTAAATCCCCTAAAGGGGACTTTGGCTGTATTGGCGGAAGTCTCTTTTAGAGGATTGATTCCTCTTCTCAATACAACTGCCGTCACTGTGAAGAATAAAGCAGTCTCTCGTTTCGCAGGATTCGCAATCCGCTAAAAAAATAGTGGTCGCAGGATTTATTTCGGATTATAAATCCTTATATTCCATACATTCGGATTGCAAATCCGAATGGACGG